>JAAXHE010000017.1:0-1221 GCA_012271065.1 Candidatus Latescibacterota bacterium
AGAGATCACCCAGCGCACGCGGTCGTCTTTGCCCACCGTTTGCCCGTCGCCCATCTCCACGTCCTGCGTCGCGACTCTCTGGATGGATTTCAGGGGCGAATCGTATCGCAGAACTTCCTCTACCGCATTCACGATGTGGGCGTCGGGGTCGGTCCTCAGGAGGTCGAACTGGTCGGAGTGTTGGGCGAAGGCCAGCACCCCGTTGGAAATCAGGTCGTTGGTGGTTTCGTGTCCGGCGACCAGAAGCAGGAGCGCGTTGGCCAACACCTCGTCCCGGGTGTACGCGCCCATGATCTCGCCTTTGCAGATCACCGACAGCAGATCTTCGCCCGGGTCCCGAACTCGTTCGGCCACGATGGGCGCCAGGTAGTCGGTAACGACCTGGACGCCTTCGGCATACATCCTTATCCGGTCCGGCCGGTTGCCGTCGAACCCGCACATGCTGCTGCACAGTTCCTTGACGAAAGCGCGGTCGCTGGGCGGTATGTCCATCAGGCCGGCGATGATGCCGTAGGTGAGCGGCGTGGCGAAGTCATGCATGACGTCCATTCGGCCAGCGCCCTGCAGATCGTCCAATAGGTCGTTCACGGTTTGACGGACCAACGGGCGCCACGTCTCCATGGCCCTGGGCGTGAAATACCCGTGCACAATCTTCCGCTTTTCCTTGTGCTTGGCGCCATCGTTCTGGGTGAACTGTGCCGCTCGCCACCGGCGTATCGCGGCGAACAATTCCATGTCCTCTTCCGGAATCGAAGGAGAAGGTGGTGCGCTGTCCCGCAGGGCCACTTCCGAGGAGAAGTATTCCGGATGGCGAGCTGTCCACACCAGCCGTTCGTAGCTGGTCACCACCCACATCTGGTACTGCTCGTTCCAGTGCACCGGCGCTTCGGCCCGCAGCGCTCCAAAATAGCCGTAGGGATCGCGAATCGCCTCAGCGGCGAACAGGTCGTCATGGATGCTGGGGGGCATGGTCATTCCCTCAATCTGCGGCCCTGGCTAAGTTCAAAATTATCACAAGCGGTTCTACAATTCAAACGGAATCCGTGCTCAAAACAATGGCCGACGGCCACTAGCGCGACCGTCGGCCCGTTGTTTGACAGGGACTTGCGTGCGCAGTGGTGGCTACGCGCTGGTCACCTGCACCGGGAGGCTCTCCACCGCGCGGAAGGTGAGCACGTGGTCGTATTCGACCTGTTCCACCGGGATCTCCAGTTCGACCTT
>JAAXHE010000017.1:1318-2361 GCA_012271065.1 Candidatus Latescibacterota bacterium
TCGCGATTGGCGCCGGGTATGAACCAGCGGACCCGGTCGTTCTTACGGATGGTTTGGCCGTTCAGCTCAATATCATCCATCGCGATGCGCTGGATGGACCGCACCGGCGAGTCATACCGGAGGGCCTCTTCAGTCGCGCGTACGGTCTTGCCTTCCGGATCGGACTTCAGGATGGCCCACTGTTCCGGGTGCTGGGTGAATGCCAGCGTACCGTTGCAAATCAGGTTGATCGTGGTCTCGTGTCCGGCCGACAACAGCAACATGATGTTGTTGACCGTCATGTCCCGATTGAACACGCCCTGCCGCTCACCTTCGCAGACTACGGACATCAGGTCGGTGCCGTCGAAATTCTCGGGATTGTTGACCCGATCCTCGACCATCGGCGCGATGAAGTCCTGGAGGTTTCGCACCGCCTGGGTCAGCGGCTTCATCCGGTCCGGCCCCTCGCGGTTGAGGAACCGCAGGTCCTTGGCGAGTTCGCGCAGTCGCTCCCGCTCGCTGTCGGGTATGCCAAGCATCCGGGCGATGACCAGCAGGGGCAACGGGGTGGCCAGGTCGGCCATGACGTCCATCCGACCCTTTTCTTCGACGGCGTCCAGCAGTTCGTCGATGGCGGATTGCACCAGGGGGCGCCACATTTCGATCGACTTGGGCGTGAAGTAGCCGTGCATCACCCGGCGCATGTCGATGTGGTCTGACCCGCTGACGTCGGGGTTGTACCGGCGCTGGTCGTGCTGGATAAATCGCGAAACCTGCCACTTCTTGATGAAGTTGTAGAGTTCCATGTCGTCTTCATCGATGGGCGGGTTCGGGGCCCGGGTGTCCCGCGCGTACACGCTGGACGAGAATGCCTCCGGATGCCTGGTGACCCAGACCAGATGCTCCCACGAGGTGATCATCCACACCTCGAGCTGTTCGTTGTAATACACCGGCTCGTGCTCTCGCAGCCGGTTGTAGAAGTCATAGGGCTTGTAGATCGCTTCCGGCGAAAATGGATTGTCGTTGAACGTGGTGACCATTGGTTGTACCTCCGGTGGTACGTT
>JAAXHE010000030.1 GCA_012271065.1 Candidatus Latescibacterota bacterium
TGGGTGCCTGTAAAGGGCTTTCAGGTCTTCCAGGTTGTGTCGGGCGGTATGGACAAATATGACCGGGCCAACTGATATCGGCGAGCGAATCCTGTCCACGGGTCTTCCGGGAAGTGCGTTGGCACACGTCTCCAGGCAAACCGAGGGTAGACTGCAATGTTAATCCTGGGTCTGATTTTCGCGGCGGTTGTAATCGTCGGACCCATCGTGCTGATTGTGATTCTCCGGAGGAGCGCCCATCAGTGCGCCTGGTGTCATAAGCCAACGGTAAAGCTCGGGAACTTACCGGACGCGGAGCGCGGGCAGATCGGCGAACTGATCCGCGAAGAGGGTATGGATCCCGCGTTGTCGTATGAACTGTGCGAGGCCTGCCGGCGAATCTATGACGAGTGGTGGTTTCAGTCGGACTGGGATATGTCCGACCGGTGGTGCGCTTGCGGGTTCGAACTGTCTTTTCCCTGGGATGTCGATCCCAGGAAACTCAGGAAGGCGGTGGCGGACCTGCCGGCGGCGGTATTCGCACGGCTTTCAAAGCAATATACGGACGATGACATTGCGCAACTCCGTCGCGGCTATGACGATCTTGATTACCGTTTCGAAAGGAGTCCGGAACCGCACGCGCTGAAGGTCTGCGGCATCTGCCACAGAATATATATGTGGATTGAAATCAAGGGTTATCAGGTTTTCCAGTGCGTGTCGTCAGGGCGTGAAAAATATGAAGCAGTAGCAGACCGCCGCCAGATGGAGACCTGATAGTACGGGCAGGAACGGCGCCGCGCGCTCGCAGCTGCCGCGGATTCTGGTTCATTGGGTCTTTATCCTGTTCATCCTGTCCATCCATGTAGGTTTATGTTTATGAGTCATTAGGGTGAATCATCCATAAGCATGGGTGCAACAATTGAACAGGTTCTGCTCTTCAACGCTTTTCACGTCGAAGATCACACCAATCTGCAATGCTGTTGGATTGTGTAAGTCGGAACGGTGACGTATAGTCTGCGGGTAACGGGATCACCACCATTGCCTGAAGAACTGTACTCTTTTTCGTTCATTGGGTCTTTATCCTGTTCATCCTGTCCACCCATGTAAGTTTGTGTTTGTGAATTACTGAGGTTAGAGAGAACGCGATGCGTTTTGTGGCGGACGTACATCTGCACTCCCGGTTTTCCAGGGCGACAAGCCGTCAGTTGAACCCCGATAACCTCTACAAATGGTCCGCGCTCAAGGGCGTGAACGTGGTGGGGACGGGCGACTTCACCCATCCCGAGTGGATCGAGGAATTGAAGGACCGCCTGGAGCCCGCGGAGGAGGGGCTGTTCCGTCTGAAGCCGGCGCGACGGGCCGCGGTGGACGAGGATCTCCCGGAGCGATGCCGGGGAACGGTGCGCTTCGTGCTGTCCACCGAAATCAGCTTGATCTACAAGAAGAACGACAAGACGCGCAAGGTGCACCACGTCGTTCTGATGCCGGGTTTCGAAGCGGTGGAGCGGTTGAACGCCCGGTTGGGGGATATCGGAAATCTGAAATCGGACGGGCGGCCCATTCTGGGGCTGGACAGCAGGGATCTCGCGGAGATTTGCCTCGAAGCCGCCGATGACGTGCTGTTCATCCCTGCGCATATATGGACGCCGCATTTCGCCGTGCTGGGCGCGAGTTCCGGGTTCGATACGCTCGAAGAGTGTTTCGAAGACATGCTGCCCTCGATTTTCGCCGTCGAGACGGGTCTCTCGTCCGATCCGCCGATGAACTGGCGCCTGTCCATGCTGGACAGGTATGCGATCGTTTCCAATTCGGATGCGCATTCCCCGTCGAAACTGGCGCGGGAGGCCACCTGTTTCGATACCGAACTGTCGTACAGGGGCATATACGAGGCGCTGAAGTCGAGAGCCCCCGAACGGTTTCTTGGGACGCTGGAATTCTATCCCGAAGAAGGTAAGTATCACCTCGATGGGCATCGGAAATGCGGAATCTGCTGGGAACCCGGCCGGACGATTGCCGCGGACTGCCGTTGCCCGGAATGCGGAAAGCGGTTGACGGTCGGCGTTCTGCACCGCGTCGAGCAGTTGGCCGACCGGGCAGAAGGCGACAGGCCGGCCGTGGCCCCGCCGTATGAGAATCTGATTCCGTTGCCGGAAGTCATCGGTTCTGTCCTCGGGGTGGGGCCAACCAGCAAACGGGTCCAGACGGTGTACGAAAGGATGCTGGCGGAGTTGGGGCCCGAACTGGCCATACTGAGGTACGTGTCCCCCGAGGCGATTGCACGCTGTGGCGAGCCGCTGGTAGCGGAGGGCGTGCGTCGAATGCGGGCAGGAGAGGTTGAGATCGCGGCGGGGTACGACGGCGTATATGGAAGGATACAGGTCTTCTCCGAGGAGGACCGCGCCCGTTTGAGCCGGCAGCCCGCGCTGTTCGATCTGCCGGAAATACCGGAAACGGCGCCGCAGACGTCATCGTTCGAGGCGACCTCGGAAAGCGAAAGGGCATCCGCTGGAAACGGTAAAGCGCCAGCGGTCGCGGACCTTGCGGGTGGCGGCGGATTGGACGACGCGCAAAAAGCGGCTGTGGACTGGGATAGCGGGCCTGCCATTGTGGTGGCCGGTCCGGGCACGGGAAAGACGCGGGTGTTGACCCACCGGTTGGCACGGCTGATCGGGGAGGCGGGCGTGGCTCCGGAGTCGATCCTGGCGGTGACGTTTACGAATAAGGCCGCGGCGGAATTGCAGGAACGCGTTCATGCGCTCCTGCCGGACCAGGGAACACTGGACGGGCTGACCCTGGGCACGTTTCACGCCGTTGCGCTGAATCTGATGAAGACCTGCACTTCCGGGGAGATGCCTCAGGTCATCGACGAGGTGGAAGCGACACAACTGCTGACCGAGGTCATCGCGGATACTGAAGTCAGCCTGTCCGTGCGGGACGTGCGGTCGGCGGTCTCATTTGCGAAGACAAACCCCGACGCGGAGGCGCCGGAGGCATTGCGCGGCGTTCGGGAAGCGTACCAGGACCGGCTGCGTAAACTGGGGGTGTGGGACTTTGACGACATTCTCCTGGAATTCCTGGCGATGCTGCACAGAGGCGATGAGGCATCCGGGCGGGTCCGTCACAGGTTTGCACACGTACTTGTGGACGAGTTTCAGGACGTGAATGCGGTGCAGTACCGGCTCGTGACCGCGCTCTCGCGCGACGGAACCGGTCTGTTTGTGATCGGCGATCCGGACCAGGCCATCTATGGATTTCGCGGGGCGAGTCCGGCGTATTTTCACAAACTCAGGGAAGATCTGCCGTCTGCGAAGACGTTCGTGCTGGAGCGGACGTATCGCTCCACGCGCCAGGTCGCCGGAGCGGCCGTTTCCGTGATCGGGGAGGGTCGTCAGTTGAATGCCGTCCGGGGGGAGGGCGTTACGGCCCGACTGATTTCCGTCTCCGGCGAAACGGCGGAGGGTATCGCGGTCGTCCACGAGATCAGCCGGATGATGGGCGGCGCCGATATGCTTCAGGCCGATGAAGCGGGCGGGAGACAGTCAGCGAGCGGAGGAGGCGACCGGAGCCTGGCGGATTTTGCCGTATTGTTCAGGACCGGACGGCAGGCGGAGGCGATAGAGCGTTGTTTTATCGAAGAGGGATTGCCGTACCGGGTGGTTGGTCAGAAGGGATTTCTTTCAGCCGGGAATGTGCGGCACGCGCTGTGCTTTTTCAATTACGCGTTCCGCCCGAAGGGAATGCTGCGTCTGCTGCGCGCGCTGGCGGTTCCCCTCTTCCATCCAGGAAACGCAGTACTCGATCGGCTCCGGCGTGCGGGCAGTGACGTGGCGGCCGGCGACCTGTCGCCGGCCGCGTGTGAGAAAGTTTCGGCGCTGGAGGATGCGGCCCGGGCGTTCAGAAAAATGGCGAAAACGGAATCCGTCGAGTCGCTGTTGAGGACATGGCAGGAAGTAGCTGGGGCGGAAGGGGATGAGGATCTCGCTCGACTCGCCCGGATGGCGGTGAACTTCAATTCGGTCCGCACGTTTCTCGATACGCTGGTACTGGGCGCCGATGCCGATTACGTGCGCATCGGCGGTGTCGCACGGCCGCGTGCGGAAGCGGTAACGCTGTCAACCCTGCACGCGTCCAAGGGGCTGGAGTTTCCCGTCGTGTTCATCTGCGGCGTGGAGGAGGGCCTGATTCCGCACGCAAACGGGGACGTGCAGGAGGAGCAGCGGCTGTTGTTCGTGGGACTGACCCGGGCGATGGATGAGGCCGTCATGCTCTGTGCGAGGAGCAGGACGCGTTTCGGCGAGCGGACCCGTCCAGAGCCGTCCCGGTTTTTGGAGAATATTCCCGCGGAATTCCTGGAACGGGAGCGCCTGTCCCCGGAACGGCGGGTCCGGAAGGCCGATCAACTCTCTCTGTTCTGATCGCAGTCAGAGACTACCCGTACCTTCCTCCAACAACTGCCGAAACCGGCTATAAGCGTCTTCCCAGGCGTCGGCGCCGTCCGGTACGCAGGTCACGAGTTCCGTGGAATTGCGAACGACTTCGCGGATTCCCGCCAGTGAGTCGATTTCGCCTCGGGCGTAGACCTGCATGAGGATATTTCCCAGGGCGGTGGCCTCCGCCGGGCCTGCAACAACCGGCCTTCCGGTGGCGTTGGCAGTGAACTGATTCAACAAGGCGTTGCGTATGCCTCCGCCAACGACGTGGATGGTGTGCAGCCTGCGGTCCAGGACGGACTCGAGATCCTCCAGGACGCACCGGCACTTGAGGGCGAGGCTCTCCAGGGCGCACCGGATGACGGCGCCTTCGGTGGCGGGCTCGTTCTGTCCCGTGCGTCTGCAGTACGTACGGATGCGGGACGGCATATCTCCGGGCTCCAGGAAATCCGAATGATCGGGATCGATGAACGAGGTCAGTGCGGGCGCCGCGTCGGCCAATCTGACGAGTTCGGCGAAGGAAAAAGCGTGCCCCTGGTTTTCCCAGATGCGCCTGCATTCCTGGACGATCCAGAGCCCCGTAATGTTCTTGAGGAAACGGTAGGTGCCGCAAACCCCGCCCTCGTTTGTGAAATTGTGACGAAGGGCGGCCGGCGTCACCGCGGGGGCTTGCAGTTCCGTGCCGAGAAGCGCCCATGTGCCGGAGCTGATATAGGCCGCGTCCGGGTCGGAAAACGGCACGGCCGCCACGGCCGATCCGGTGTCATGACACGCCGGTGCGATGACGCCGGTTGACCGGATGCCGGCGTCCGCGGCAATCTCAGGTCGAAGCGGACCCAGAGGCGTTCCCGGCGGGACGATTTCGGGAAGCATGTCTACGGGGATCCCGAGCCGGTCCAGCAGGTCGGTCGCCCACGCTCCAGTCATCGGATTGTAGAACTGGGTTGTGGTGGCGTTAGAAAACTCGCACACCTTGCGCCCCGTCAGCCAGAAGTTGAACAGGTCCGGCATCATCAGAAATGTACTGGCCATGCGCAGGTGCTGCGGCTTTTTTGCCGCCACGGAAAGCAACTGATAGAGTGTGTTGATCTCCAGGAACTGCAGGCCGGTCTGCTCGAAAATCGCTTCTCTGGATACCCGGCTGAGTGCCATTTCCAACATGCCCTGGACGCGCGGGTCGCGGTAACAGTGAGGATTGCCCAGGAGTTCATCGACCTCGTCCAGGAGTGCGAAATCCACCCCCCAGGTATCGATTCCGATTCCCGCCGGTTCCGGACCGGAGATCCGGGCGCATTTTCGAAGTCCAGCGAGCATCTCGTCGTAGAGCCTCAGCGCATCCCAGTACAGACCGCCCGCCACAGAAATGGGGCCGTTGGCGAAGCGGTGGATTTCTTCGAGTTCGACGGCGCTTCCGTCGAAGCGGCCGATAACGGCCCGGCCGCTGGATGCGCCGAGGTCGTAGGCGAGATAGGTCTGCGGCATGACGACTCCTTCCGGTCCACCGGCTTCGTGTTGTGCGGGGACTCACGGTTTGCGATATTATGCGATGCGGCGCGGGGTGTCAAGTGTTTCGTCGCATCGGGATCACGCGCCGCCGGCGAATCAACGACGCGCCGTGCGCGACGTACATCAGTCCGATTGCGAGAGGTGGTAGATGCCGGAAAAGCCGACGGTTGCGCACTGCGCGAATCCGTTCCTGACCCTGACCATGGTCTGGTGTTACGACCAGATACGCGGTCTGAGCCGATATCGGCCGGTTGTGTTGACGCAGGCACGGCAGAACGAGCGCGTCTTTCCGGTTGACACGCTCTATTCCGGCGAAGACCTGTCCCGGTTGCGCCGGTCCGCCTACCGGGTGGTCCGCAAGATCCGGGGCACGTACGCGGGATACGGACGAATACTCCGGAAGGAACGCGCCGCGGTCATCCATGCCCATTTTGGCCAGGAGGGCTATTTCTGCCTGGAGGCGCGCCGCAGTGCCGGGGTTCCGATGGTCACCACCTTCTATGGGATGGATGCTTCCGCACTGCCACGAAAACGGCTGTGGAGACGCCGGTTTCAGCGGCTGTTCCGCGAGGGGGAGGTTTTTCTGGTCGAAGGCCCGCGAATGGGCGAGTCGCTGGTCACCATCGGTTGTGCCTATGAGAAGGTGCATGTGCACCGGCTGGGCGTCGACCTCGAGAAGATTCGCCTGGCGCGGCCGGACGCCAGACAGGAAGGCGTCGTATTGATGTATGCCAATTTCCGCGAGAAGAAGGGGCACGTCTACGGGCTCCGGGCCTGCCGGAAGATCATCGGGTCGCATCCCGGCCTGAGGGTGCGCATTATCGGCGATGGAGAACTGCGTGCGGACGTGGAACGCGAGATCTGGCGCCTCGGACTCGAAGACCGGGTGGACCTGCTGGGCGTGTTGCCTCACGAGACCTGTTTGAAGGAACTCGGAAGGGCTTCCGTGTTGTTGTATCCGAGCGTGACCGCCGCCGACGGCGATACCGAAGGCGGCGCGCCCGTGGCGTTGATCGAGGCCATGGCCTCCGGGCTGGCGATCGTCTCCTCCCTGCACGCGGACATCCCCACGGTGGCGCCCGACAGGCGGTGCGCGCTGTTGTTCCCCGAGCGCAACGTGGACGGACTGGCAGAGGGACTGGATGCGGTGCTTGGGTCCGGCAGGTTAAGGGCGGAACTGGGCGACGCGGGCAGGGCCCACGTCGAAGACGCCCACGATATGCGGAAACAGGGCGGGCGGCTGGAAGCGTATTACGATCGAGTGAGATCCTGACAAAGACCCCATGGGCAGTGAGGCAGGGCGCCCGTAACGACCGGCGTTGACAATTTGGCCGGCGGCGATTATTTTACAGCAAGTTACGTCAATTTTGGCCGCTGTCCACGCGGGGACCCACGGTGGAAATATCACAAACGCAGGTCGACTCGTACAAAGAACAGGGTTTTCTGGTTGTGGAAGGGCTGTTAGGCGACGAGGATATTGATGCCATTCGTGCGGATGCCGTAAAGCTCTGCCGCGGAGAGTATAAGAGCGACAATCTGAAGCCGGTTCCGGACGGCATTTCCGACGAGGCCGCTCTTTCCCAGTATCTGTGCATCCACCAACCGCACCGTATCAGTCCGTTCATGTCGGAGGCCCTCGCGCACCGCGGCGTATCGAGAGTACTATCACGCCTTGTGGCCCCGGACGTGAAATGCATGCAGTCGATGCTGTTCATCAAGCCGCCGCAGTTTCCGGGCCAGGCCTGGCATCAGGACGAGGTGTATATCCCCACGCGGGACCGCAGCCTCACCGGCGCGTGGTACGCCCTGGACGACGTGACGGTGGAGAACGGCTGTATGTGGGTACTGCCGGGCTCCCACCGGAATGGCTATCTGTATCCCCAGCGCGCGCACAACAGGCCCGAGGAGTTCGATTTCGCCCAGGAGTCCTACGGATTTGACGACAGTGGCGAGATACCGGTGGTGTGTCGCGCCGGCGCGGTGGTCTTCTTCAACGGATACCTGTTGCACCGGTCCCGCAAGAACCGGTCGGACCGATTTCGACGGGTGCTGGTGAACCATTACATGAACGCCTACTCGCTGTTGCCATGGCATCGACCGCCCGAGGACGGCAAGATGGCGCTTGCCGACTACCGCGGCATCCTGATGGTTGCGGGAGAAGACCCGTACGCGTGGAAAGGCACGGTGGATGGCGGCGACGCGCACGTCCGCACGTTCGATCCCGCTGCCCTGGAGACGGATTAGCGGTTAACCGGTTGATTGCACAGCACATATGGAAACTCTGACAGCACATATGCCGACGGACGAAGAGACCGTTGAACGGCCGGAAGCCTGCCACGTGATGGCCAAGCCGTCGGGCGCGGTTTGCAATATAGACTGTAAATACTGCTTTTACCTTGAGAAGGAAAAGCTGTATCCGGACGCCGGCAGAAACTGGATGATGGACGATGAGACGCTTGAGCTATACGTCCGGCACTATATCGAAGCGCAGGACGTACCGGAGGTTCATTTCGCCTGGCAGGGCGGAGAACCCACGCTGATGGGCGTGGACTTCTACCGCCGGGCCGTGGCCCTGCAGGCGCGGTACGCCAACGGAAAGACCGTCACGAACGCGTTTCAGACCAACGGGATTCTTCTCGATGACGAGTGGGGTGAATTCCTGGCAAAACACCGGTTTCTCGTGGGGCTGTCCGTGGACGGTCCCAGGGAGATGCACGACCGCTATCGCGTGGACAAAGGGGGAAAACCGACGTTCGACCGGGTGATAGAGGGTCTGGAAGTCCTTCAGAAACACCGGGTTGAATACAATACACTCACGGTGCTGCAGGCCCACAACGCGGACTACCCGGTGGAAGTCTATCGCTTTCTCAAGTCCATCGGGAGCCGTTACATGCAGTTTATCCCGATCGTGGAGCGGATTGCGGACGCGCCCGGTGACGATCTGCTGCAGCTTGTCGCGCCGGAGTTCGAAGGGCGGGCCCGGGTCTCGAAGTGGTCGGTGGGTTCAGCCCAATACGGCCGGTTCCTTTGCGACGTCTTCGACGAGTGGGTCCGGAAGGACGTGGGCCGGTATTTCGTCCAGATGTTCGATATCGCGCTGGGGAGCTGGATGGGCCAGGATGCCAGCCTCTGCATATTCGCGGAAAAGTGCGGCAGGGCGCTGATCATTGAACACAACGGTGATTTGTATTCCTGCGACCATTTCGTCTATCCGACGTACAACCTTGGCAACGTCCGGGAAAAGAGCATCCGGGAGATGGTTGCCAGCCCCCTGCAGGAGAAATTCGGGTCCGACAAACGCGATACCCTGCCAGCGTATTGCAGGGCCTGCGACTACCGGTTCGCATGCAACGGCGGTTGCCCCAAGCAGAGGTTTATTCACGCGCCGGACGGGGAGGAGGGGCTGAACTATCTCTGCAGGGGGTACAAGATGTTCTTCGGCCACGTGGATCCCTACATGAAGATGATGTCGAAGGAGCTTGCCGCGGGGAGGCCGGCCGCGAACGTGATGGGATGGGTGCGCGCCCGGGAGTCCGAAAGGGCGGCGTTCCGCGCCCGAAGTACGGGACGGAACGAACCGTGTCCGTGCGGCAGCGGCAGGAAGTTCAAGCGGTGTTGCGGGGCGGCGAGTCAGATTGCGGGCGGCAGATAAGTGGCGGTATATTTCTGGGACGGGACACTAAGAGTTTTTGGCTTGACTTTTGTCCTGTGCGGTGCGATCATCCGTACCCGCTTCACCGAAGCTGGTACGGGTTTTTTTGTGTAATTCCGGAGAAAGAGCGATGTGTGGAATCGTGGGGTTCTGGAACCGGCAGGAGGATACCGGCGGGCTCGGACGGACCATTCTGAAGATGCTGGGCGCGCTGGACTGCCGGGGTCCGGATTCGGCAGGCGTGGCGCTTTATGGTGAAGGTCAAAACGGACGAATGGTCCTGCGTGTGAGTCTCGGGGAACATGAGGATTACGAGGCAACAGCGCGGAGGGTCGTGGCGCGTGCGGAGGCATTCGGCGCCGTGGCCGGTTGGGCGCGCACGGAGGAGTACCTGAGGCTGGTTCTTGCCTATGGAGGCGACGCGAGCAAGCTGGAGCTGGCAATCGAGGACGCGGGCGAGGGTGTGGAGGTGGTGAGTATGGGACGCCGGCTGGAAATCGTAAAGCAGGTGGGGTCCCCCCGCAACCTGGACAGATCATACGGTATTTCCGGCTTCGAAGGGACGCACGGCATCGGCCATACCCGTCTGTCCACCGAGTCGCGGATCGACCTGAGCCACTCCCAGCCGTTCTGGGCCCACGGTCATCCGGACCTTGCAATCGTTCACAACGGGCACATCACGAACTATCACAAGCTGCGGCGAATATACGAACAGGAAGGCGCCCGGTTCTACACCGAGAACGACTCCGAAATCATCGGAATGTATCTCCGCCGGCAGCTTGCGGACGGAAAGGACCTCGAGGCGGCGATGGCCGCCTCCCTGGTGGATCTGGACGGTTCTTTCAGCTATCTGGTGGCCACGCCACAAGCCGTGGGTTTCGTCCGGGATCCGTATTCCTTCAAACCGTTGCTATTTACGGAAACGGACGACTTCGCCGCGGTGGCTACGGAAGAGATCGCCTTCCGTTCGGCCCTGGATGGAAACTACGACGTCGTAGAAGCCCGTGCGAGGGACATGCGACTATGGCGCAACTGACCTGCAACGGAAAATCCACGCGGGAAATCAACCGCGAGATCAGGGCGTTCTTCACCGCGGGGGAAGGCGACGTGCAGGTACTGGACCCGGGCGCGCGCCACAATCTCGGGGTGGCGCTTCTGGATCCCGTACATCTCACGCTGCATGGCAGCGTGGGATACTATTGCGCCGGGATGATTGACGGGGCGACCGTCGAAGTAAAGGGCAGCGCGGGCTGGGGCCTGGCCGAGTCGATGATGAACGGGAAGGTGATTGTGCACGGCAACGCGGGCAACGGTACGGCGGCGTCCATTCGCGGCGGGACCGTGGTGGTGCGGGGTCACGCCGCGGCCCGGCTGGGCGTGGCGATGAAGGGCGGGTTGATCCTCGTGGGCGGAGACTGCGGTTATATGGCGGGTTTCATGGGACAGCGGGGCCGCATGATCATCTGCGGCGATACCGGCGACGCCTTTGCCGATTCCATGTATGAGACCGAGTGTTTCGTGGGCGGGGAGATCGCCGAACTCGGCAACGACGCGGTTGTGGAGACGCCGGACGAGAGCGAGTTCGCTTTTCTGAGCGCCGCCATACAGGAACACCTGGGCAGACGCCGGGACGTCAGGTCATTCAAGAAGGTGGTGGCCGGACGCAAACTCTGGAATTTCGACAAGGACGAACGCGCGGTGTGGCGGGAGGCCCTGTAAAGCGCGGATGCGTGATCCGCCTTTCATTCCGGACGAAGGGGTACCGACGCACCTTGAATTCAACCCGACAGGGCATTTATGGACGCAGAATATAACGGGCGTCATCGTCCGCCGGAAGCAAGCGGCACGTTTACGCCCGCCGTCATCGAGGACATCCAGGTCAAGGCGGAACTGGGGCGGTACCGGATACGCGGTTTCGGCACGCTGCGCGAGCGGCGGTGGCCGACGTTCGACGACCTGACCTTCATTCCCTGTACGCTCACGCGCATTCCGCTGGAAGGATACAGGGAACGCTGCTCGGCTCAGACGGTTCTCGGCGATCGCTTTGCCGAAAAGCCAATCGTGCTGGATACGCCCATCATGATTACCGGCATGAGTTGGGGCGCCCTGTCCTACAACGCCAAGGTGGCGCTCGCACGGGGCGCCAATATGGTCGGATCCTCGAATACGACCGGCGACGGAGGGATGTTGAAGGCCGAGCGGGAAGAAAGCAAGGCGCTGGTCTACGAGGTCCTGCCTTCGCGGTACGGAATCAACGTGCATGACCTGCGGGTCGCCGACGGCATCGAACTCACTATCGGACAGGGGGCGAAGCCTGGCACGGGTGGACTGCTGCTGGGCGCCAAGGTGCTGGGCGACGTGGCGTCGCAGCGGGACCTGCCCATCGGCGTCGACCAGCGGAGTCCGGCGCGGCACCCGGATTTCCTGGGCCCGGACGATATGATCATCAAGATCGAAGAGTTGCGCGAGGCCACGGACTGGCAGGTTCCGATTTTCGTCAAGATGGGCGCCACGCGCGTATTCGACGACGTTCGCCTGGCCGCCAAGGCGGGTGCCGACGTGGTTGTGGTCGACGGCATGGAAGGCGGAACCGGGGCGTCCGCGGAAATCTGCCAGGAGCATACGGGGATTCCCACGCTGGCGGCGGTGAGTGAAGCGCGTGCGGCGCTTGAAGACATCGGCATGTATGGAAAGGTGCAGCTGATCATCGCGGGCGGCATCCGGAACGGCGTCGACGCCGCCAAGGCCATGGCGCTGGGCGCCGATGCTGTTTATATCGGCACGGCGGCGTTGATGGCGTTGAATTGCAACCGACCCATTTTCATTGACGACTACCGGGCGCTTGGCGCGGAACCTTATCATTGCCATCACTGCCATACCGGTCGCTGTCCGGTGGGCATTACCACGCAGGACCCCGAACTGATGTCCCGCCTCGACGTGGATGAAGCGGCAGAGCGGGTGGCCAACCTGCTTCAGGCCATGACGTCCGAAATCCAGATTCTTGCGCGCGCATGCGGAAAGGCGGATGTGCACGATCTGGAGCCTGAAGACATGCGCGCACTGACATCGGAGGCGTCCATGATCTGCGATCTTCCGCTGGTGGGGACGAACCGCGTCGCGGGGGGCGGGCCCGGCTGGCGATAAGCTGCGAATCAGGATTATCAGGGACAGTCAGGTGTCGTTAAAGCTGATTCGACAGGCGCTCAATGGTAACGGGCTGTTGCCCAGGATGTGGCGGTCCCATCCCGTCAGGGACCGTTACGACGTGGTGATTGTGGGCGGAGGCGCGCATGGTCTGGCCTGCGCCTACTATCTGGCGGCCGAACACGGCATTACGAATGTTGCCATTATCGAAAGAGGGTATATCGGTTCCGGCGGAAGCGGCCGGAACACCGCCATTATCCGCAGCAACTATCTGACGCCGGAAGGGGTGCGCTTCTACGACGAAAGCGTGCGGCTGTACGAGCAGATGGCGACGGAGCTGGATTTCAACGTCATGTTCAGCCAGCGCGGGCACCTCACGCTGGCGCATACCGACGGGGCCGTGCGCACCATGCGCAGGCGGGCGGAGGTGAACAAGCTGCAGGGTGTGGTGTCGGAATTGATATGGCCCGCCGAAATCGAGAGACTCTGCCCGGGCATCGACGTCAGCGACCATCCCCGCTACCCGATTCTGGCCGCGCTGTACCATCCCCCAGGAGGCATCGTCCGGCACGACGCCGTCGTGTGGGGCTATGCGCACCAGGCCGACCGGCGCGGCGTACACATTCACCAGCAGACCGCGGTGACCGGGATCGACGTGCGCGGCCAGAGCGTCGCGGGCGTGGAGACGACCGGGGGTTACATCAAAACCGGCACGGTGTTGAACGCGACGGCCGGGTGGGGGTCGACCATCGCCGATATGGCGGGCGTACGCCTGCCCCTGACCACCTTTCCCCTGCAGGCGTGCGTCACCGAACCTCTGAAGCCGTTTCTCGACGTCGTCATCGTGTCGGGCAGTCTGCACGTGTACGTGAGCCAGTCGGACCGCGGCGAACTCGTGATGGGCGCAAGCGTGGACCCCTATACGTCCTATTCGATGGATTCTTCGCTGGCGTTTATGGAAAGCATCGCCGGACACATGCTCGAGCTGTTTCCGTTTCTGAGCAAGGTGCGGGTCCTGCGTCAGTGGGCGGGGCTTTGCGATATGACGCCTGATTACAGTCCAATCATGGGCTTTACTCCCGTGCGCGGTTTTCTTGTGGACGTGGGCTGGGGTACGTACGGCTTCAAGGCGTCCCCCATCTGCGGGCGGACGATGGCGGAACTGATCGCCGGCGACCGCACGCCGGAGTTGATTCACCCGTTCAGGCTGTCCAGGTTCGAGGAATTCGACCTGGTCGGCGAAAAGGGCGCGGCGTCGGTGGGTCACTGACCGTCGCATCGCCGAAAAGGCCGGTTATTTTGCTAATATGGCCCTTGCATGGGCCCCGAATCTGAGTGTCCGATGTTGATTCTGTCCTGCCCGAATTGCGGCGAACGAAATGTAAGCGAGTTCCGTTTCGGGGGTGAATACAATCCCCGGCCCGCGGATCCCGATGCGTGCGACGATGAGGAGATGGCCGCGTATCTCTATCTGAGCGACAACAAGCTGGGCGTGGAGACGGCGTGGTGGTATCACCAGGCGGGGTGCGGTCTCTGGTTCCTGGCCCGGCGGCATACGAAGACGCAGGAGGTCGTGAAAACGTACGTCTGGCAGGCGGAAGCGGTCGGGGAGGACCGGGATGGCGACTGAATCGATCCCGCGCGCGGATTCCGTTGTGGATTCGGAAAGGCTTCCGCCGCAATCCGGCGAGGTCATCGATCGCGATGCACGGGTCGCGTTTTCCTTCGATGGACGGGATTATTCGGGATACGAGGGCGATACAATTGCATCGGCACTGGCCGCCGCGGGGGTGCAGGTCTTCAGCCGGTCGTTCAAGTATCACCGTCCCAGAGGTCTGCTGTGCTGCGCGGGTCAGTGTCCGAACTGTCTGGTCCAGATAGACGACGAGCCGAACGTCCGCGCCTGTACGCGCCGCGTGGAGGCGGGAATGGCCGTGCAGTCGCAGAACGCGCAGCCGTCGCTGGACCGCGACTTTCTTTCGCTTACCCAGCTGGCCGCGCCGTTGATGCCGGTGGGTTTCTACTATAAGACCTTTATCCGGCCCACCGCGCTCTGGCCGTCCTACGAACACCTGCTGCGCCGCGCGGCGGGGTTGGGTAAAGTGGACCTCGCGTCGCAACCCGGCGCGTACGACAAACAGTATCTGCATGCCGACGTGGCGGTGGCAGGCGGCGGACCCTCCGGTATCGGCGCGGCCGTTGCGGCGGCGGAACAGGGCGCGAGCGTCGCGCTTTTTGAAGTCGAGCCGTCACTGGGCGGGCGCCTGCGCTTCTCGCGTGACGGGTCAGGACGGCTGGAGGCGTTGCTGGCGTCGGTGGCGAACCGGTCGGATATCGAGGTTTACACCGATACGGCCGTACTGGGGTCGTACCAGGATAACTGGCTGGCGGCTGTGAAGGGCTCGCGACTGTTCAAGATACGCGCGAAGTCCGTCGTTGTCGCAACGGGCGCACTCGAGATGCCGCTGGTGTTCGACAACAACGACCTGCCCGGAGTGATGCTGGGCAGCGCCTCCCGGCGGCTGGTCAATCTCTATGGCGTGAAACCGGGCGCAAGGGCGCTGGTGGTAACGGCGAACGACGACGGATGGGACGCGGCCGCGGATCTCGCCGAGGCGGACATTGAAATCGCCGCGGTCGTGGACGAACGGCACGCCTGTTCCAGTGCGACCGCCGACGAGTTGATTTCCCGTGGCGTGCCTGCGTTTTTCCGACACACGATTCTGGAAGCCGTTGGATCAAAGCGCGTACAGGCCGCCAGGGTCGCCCGGATCGATCCGTTGGGAGAGGCGGATCGATCCGCGGCGCGGACACTGGCGTGCGACCTGATTGTCGTGAGCGCGGGTTGGACGCCCGACCTGGCACTGTTCCACATGGCCGGCGGAGAGTCGGTCTACGACGCGCAGCGTTCGGAACCGCGTGCGACGAACGCGCCGGAAGGCATCTTTGTGGCAGGCCGCGCCGCGGGCGCCACCACGGCCGCGTGCGCCATGGACGACGGGCGGATCGCCGGAAGAAGCGCCGCGGCCTCATCGGGTTTCGGGGACGGACCCGGAGCGTCTGAGAAGTCCGATCTCCTGGCCCGTAAGGCCGCCGAGCCGGTGCGGACGTCCGACCGTACGCTGGTCGCGGGCCGGAAAAAGAGGTTTCTGTGCTATTGTGAAGACGTCACCGACGTGGATCTGCAGACGGCGATCGTCGAGGGGTACGACAGTCTCGAACTGCTGAAACGGTACAGCACGATTTCCATGGGCCCCTGCCAGGGCAGGATGTGTTCCATGAACGCCGTGCATCTCTGCGCCCGCGCAAACGGAAGGCAGGTTCAGGAAACGGGCAGGACAACGTCGCGTCCGCCCGTGGAGCCGGTAACGCTGGGCGCGCTGGCCGGTCAGATCATGGAGCCCGTGCAGGTGAGTCCAGCGCACCAGTGGCACCTGGAACGGGGCGCGAGGATGATGGTGGCGGGGCTCTGGCTGCGTCCGGAAGACTACGGCGACCCCATTGCCGAGGTGAAGGCCGTGCGCGAGCGGGTCGGGCTGATGGATGTCAGCACGCTGGGCAAGATCCAGCTGACCGGAACGGGCGTGCCTGAACTGCTCGAACGGCTGTACGTCAACCAGTGGCGGAAGCTGGGGGTCGGCCGCGTCCGGTACGGTGTGATGTGCAACGACGAAGGGGTGGTGATGGACGACGGGGTGTGCGCCCGTGTTCAGGAGAACGAGTGGTATATGAGTACCACGTCCACCGGCGCGACGACGGTGTACGAATGGATACAATGGTGGGTGCAGTCGGGATGGGGCGACGGCGTACACGTTGTCAACCTCACCGATTCCTACGCGGCGTTCAACCTGGCGGGACCCAGGTCCAGAGACGTGCTGCAGAAGCTCACGGACCGCGACCTGAGCAACGGGAAGTTTCCCTATATGCGGGTGCGGTCGACGCGCGTCGCCGGTGTGCTGTGCCGTGTCCTCCGGATCGGGTTTACGGGCGAGCTTTCCTACGAGATCCACTGCCCGGCGTCATTCGGGCTGCACGTATGGCAGGCACTTATGGCGGCGGGGGAGGAATTCGGCATCGGGCCGTTCGGGGTGGACGCGCAGCGTGTGCTCCGTCTGGAGAAAGCGCATATCATCGTGGGCCAGGACACCGACGCGCTGACCGATCCCTTTTCCGCAAACATGGAATGGGCCGTGAAGATGAAGAAGCGGGACTTTCTGGGCAAGCCCATGTTGACCCGGATCTCGGAACGCGGGACCCGTCAGCGGCTTGTGGGATTCAAAATGGCGCGGCCGGGGATCGTGCCCGAAGAAGGTCTGCAGGCGGTGCATCCGGACGGTAACGGAAAACAGGAGATCATCGGCTGGTTGACCTCCTCCCGGTTCAGTCCGGCGCTCGGAGAGACCGTCGGACTCTGTTGGCTGCCCGCGCACGTGGCGGCGGAAGCGGGAACACGGTTTCAGATTCGCCGGGACGGCGAACTCGAAGACGCCTATGTTCACCACGGGCCGTTCTACGACCCCGATGGAGAAAGGTTGCAGATGTGAATGCGCGGGCGGCGCCGGTGAAATTGTCGCCACTTCACGAAACGGCGCGGGACCTCGGGGCGCAATTTACGGAATCTTCCGGATGGCGGATTCCGGAGGCGTATTCCACGCCGGGTGCTGAGATTTCAGCCGCCGGACGCGGCGTGGCGCTGGCCGATGAGACGGCAAACGGCAAGATCCGGGTCGAGGGAGAGGATGCCCACGCTTCGTGGGAGTCGCTGGATTTGGAAATCGGCGGCGGAGCGGTTGTCGGCTCGGAACGCGTGTACCGGCTTCGCAGCGACTGTTTTTTTGTCTTAACGTCCCCGAGCCGGGATATCGCCTTCCGCAGGACGCTCGTGGACCGGGCTACGGACAGGTTCGTTACCGTAACGAATCTGACCCACGCGTGGTCCGAAATCCGCGTTCTGGGGCCATCCGCGCCATCTCTGATGAGCAGGGTGTGCGGGCTGGATTTCACCGACGCCGCATTTCCGGAGGGCGCCGCGAAACAGACCAGCGTCGCCAGGACGACGCAACTCGTCATTCGACGGGATGCCGTCGATCTGCCGGCCTTTTCGGTCCTCGGTGCGCGGTCTCTGGCAGCGTATCTGTGGGAGATCCTGATGGAAGCCGGGGCCGATCTGCAGATAGCGCCGGTCGGCCTGAACGCCATCCGGGCCCTGGAGTCCGGGACAGAACGCCAGGCATAGGAAAACGGGAAGCGCCAATTGAAGAGAGGAAGGGTCGTCTATGTCGAATCAGGCTGCAACGGATCTGGAAGCCTACGTCAGGGCCGACGGCCGGGACGAACAGGTGCGCCGGGTGCGCGAGAAGATCGACGCGCTTGGAATCACCTATATCTATTACCAGTTTATTTCGGTGACGGGCCGGGTGGTGGGCAAGGGCATTCCGGCGGACCACTGGGAACGGACCGCGGAACGTGGATTCCAGCTTGTGTATGGGGCGACCGCGAACCTGTTCATGGACAGGTACGACAATTATATCGGATACGGTCCCGAGGCGTCGGAACTCGTGGGAATTCCCGACCCTGAGACTTTCGTTCAGCTGCCGTGGGACAGGCGCCTGGCGCGGGTCTTCTGTACGCTCTTTCGCAACCGGGACGAGATGGAGAATCCCGGAGGCACCCTTTCCTCCGACTGCAGGGGCAATCTCAGGCGCATCCACGAGCAGTTCACGCGGGACCACGACGGGATGCGCATGCGCCACGGCGCCGAACCGGAGATGATGTGGCTGCAGAAGGGCCCCGACGGCAAACCCGCGGACGGTTTCAGCAAGCCCTACTGCTACCATATCGATCAGTTCGAGTCCCTGAGGCCCGTGGTCATGAAGGTGATCGAATACGGCCGCGCGATGGGCCTTGACATGATCCAGGGAGACCACGAGGACGCGCCGGGTCAACTGGAGTTGAACTTCACCTTCGACGACGCGCTCGCCACGTGCGACAGGCTAACCACCTACCGGCAGATTTGCGCCCAGGTCGCCCGGGAGCACGATCTGATTGCATGTTTCATGTGTAAGCCCTTCATGGGCGTCTCGGCGTCGGGTTGCCACCACAATATTTCGCTCTGGCGCGGGGGAGCGGACGTGCTGAAGCCGCTGGGGAACGAGTCGCTTCCCGGCATGGAGGGCGTCTTCACGCATCGGGAAGGCGGCGAGAATATGTTCGATCCCCTTCCGGGAAGACGGGAGCCGGCTCCCACGGGCCTGCGGTGCATCGGCGGCGTAATCGAACATCTGCCCGCGCTCACAGCCATTGGATGTTCCACGGTGAATTCGTACCGGCGGTTGTGGGAGACGGGGTTCTGGGCGCCCGTCTACTCCGATTGGGGGTATCAGAACCGGACCTGCGGGCTCCGGGTCTCCGGCCCCGGGCGGTTCGAATACCGTGCGGTGGACGCGATGGTGAACCCCTATCTCATGGCTGGCGCGTTACTGAAGGCGTTTGACGACGGCATACGCCGGGACCTGGACCCCGGCGAGCCCGAACACCGCAACATTTACGAGGCGATCGAAGAAGGCAAGGAAGTTACCAAGCTGCCGACCACGTTGGGCGACGCGCTCGATAAGCTGGAGCAGGACGAGGTGATCCGCTCGTCGCTTCCAGGCGAGATGTACGAGGTCTACATGCACTACAAACGGGACGAGTGGGAACGGTTTCTGGCAACGGTAACCGACTGGGATCTGGAGACCTACTGGGACTGTCTGCCGTAGGTGTGACAGGAGGAAGGCGCATATGTGCGGGATCGCGGGGATTATCCACCGGAACAGGGCCGGTCGGATCGGGAACGAAATGACCATGATGCTTCAGGCGATGAAGCACAGGGGTCCGGACTCAACGGGTTTTGCGCTGTACGGAGAGCCGTCGGCCGGGACTCTGGCGATGCGGTTCAAGGTGGCGGAAAAGGAGGACCTGGAGTCCGGCTTCGAGATCAGAGATCAGATCGTGCAGCGTAGAGCGGAGGTGGATGAACGCATCGTGTCTCTCGGCGGCGAAGTACTCGCCTCGGATCAGCCGACGGAGTACGCGTTCCTGTACCGCGTCAGATACGATGGAGACCTGCGCAGGTTCGCGGACTTCATTGAAGACGCGGAGGGCGTCGAGATTCTATCCATAGGCAGTGCATTGGAACTCGTCAAGGACCTGGGCGACGCCAACGAGGTGAGCGAGCAGTACGGCATGGGCACCTTTGTGGGCACCCACGCCATAGGGCACGTACGTATGGCCACGGAGTCCGACGTGGACATTCGTTCCGCGCACCCGTACTGGGCGTATCCGTTCGGGGATATCTCCGTCGTCCACAACGGCCAGCTGACCAATTACTGGTCGATGCGCCGCGATCTGGAGCGTCGGGGGCATCGCTTCGTGTCGGATTGCGATTCGGAACTGATCGCGGTCTATATCGCGGACAGCCTGGATCGCTCGGTTTCGCTCGAGGACGCGATGGTGAAATCCGTACGGGAGCTGGACGGCGTCTTCACGTATCTGGTGGCGACAACGGACAGCCTGGGAATGGCCAAGGATACCATGGCGGCCAAGCCGATGGTACTCTACGAAGGGGAAGAGGAAACCCT
>JAAXHE010000257.1 GCA_012271065.1 Candidatus Latescibacterota bacterium
ACACCCCGCCGGCCGGTCAACAAACCCGCTCGACTGCGCATCACCTGTCAGCAGCCTGTTGTTGAGCCGGTGACGGAATGATAGTATCGCTCCATAAAAGCTGCTTTCAGGTACGATGCTGGTGAGAGTTCGACAATTGGACGCACCGGCTTGACATCTCATCCCATGGAACATCAGACCTCCCACCGTTCCGGCGTTATGCTCGAGCCTGCCGTAGGCATAGGCGGAGATTACCAACCGTCACTTGGAGATTTGCAGGATACGCGAGGCCGTTCCTTGGAGAACGGCGAGCTGCGGATCGCCTGCGAGGACGCGCTCTCGTTCGCCCGGAGCCTCCCCGAAGGCGGCGTCAAGTTGGTAGTGTCGTCCCCGCCTTACAACCTTGGCAAGTCGTACGAATCCAGGACCTCTATCGAGGAGTACCTGGACAACCAGGAGTTGGTGGTAAGTGAGTGTGCCCGCATCCTGCACGATCAGGGATCGATATGCTGGCAGGTTGGAAATTACGTGGATCGGGGAGAAATAATCCCACTGGACACGATCTTCTATCCGATGTTCAAACGCTTGGGACTGAAACTCCGCAACCGCATAGTTTGGCATTTCGGGCATGGCTTGCACAGTTCCAAGCGTCTTTCCGGCAGGTACGAGACAATCAATTGGTGGACCAAGACGGACGATTACACCTGGAATTTGGACCCCATCCGGGTGCCTTCCAAATACCCCAACAAGCGGCATTTCAAAGGCCCCAATGTCGGCAGACTGTCGGGAAATCCCAAGGGTAAGAACCCCAGCGATGTTTGGGAGTTTCCCAACGTGAAACACAACCATCCGGAAAAAACCGTCCACCCATGTCAGTTTCCGGTGGAACTAGTCGAGCGTTTGGTTTTGGCCCTGACCGACCCCGGTGACCGGGTTTTCGACCCGTATATGGGTGTGGGTTCTTCCGTAATCGCGGCGTTGATGCACGGCCGCATCGGATTGGGCTGCGACAATGTGGACGAATACGTGAATATTGCTGTCAGTCGGATTCACGACCTGCGTGCTGGCCGGTTAAAAACACGCCCGATGGGAAAGCCGATCTACGATCCCAGCCTGCCCAACGGCGGGAATTGATGCAGATCAAATCCATCTATTCCCACTTGAACGGCGAGGAATTTTTGCTGGTTCACCGCCCCCATCTTTGGGAAGAGGTCAGGCAGGTGATCGCTTCGGTGGACGCAGAGGCGTGCCGTACCAAGGTTTCTCGCGAACGCACGATGCGCGGCAGGATCTTGTACTCGCCCAAAGACATGAACGACGCCTTCAAAGCGGAGTTCAAAGCTAGGGATTGGGGCGAACGCCGGAATTCGTTCTATGTCGCCCCCGACGAGAAATTGCTTCGCGGCATCTACGACCTTACGGATGATGAGCAGAGGAACCGCATCGAAGCCGCCGGCTACGATCCCATCTTGTCCTACAACCAAACCGATTACCTGAAGGATCGGGTTGCCATCGAAATCCAGTTTGGAAAGTACGCTTTCGTTGCCCACGACCTTTTTGTTAAGCATTTGAGCTTTTACGTCGCGGAAATCATCGACGTGGGCATCGAGATCCTGCCCATGAAGGAATTAGAGCGAGAGATGTCCTCGGGCGTGCCGTACTTCGAGCGTGACCTGATGAATGTCGTTCGTCAGGGCCGGGGTGTCCCATCCGTCCCGCTGGTACTGGTTGGTGTCGCGCCGTAACCACCCCGTACTACCACCCGTTCCGATTTGGCGCATTGACGCATCCGACCTATCAGAGTTGGTCGAATCCGCCATGCAGGCGGTGGCAGAATACGAACAGCGTTACGAATTAGGCAGCGACATGATGGCCAAGCTTGTCGACCGTGAGGCGATCATTCCCACCATAGACATCATCGAGTGGTATCACGCTTACACGGGCCGCAATTCCTCCTCGCAACGACCCGCAGACTGGAACTCTTGGGACAATTGCCAGTACGTCCACCACCGCCGGCTGAGTGAGCATAATTTCGCAGTCGAATATCGGTATACCCCCTCACCCGTCATTTTGGGCCACTCGCGGTCGTCCGTATCGACGGCTACGTCCGGTGCAGTAACGGGGTATTCCTGGAAATAGGCAAGGAACTGCAAACCAGATACGATGGCTCCGGCCGCATGTACGTCCGCTGTTACCTCTATCGCCGCATCGGGATAGTTCCAGGTCTTCACCTGCTCTTGAAGTATCACAACCTCCACGAAAATCCCGATCACTACGTCCACCGAGTCACGGTCCGTCCACCGGAGCGGAAATATTCGACGAAATCCTCCAACGCTATTAGTTCCCTACATTCCCTGAAGTCTTGGACGAACTCGCCCTACCGCCCAGGACCTGAGCGTCGCGTAGCCCCAGAGTTTTCGGTTGGGACCCGACACAACTCCTTCCCGCCAAACGGCCCACGCCCCTCCGTCCACGGCGGCAAGGCCCGCCCCAGGTCCGCGCGGTTCGTCTCCTGACTGTCGGCCCCGTCCTCTTGCCAGGCCTCGACACCCGACGCTGATCCGCGGGCCTTCCGCTCGTCCCGTCCGTGCCTGCTGTAATCGTCTCGTTTCTGGCAAATCCGCGACGAGTCTGACGCCCATCTCACGCGTGCCCGGTTTGTGGGGGAAACGTCAGAACCAGGACTGTCAAGATTCGGGGATTAGCCGGACTGGGACCGTTTTGCGCCGCAGATCTCCTGATCCCGCGAAATCACAAAATCCCGCAAATCCTGATTCTGACGATCTACGAAAGTCGGTACGGAGGAGTGACATCCATCCCTTGCGACCATGCAATACGAACATGTATGCTGATTGCACCTGGGAAAACAGCTGTTGCCAATCACAAACTCAGAGGCAGGATTTCGGATCGACGGCCAACCCCGTCAGTGAAAAATCGCAACCGGCCCAGGGGGCAATCCGCGGCTTACCTTTTCGACTGATCACCCGCTTTGCCCTCTGCTCCACCGGGACCATCCGCGCCCGCGCGCAGGGATGACTGGACATCCTGAGTACACGGAAAAGTAGGATAAATAGTTGCGTAACCCGGCCGTGTGCTGACAACGATCCGAAATCCTGCCTCTCCAAATCATCACCATCGTCAACCGGAGGAGCCAATGCCATCGGAACCGTGAAACACCACCGGCAACGCAGCCGCTACTTTCTCAATCGGGCGACCGCCCACCTGGCATTCGGCCGCACCGACCTTGGAGCCGATGCCATGCGCCGTTCCGCCAGTCATTCCGTGACCGCGGCCGCCGTCAATTGGGGTCGCCCCCATTCCACCCGACGGCGTCTGATGACGGCGCTCTACTGCGTGATCTGCGACGGTGGCCTCCCGAACGGGCACGTCCGGACATTCCGCGACGTTTACGCCGTCACCTCTGGCTGGCTCGATTCCCTCGAGCCCAGGCCACGTCGGCTTGCCTTGGCGCGTATGCACCGACGTGTGCGTCATCTGGTCACGGATATCGAGCGCACCATCGACGGACACCATCGCCCAGCCCGCACGCGGGACATCATCGAGCGCCTCAACACCGGGCCTGGCCCCGCGTCCCCCTTTCCTCCGGTGAACAACATCGGCGAGCTGCGGACCTTCCTGGGGCTCCCCGACGACCCGGCCCATTCCAGCCACCCTGTCAATTGCCTCCTGTGCCGCACCGCCGACCCGTTTCCTCTTCCCCACGGCCCGCCCATCTAGCCGCCCGTGCACACCGCGCGCCCGGTTTCATTCAAAGTGTCATTGCGAGCGCAGCGTGGCAATCTCGGATGGGAACGGGATCCCATGGAGCAACGAGACCGTCACGTCGCTCCGCTCTTCGCGATGACAAACCGGGTGTTCGTGAGCACACCGCACCCGTTTGACATAACCAATTCGTGCAAATCTCGTACATCCCGTTCATCCATGCCATGAACCCCGGTTGACCCCATCCCCGCGCTGCCCTATCATCCCGGCCAATCCAACAGCCGTTAGCCGGCTGTCATTGCGAGCAAGCGCGGCAATCCCGTTCCCTTACGGAACGCTGGTCGCCCGCGAACCGATGAGAGGTGCAGCCATGCGTGGATCCGAAGCCGTAGTCAGGGCCCTCGAACAGGAAGGA
>JAAXHE010000278.1 GCA_012271065.1 Candidatus Latescibacterota bacterium
ATCTACGGCATGGTGGGGCCGGACTGGTCCATCTACGAGGGCACCACCATATGGAACCCGATCGACTATCACTTCGCGAAGGGCGGGATGATCCAGATGACTCGCTACCTGGCGAGTTTCCTGGGGACCTACAACGTGAGGGTCAACGCGCTGTCTCCAGGCGGTCTGCAAACACCCGATCACAGCGACACGTTCGTCCGGCAATACAGCGCGCGCACTCTGCTGGGACGAATGGCCGACGAGGACGATATCAAAGGCCCCGCCGTGTTCCTGGCGTCGGACGCGTCGCGCTACATTACCGGAGCCAACATTCCGGTGGACGCGGGTTGGACAGCGATCTAGTTTTTTGTCCCTGGCTAGTTTCTCCTCCGCCCGTTTGCGGCTCATTCAAGCGGGAAACATCCGGATCAGTGTCAACGCCGCTTTGATCAGGAGGGTGTTTCAGGTCAGGTTCACATTTGAATCAGGTCCACGCGGCGATCCGTTCTCCAGCTCGTCGGCCTGAGGTGGAGCCTCGCCAGCCTTTCCGCCGAAACATAGCCTGCTCGTCATGAATCCCGTTTCAAGACGGGTTTGTTCGCAACAACACGAACCATAGAAACGCGCTGAACACACGTTCCGTCCAAGCGGCAAGGCTCGCTTGTCTGTAGTCGCACGGTTGGCGGTCCTGAAGGCTCGGTACGGACGGATGCCGTTTTCGAAACGAAGCAATGGTGGTTCGGAAGACTGCAGGGCTCCCTACTCTTGGACTCCTCGGACGGGCATCCATTGTGCCGCGAATGGGTGACCCGGACTGGCAAAGAAAGGAGGGCGGAGGGAATGACCAGGCTATGCAGAGGCTTCGTTCTTGTCGTGTTGAGTGCGTGCGTGATCCAAGCTGAATGGTTCGACAAAGGAAAGGTGAGATACAAGACGCTTGACGGAAAGTGGCGGAAAGGCGCGGTCCACGTCACCGATGACGGCATTGAAGTGTATGACCGGAAGCATCGGTCATTGGTGGCAACTTTCGCCAGCTTGGATCCCAAGATCAACGAAGACCTGTCCGTCCCCATGCGAAGAGGAGCGGTAGCCTATGGATTGCTTTCAGGGGCCGTGATTGCCGGTTATCTTGCGGTGTCGGAGGAACCCGGTTATGTGACCGATTGTTATTACGCGGACTACAGTTCGTCCTGCACGAGTTATTGGTCCGAGGGTAGAGACGCAGTGATCACGGCGGGGGCCGCCTGGAAAGCGATCGGAGTGATGTCCGCGGTTGCCGCAGTGATAGCCGCCATACCAGCAAGGCCTACTGAGTACACGTTCATCGATGGGCCGCGGTCGATCACAGTGCGCGTCGGAAAGAAAAATCAAGATCGGTTCAACCATGTGTTGTCATTCCTACGCTACAGGGACCGGGGAGATCTTCAACCAGGAAGCGACGTGGAGGATGTTGCAGCCCCCGTGCTATTCGGTGGAGACGAGCACGAAAGGCCAGGAGGCGGTGCGGACTTAGAGAAAAGCGAGGTTCTACATCATTCCGATGAGCTGCCGCATGCCGAAGACGGAGAGTTTTCCAGTCCACACAGGGGACTCGTAGCGGAACCATCCACAGCGAGTCTCCCGTCGTTGTTCTCCCGGCGAGTGTACTCCGGCCAGCCCGGATCGTAGTGCGGCGGACGGCACGGACGACTTTTTCGAGAAGCCGACCGAATTGAAGGTTCAGGGTGAAGCTTCGGCGCGGTGGGAAGCGAAGCCCCGTGTGTCAGCAGCGGAGCCTGGTGAAGAGGCGGTTGTCCGGCAACGATCAGGCTTGAAGCTGCTGTTGGGTGATCACGAACATGGGGTCGCCCGGTTTGACGACGGGAAACTGGCGAACAAGAGCGATGACACCGTCCGAGGCGGCGCGGTAGGTTTCAACGGTTTCGCCGTGGAAGTTGACCGTGC
>JAAXHE010000076.1 GCA_012271065.1 Candidatus Latescibacterota bacterium
CGCCCCGCTGGTGAACGTCGAGATGGGGGATGTGGTCGTTGCGCCGGGCCTGCTGATCCTCGGCGACGACGCCACACTGTCCCTGACGGTCCGGAACCAAAGCGAGATTGCCCTACCCCTGAGCCTGGAATTGTATGTAGACGACGATACCGAACCGATAGGTACGGAAACCATCGACGAGTTGGCCCCAGATGGTGGATCTGATGAGCAGATCGCGTGGCGTGTGCCGGCCTCGCCGCGAAAGTTGGGACCGCACACGCTGAAAATCGTGGCGTCTTCCGGAGACTTCGGCGTCATCGCCACTGCCGATGCCGAGGTAACCTTTCACATTGACGCCGAGATCGTCGGCATCAACACGACGCCCGCGGACACCGCGATGCAGGGTGAAGAGGTGGCGGTCGTGGTGGAGGTGCAGAACAACGGGCCGGCCACCGTCAACGTGCCGATAACGTTGCATTTCCCGTCCGAGACGAAGGATCCGGAAACCCGCCGTCCTCCGGTGCCGTCAGGGTCGACGGAGAAAACCCATTTCACCTGGAAAACCAGAAATTACGCTGTCAGCGAACACACGCTAATCGCCACCGTGCCAGGGGATCACAACATCACCGAAGGGGAAACGTCCGCGGAGATTCCCTTCCAACTCAACCCTCTGACCATCACAGCCACCATCGTCGACGTCGTTGTGTATCCGGAGTCCCCTTCGGTGGGCGAACCGGTTTCGATAGCGGTGACCGTCCACAACGATGGGTCGGTTGCCGTCAATATCCCGATCACGCTGCGCTTCCCTCCGGGAGGCCGGCAACCGCAAACGAAGCAACCCCTGGTCGCCCCCAAACAAACCGGGACGGCGGTTTTCGAATGGCTGACCAGTCGCTACGCTGCGGGTACACACCAGTTCCTCACCGAAATCGCCGCGGTGAACTCTCCTCAACGGCATTTCACGGTGGACCTGCTGCCCACCGTAGAAAATGTAGTGATTGTCGGCATGGGAGCGTACCCGGCCGACACTGCAATGGTGGGCGAGCCGGTGGAAGTGTGGATAGACGTGCGCAACGACGGGCCGCTTGCCATTAACGTTCCGGTACGGCTCACGTTCCCATCCGCTGCCAAGCAGCCGGAGGTCCGGTCGCCACGGGTGGGCCCGGGAGAAACCGTGAGGGTCTGGTTCGAATGGAAAACTTCCAATTACGAGCCGGGCGTTCA
>JAAXHE010000223.1 GCA_012271065.1 Candidatus Latescibacterota bacterium
GAGAGGGCCGTCAGGACGAGGCGCGAACCGCTTGGTGCGCGCATGCGTAGCGGTCTTGTCGCTTCCTTCGGTCCTCGGGTTGCGAAACACGCGAAACGGCCTTTACGGTTCACCGCCCGTCAGAAATTTCTTCTTGGAGCGAACCAGACCGACGCCAATGGTTTTCACGAATCACGGCTTTTATGTTCCTGTTCGCCACTGGAGAGTAGCGGTGTGCGAAAGACCCCGGCATCGCTCTTCAAACCGGGTTCGGTGAAGAGAGCCCGATCTGGCTGAGAGATTCGGAGGGGATTTCCGGTGCGGCTTCGGCCGGATGGACTGCGGGTTTCGGTTGCAAGGCCGCGGGCGTGTTCGGATGTAAGAGAAGAAACTCATAGTGGTCTTGACGCGCTTGCCGGATCACCGCCCGCTCCGCAATGATCAATCCCCAAAGCACGACTACCAGAATGCCGATGACCGCCAGACCTCGATTCGAGATTCCGAAGAGTTTCATGTCAGCTCCTGCATCTCTGTTAGCAATCGCCATGCCAACTTCTCCCGAACGCCGGTTCGAAGAAAGATGACTCGTCCCGCGCCTCGTTCAGAAACGAGTCCTCCACGGCAGTTAACGACTCACGCCTTGAGAATCAATGGTTTTCAACCCTGATTCGTCCGGGGATTCCCGGAACAGCGCTCCTGAGAAACCGTGTTTCCTGCTGCCCGCGCTTCTTTTTCAGCAACGGCTTCGGAGCGCCCGGAAACCTGGATACGACTTGCCGTGTAAAATGTGCCCCTTTAGCAGACGAAGCGCGGGGGACGTGTATTTTTTACACGCCAACGAGCGGCTTGGTGAACATCCGGCATGTCCGCCGCCGCGCCACGCAATCGGTGGAAGAAACAGCTCGTTTGGTGGTTTTCGGCCAATCAGTGGTTCACGACGGACACTCTCCTCTTGCACGCCGAGCACTCCTCCGCAAGAGCGGCTGTAAGCTTTCACACCCCTGTTCCAGCCGCAACGGTTTTCGACAGGCATGGGTCGATAGACTGAAATCATGGCCGGTCGGCTTCCCTTTTGTAATAGTCTGTATTTCTCACCACGTGGCGAGGCGAAGTGCGTGATAGGACCGTCAGGACTAGGCGCAAGCCGGACGGAGGAAAAAGGCGCGCGCAGGCATAGCGGTCTTGTCGCTTCCTTCGGACCTCGGGTTACGAAACACGCAAAACGTCCTGTACGATTCACCGCCCGTCAGACGTTTCTTTCTGGCGCGAATCAGGCCCGCCAATGGTTTTCACGAATCACGAGACACGAAACACGAATCACGGCCTTTTTATCGTGTGCTTCGACCGTCGGGTGGTGAGACATGCAGGCTAAGTTGACCTTGTGCGGTCTTCTGGCCGCTGCCGCGCTTACAGGGCTGAGCGGGCCTCCCGGCGCCCGTGTCTTTGACCTGTTCGCCGATCCGCAGGAACACGGCGTCTTCTTCGCGGCCACCGCCAACGGTATCTTTCGCACCGACAACGGCGGCCTCAGTTGGGGGCCGAGCAGCTTCGGCCTCACGAATCCCGGCACCGTCGTGATCACAGGCGCGAAGGGCCGGCTCTATGCAGGCACGACCAGAGACGGCGTCTTCCTCTCCGACAACAGCGGGACGACCTGGCAACGTGTCAGCAACGGGTTGACCACGCTCGACGTGCGCTCGCTCGCGGTCGATCCCGACGACCCCGACGTCCTCTACGCCGGAATGCGCAACGGCGGCATCTTCAAGACCGAGAACAGTGGCCAGGATTGGACCGCCATCAATAAAGG
>JAAXHE010000200.1:0-279 GCA_012271065.1 Candidatus Latescibacterota bacterium
GCGGCCAGCCCCTGCACGAATTCCACCTCGCCCACCGGCTGCAACTCCACCGGCCCGCCGGCGCGGTACATCGACCTTGCTTCAACGAACACAGTGGATCGTACGTTGTGTCCCGAATCGAGGTCGGCCATCAGCTCGTGGAGCAGGTAACGCTGATACGGGATGCTCTGCAGACGCCCATCCCAGAAGTGATGGTGCGGGTCGCACAGAGGGATATCGGGCTCTATCGGGTCTTCCTGGGTCAGGGCCAGCCAATCATTGTCTCCAAAAGGCACGTCA
>JAAXHE010000200.1:350-1105 GCA_012271065.1 Candidatus Latescibacterota bacterium
GTAATCGTTCCAAACGCCTGAATTCTGGGTATTTCCGGTTTCGTGAGGTTCACCGGCGTCCGAGAACTTGCCCGGGACGGGCGTTGCGGAGCCGGGTGAAAATCGCCGTATCAGGCTCTGTAACGGGATTTTCGCTTTTCGCGTATAACATCTCGACGAATCCCGGAGAGGGCGTCTCCGTGCGTCTGGAGACGCCCAAAGGCCAGGCCATGCCGATATGGCAAATTCTGCCTGTGCGGTCAGGGCCCCGGATGCACACCGGCCAATACCCGGGCCCGTCGGCGGCGTGGTCCAACCCTGCTCAAAACGAGCAGTTTTCCTATACGACTCCGATCACGATCACGACCAGGATGCTGACGTAGGCGAGCCATATGTACCAGCGGGTCCAACGATTTTGGGGTGAGTTAAGTCGTTCATTCCCGTTCATCATCGGTGCGCCTCCTGCGGCACGCCGACGGCGCACCCTGTCATCATTATGATGGTAGTGGTGGTGTTGGTGTTGGCGTTGATGATGACGGGCATCGCCGAGGCGTCAATGACCCGTAGACCGTCTGGGTCGTGACCGTCGCAGTATGGGCGCATTTCGCCCCGTTTTGCAGGTCACTCAACTTCGAAGCCTGAGGGCAACTCGATTCGCAAAGGCCCGATTTTGGGTAGGTCAGTGGTCTAGGGAATTTGTCGCATCCTTGCTCAGATTCCGCCGCAACTACGTTGTAATCCGAGTAGCGAAATTTCCTCGTTTCCTGACAACTTCC
>JAAXHE010000055.1 GCA_012271065.1 Candidatus Latescibacterota bacterium
GCAGTTGCGAACCGCGTTCCCGGTGACCAATTGCCGTAACACGCCCACGGGGCTGTCGTTGCGCCTGACCGCGGGTCATCCGTACGCCTACGGAGCGCTGCGAGATTTCGCGGACCTGATAGCGGAAACGCTGGCCCGTCTGGGAATAAGCATGACGTCCGGCGTGGTGCGCCTGGTCACCAGGGGAACCCCGGGCGAAGAAGGAGTCTGGCATCGTGTGCAGGACGCAACGGCCGCGTTGGTCGGATTAGACCTGAGGCCGGAGCGTGAGACCCCGGTGCTGTACTTCTACAAGGGATTGCGGTTCGATCTGGACCTGTCCGCGCGAATGAAGGGGGTTGGCAGAAAAAGCGAGGTCGGAGCAATCTGATCTTGGTGGCGGGGCGTTGGCGCGCCGGCGTCCCGCTGATTTTGGCCGATGGGCCCGGCGCGTGAAAGGGTTGATGGTTTAGACTACAGCGGCGCACAGTAGGTCGATGCCAATCGTCGTTCTTTATCTGTCAATCATAAACGTGATCCATATGGATGAATTTGAGGGAGGTACCGGCTGTGGCAACGGCTACGGGAATTGAACAGGCGGGTTTGGCTGATTCGGCCGATTGGGTGAGGCGGCGGATACGCGACGCAATGGTCGAGGCCGGTATAGCCGGCGAATGCAACGATCGAAACGGAACCCTGACCGATAACGCGAAGGTCGTGCTGCAGCGCCGCTACCTTTCCAAGGATCGCGACGGCAAAGTACTGGAAGACGCTGAAGGGATGTTTCGTCGGGTAGCGCACAACCTGTCCCAATCGGAGTTGGAATACGGCGCGACCGAAGAGGAGCGCGCTGCGGTGGAGGATCAGTTCTACCGGGTAATGCGGCGGCTGGAATTTCTGCCCAATTCGCCTACGCTGATGAATGCCGGTCGCGAATTGCAGCAGCTATCGGCGTGCTTCGTGCTGCCCGTGGAAGATTCGCTCGATTCCATATTCACCAAGGTGAAAGAAACGGCGCTGATCCACAAAAGCGGCGGAGGAACGGGTTTCGCCTTTTCGCGGTTGCGCCCGGAGGGCGATGTGGTCGGATCCACCGGAGGCGTGGCATCGGGCCCGGTGAGCTTCATCAACGCCTTCGACGCGGCTACCGATGTGGTCAAGCAGGGCGGCACTCGCCGGGGCGCAAACATGGGCATCCTGCACGTCACCCACCCTGACGTGCTCTCGTTCATCAAGTCCAAAGAGGACGGAACCC
>JAAXHE010000028.1 GCA_012271065.1 Candidatus Latescibacterota bacterium
GACGACATCCTCAGCGACAACGACGGTTGGGTCGCCGTCCGCATCGACGTAACCGAAACCGAAGACTCCCTGCCCTGAACTCGGACATCTCCCAATCAAAAAGAGAGGAGTGAGAGCAACGCTCACGCCTCTCTTCCATACTCTCACTACTTACCTTTTACTCCTCGTCATCCCCGTAGCTATGACCGGCAAGAATCGCCCGCACCTCCGCCGCGCTCGAAGCCTTCTGCATCATACCGATACGTTCCTCTTCATGCGCCAGCAGCTGCTTGACGTTGCGCAGAACATCCTCCATCTTGTCGGCCGGGAACTTGCACGCGCCGTTCTCGTCCATATGCACAATTTCCCCCGGCGCCACGTCCATCCCCCGCACGTGCACCGGCACATTCACCGCCTGCACCGCCATCGCCCCATGTCCGGGCGTAACGCCGCTCAATAGATACTGGAAGCCCATCGGCCGGATCTCGTCAATATCTCTCGACGGCCCGTTCGAAATGCAGCCCACACAGCCCACCGCCTGCATCGCCGCCGTCATGTTGCCGCCGGCCAGCCCCACCTTCCCCGCAATCTCGGGCGGAAACTTTTGCTCCAGGACCAGGATCGTCGGCTTCGGCGACGCGTCCAGCGCCTCCAGCACGTCCGTGAAACCCACCCGCGAAAAATTCGGGTCCGGAAGTCCAAAGACGCACGTCACCGCGTAACCGGCCAGCGCGCCCATCTCAGGATACATGCAGCGGATCGTCTCATCCGTATACCAGTTCTCCGTCCACGGGTTATAAAGGCCAAGGCACAGAGGATCGTCAGGGTAGGTGGCAACAACGTTGGTGATCGACGGCGTATCGACCGTCTTCAGCTCTTCCAGGATCGCTTGAGGATTCATTCTGCCTTCCTTAGATGTTGTTGGTCAGGGCTCTGTTTACTATGGGTTACTGCTTCTCGCCGTAGGACGATATAAACTCGCAGATCCGCCCCATCGCCGGCTCCAATACGTCCATGCCCGGTGCGTAACAGATCCGGATCGACCCCTCGCCTCCGTTGCCGAACGCGCTCCCGGGCGCAACCGCCACATGCGTTTTGCGCAACAGATCGAGAGAAAATTGGTAAGAGTCGTCGACGCCGTCGAGCTGAGGAAAGAGATAGAAAGCTCCCTCCGGCTCCGGCAGGTTGACCCCGGGAACCGTTCGCAGCATCCCCGCACAGAAGTCCCGCCGCTCCTGAAACTCCTCCACCATCGCCGCGATGTCGTCCTCACCGTGCGCAATCGCCGCTTCGCCGCCACGCTGGATCATCGTCGGCGCGTGCGAAACGATGAACTCGTTCAACTGCGCCGCCTTCTGCACGAAATCCGCCCGGCTCACCATCCAACCCAGCCGCCAGCCCGTCATGCAATAGGTCTTGGAAAACGAGTTGACGACGAT
>JAAXHE010000190.1 GCA_012271065.1 Candidatus Latescibacterota bacterium
CGCATCTGCGTCTTGGGCGCAACGACGCGGGAGGCGCGCGACAGGGCGTCGCGGCTCAGTCCCAACGTGCCGGCGATTTCGGCCCGGGTCGTCTTCAGTTCAGTGGCCACCGCGCCGGGTGAGAAGCCTTCGTCGGTGGCAAAATTCTGGAGTTGCATGAAAATATCGCATGAATTAACGAATATTCCGTCATGATATGCGTCGAATATGCATTGTCAACTCCAATGTTGCGGTCAAGTTCGTTCGCACGGTCAGCGGGCCTGAACCGGTGTTACGTCTGGAACGGACATCGCATTGTCGCCGTGTGCGAGAAACGACAACTTGACGCGGGTTGATCTGCTTTCCAATTTCCACGGTAGATCGCTGCTATATGGGGTGTTCCACGAACTTGCCCACGCCCACCACCACCCAACCTATCCTTGCGACCGTTGGGACATGTACGAGTACGATCCAAACGCGCTTTGGATGATCTATTGGTTGATGGACCATCAGGATTGGATAAGCGGTCAGGGTTATGTAACGAATTCGGACAGTTTGACGGATTGCGACCCCGCACGATGGAGGCCCGAATAGCCGAGAGCCTGGGCATACGAATCGACTGAGCATCAGAGCCGGGGCAGCGCTCAATTCATCGGTGGTGCGCTCGATATCCTGAGCGAATCCCCACTGCCGCCTCGACTCTGACGAGATGGTGCTCAGTCCGTGCCGTAGTGCCTCACCTGCGCGAGCAAGTCCTCGTCCGGTCGGCCCTCGATCGTGGCCACCCATCCGGTGAGATTGGGCTGGCGACCGAATAATGCGATCGTTCTTCCGTCGCGTTCGGGGCCGGGAACAAGCCCGCCGTGAACCCTCCAGCCGCAGGCCTTGCCTGGCCGCAAAGCGGCTGAAGGCGCGGACAGGGCCGGATAGTCCTTGCGCAACTCGGTTGCGGCGCGTCGGCAGTCGGCCCAGGTTTCCAAGCCGCCCGCCATGGTCTCCAAGGGCAATTCCGGTTCAGGAAAAGGCCCTTCGCCGATGTCTACCGCCCAGAGGGCGCGCCGAACTGTAACCAGGTCTTCCGGGTCGTCGATTTCCTCGTGACGAAGAAACTCGGCCCACGCGCCATTGGGAGTGTCACAGAAGTACTGCGTCAGTACGCCTGCCGCGTTCCATCTTCCCTCGGGCTGGGTTGAATCCTCCCACAGGAAGGGGAAGCGCGGGTCGGCGTGACGAAAGGCGATCATGTGGCAAATGGCGAAACCAGCGCGTGCGCAAGATCCTGGACGCGCCGGGGGCCTTCATCCTCCGGCATCCAGTTTTCGCCGAGTTCCTGCGCGGGCGTGTTTCCGTTCAGACGTGTGCGCGGACGATCGAACCAGCGCCGGATTCCGATGTCGTTGTACGCCCCCGCCAGGTCCCCGACCACGAACGCGAGCAAGTGCAGGCGGGCCGCCACCCTGTCAGGCGTCGTCCGGCTGCCGGAAATATAACGATGTACGCTGGCAACCGATACGCGAAGCAATCTGACGAGCAAATCCACTC
>JAAXHE010000007.1 GCA_012271065.1 Candidatus Latescibacterota bacterium
ACCCTGTACGGCTTTGTTTCGCTGCATTTTTTCAGCCAGGAAGAGATCGAGAGCAGAAACCGGACCGGGCATTTCGTCGAGCCGGCGGAATTTCTATCCCTGGACAAGGACCAGGGCCTCTACTCGGAAACCCAGGGAATCGTCAACTTCATCGACAGGAGCCGGGACCGGCAGACGTTGCTGGCATCCGGGGGTTTCGATTACCTGGTCGGCAGGGACGATTTACTGACGGTTCGAGCCTCTTTCTCGAGGGTGGACCTGGATGGCGAATGGGCGCAATCGAAGAACTTCGTCTCGCGGGCGGGAAAGAATACCGACCTGGACAACCTCGGCTACCGGTTGTCTCGTAATCGGCTGTACGTCGAGTTGCCGGACCCCGATCTGTTCAGCGACCCGGCCCTGTTCGTTCAGGAGGGAACCGGCAGCACCTATAACCAGGTGGACGACACGCTCGATTACCTGACCAACGTTCGGGCGGACTACTCGCGAAACATGCAACCGGAATCGTCGGGTTTCGGTTTCAAGGCGGGCGCCTGGTGGCGCCGCATCGACAGGGATTTCGAACGCGAGGTTCTGCGCTACCGCGCCTCGGACAGGGACCAGGCGGCCTATACCCTCTCGGTCAACAACCCGGAACTGGAGAATATCAATACCATGGATACGATCTTCGTGGACCGGGACGCCTACTGGGGTTTCATCGCGGCCAACAACGTCAATGCCGGCGAGGCTTTCATGCCGAGCCTCGACAACTTCGAAGGCGACTACAAGCTGGTTGAGGACGTTTTTGCCGGGTACGGGATGATGACTTGGGCCCATGAGGGCTTTCGCGTGACCGGCGGAGTCCGGGTCGAGCATACCGACCTGACCAACGACGCCTTCGACGTTCTGGTAGACGAGTCAACAGGCAATGTGAACGTAGCCGCGGACAACAACGGGAATTCATACACCGAGCTGTTGCCCAGCACGCACCTGCACTATGCCCCCGGTACGGATCTGAAGATACGCCTGTCTTACTCGAGGTCCATGGCCCGGCCGGATTTCGAAGACTTCGCCCAGAGAACCTCCGTCTTTACGGATACGGTGGGGAACACGGAGATCATCATCGGAGAGCCGGACCTGGGCCCGAGATTGGCGGACAACTACGACCTGAACGGCGAATATTATTTCCAGGATCTCGACGGTTATATTTCACTGGGAGTCTTTTACAAGGACCTGAAGAACGAGTCATTCACACAGGTGATGGAGACGGTAACCGATGGCCTGAGAACGCGCACGGAACTGGTGGCCGGCAACAGCTCCGCCAGGGAGTTGGGCGTGGAAGCGAATTTCGTCATGATGTCGCTCCCGTTCCTTCCCCCGCC
>JAAXHE010000199.1 GCA_012271065.1 Candidatus Latescibacterota bacterium
TGGACTTTTAACCGGACACTAGTGACATACGGCAAGAATTCCATATACAACACGTACTTCGGCACCCTGCTTTCACGGTCGCCCGAGTTCCGGGCCGCGCTCGCCAGTCCGGACCCTGCGACGGCGTTCAACCCGTTTGGCGACGGTACGGTGCAACTGGACGACCTTTCGCAGTTTCAGGAGGACGACGACCGGGGCAACCGGTCGGTTACGCAGAAGGTCGTGGCACTGAATGCGGACGGCGCTTTGTTCGAACTGCCGGCTGGAGACGTTCGCGTTGCCATAGGCGGGGAGTTGCGCACCGACACGCTGGATTTCGAGGACTTCGGACTGAATCCGTTTACCTTTTTCTTTCCCGACGCGCCCGAAATCGTTCCGGAGTCGGACAATACGTCCTGGTTTACGGAGATATCCGTACCGATCGCGGAAGGCAGGCCCGGACTTCAGCAACTCTACCTGACCCTGAATGGGCGCTACGACAAGTACGAAATCGAAGGTCCGTTCGATGGGCCGTTAGGCTCCAACAGCACCCGCACGTTCAGCGATTTCGTGCCCAAGGTCGGTCTGGTGTGGAATCCGGTTGAATACCTCACGCTTCGCGGGACATGGGGTGAAGCCTTTCAGGCGCCAACACTGCAATCGCTCTTCAATCCCCCCGATTTTCTGAACCCGCCTTTTACGCCGCCGTTCTTTGCGATTTTCGATCCTGCGAACCCCGCATCCAATGGCGGCCCCTTCGTTCCGGTATTTCCGGTAATAGGCCTGGGCGGCAATCCGGATCTGAAGCCACAAGTCTCGGATAACGTCAGTGTGGGCTTTGAGGTGACCCCTCCCGGCGTGCCGGGCCTGTACCTTTCGGCTACCTTTAACCGTACCGATTTCACCGACAAGATCGGCAGCCTGTGGAGCGCCCTGGGTTATCCGGGGACTTTTGCGCTGGAGAATGCGAGCCTGTTCCCCGGGCTCGTGGAACGAAATTCCGAGGGCATATTGACTCTGCTTTCGAATCAGGACGGGAATCTGTCGGGTGTGCTCAATGAATCCCTGGACGTGCAAATGCTGTATACGTTCAGCAGCTCCTACGGCGACTTTTCGGCCGGAATGCTCGCAACGCGAAACTTCACCCAGAAGGAAACCGCCGCGCCCGGCGTCGATCCCATAGAAAGGCAAGGCACTCATCTGGGACCACCCAAATTGCGCGGAAACGTCTACCTGGACTGGGATTGGAAGGACTGGCAAGCGGGCGCGACTCTCAATTATTCCTCCGACTACGAAAACACGGATGAGCAAGCCAATCGCCGGGATGTCAGCAGCTACACGACGCTGGATGTTCACGCCACCTACCACCTGTGGGAAACGGGCTGGCGCTTCAGGCTGGCAGTTGACAACATCCTGGACAAGGATTTCCCTTTCGTGGACAACTTCCAGGGTGTGGATTCCTCGCGAGTGGACTTCCGCCGCCGGGTCGTCGTTCTGGAAGCGCACAAGGAGTTCAGTTGGTAGGGCGGAGCTGAAGCCGGCCATTGCTCGCTCACCAGGTTTTTCCGACACTACGGTATTGACGGGGGGCCGAATTCGCCTACAATTGCAAATCCTCCGGCGTATGGGCACGTCGGGGCTTTAGTTCTTTTACAACGGCACGCAACTTGTGCGCGCCCGTCCTTGGCGGGCCGGCATAGAGGCGTGCGTCGTGCGCGGGTCTGTAGC
>JAAXHE010000134.1 GCA_012271065.1 Candidatus Latescibacterota bacterium
CATGAATCGCCGGTAGTCGGATACAACGACGAGTTTTACCTGCTGCCGCAGACTGCGATTGATTTCGGGTTGTTCGACCTGGAGCGGGTGGAAGTCCTGCGCGGCCCGCAAGGGACCTTGTTCGGACGTAATACCACGGGTGGATTGATGCACTACGTGACCAACAAACCGACCGATCAGCCCAGCGGTTTCATTGACGCCACCTACGCATCCTATGACGAAGTCATCGTGGAGGCTGCAATAGGCGGCCCGATTGGCGACACGCTATCGGCGCGGGTTGCCGGACTGTTTCACGAAGCCGATGGATATATAAAGAACAGGGGGCCGTTTCCTGACGGCTCCGATGTCGGTACCTATGCTGTACGCGGCCAGTTCACCTTCGAACCGACGGAAACGTTCAGGGTCACGGGCAAGGTTCAATACGGGGAAAGGGACGTGATACCCCTGTATACGGACCATGAGATAGTCTCGTTCGATCCTGCTACCGGACTCGCCTCCAACAATCCCGGCGGGGTCGATATTTTCGGGTATTCCGAAAGCCAGCTCGGCGTGGAAGAGCCGAGAGAAGTCTGGACCGACAGTCCGCAGGACCTGGAGTCCGAGGCGTTTCATTCCCTGTTGCGCGCCGAATGGGACCTGGGGCCGGTGACGCTGACTTCGCTGACAGGTTATTTGAACCTTGCCCGTGACAACATAGAGGATTGCGACGGGTCCATCAATTTCCTCTGTATTGCGGCGTTCCCCTATGACAACGAACATGTCACCCAGGAGGTCAGGGTTGCAGGGGAAACCGGACAATTCAGGTGGACTACCGGGCTATATTATTTGTACCAGGATGCGGATGCGAAACCTTACGCTGAATTGGTCTCCGGCATTGTGGTATTCGATGCGCCATGGACACTGGAGACGGAATCGATCTCGGTATTCGGGCAGGCTGAATACAGCCTGCATGAAGACTGGACGCTCATCGGCGGCGTGCGTTATACCCATGATGAAAAGAATTTTGAAACAGAAAACCGCACCAGCGGCGTATTCGTCACCCCGGCAGCCAATTTTACCCGGGAGGCCGTGGGCGGCCTGACCAAGCGGACGGAAGACCTGGTATCCGCAAAGATTGAACTGGACTGGCACCCGACGGACGATTTGCTGGTGTACGGGTCCGTGTCTCGCGGCACCAAGGCAGGGGGGTTCAACAACGGGTTTTACAGTATCCCGACTCCCGAACAGGTGCCTTACGGGGATGAAACCCTGTATGCGTTTGAAATAGGCGTCAAGAATACGTTTTTCGACGGCCGGGCGCGCCTCAATGCCGCGGCGTTCTATTATGACTACTCGGATTTTCATACCTACAACTGGAACGGCCTGGGTGGTGCGATTTCAAATTCGGACGCATCGTCCTACGGCGCGGAAGTCGAGTTTGCCGTCACTCCGGCCGACCGCCTGAATATTTCCGTCGGCGCGGCAGTGCTCGACTCTGAAATCGAGGACGTGACAAACGGTGTGGTGGTGCGGGACGTTGAGATGTCTTTTGCCCCTGCATTCGATATCACCGGCCAGGTGATCTATAGCTGGCCGGTATGGAATGGTGAACTGGAGGCTCAATGGAATTTCAATTACATGGACAACAGGTACAACAACAACTACAACGACCCTGCATCGGACCTTGAAGAGAGTTTCGTCACCAATGCGAGGCTTTCGTACATAACGGCAGGCCAGGATTGGGAAGTCAGTTTCTTTGTGAAAAACATCACGGATGAGACCAACCTGATCAAGATTTTTGTGTTCCCGTTCAATTATCGGCAGGCCGTGTATGATCCGCCGCGCTGGTTCGGGGGTTCGATTCGCAGAAACTGGAATTAGCCAGGGCTTCCCTGGCTATCTCAGCCGCTGCGCAACGTCGCGGTTTGCGCCGCGTCGACGGCCCCGTGTTCGTCGACCGATACCCGGTATGTGTCCCGCGCTCGTTGCGGGGATACCCAGCCGCGTTGCACGTCGCGCGCGACCCGGTTCGGGTCACGGGTCCCGGGTGCGCCGTAGCCGGCGCCGCCGCTGCCTATGGAGACGACGCGTTCCCCGGGTTTTACGGTGACCTGTTCATAGGTGCCCAGCGGTCTGGACAGTTCCCCGTTGAGGTCGCGCACGTACTGGCGCGCCAGACAACCGTTTTCCCCGCCCTGCACGCCGATGGCTTCATATTTGGTGCCTTCGCTCAGCCATACGGCCGTCAAGTCACCGTCCAGGGGACCGAATTCGACCTGGGCAGCAGGTGACCCGCAATAGCGTCCGGCGCCTTCGCTGTCCCGGACGATGTGTTCGGAGTGGATCAGCACGGGATATTTCATTTCCAGTATTTCGATGCTGTCGCGGCGCAGGAACCCGGCGGCGCCCAGGCCGAGGATCGTCAGCCAGCCGTCGGCAACGGGACCGGCGGCTCCAGCCGTGAAGCCGAGCCATAGCTGGTTCACGAACGGTCCCCGTCCGGGACGGTTGTCGATGCCTGAAATCACCGCCGTGGAGGCCGGCGAAGCCTTGCCGGTCGCGGCCATACCGTGGCCGTCGCCCAACCCGGCAACCGCGCGCACCACGCAATTGGCGAGCAATTCGGACAGGTTGGTCGTCGCGACCGAGCAACTGTACGGGTGTTTCGGGATGCCAACCACGCAGTTTTCGCGCAGGCGCACGCGCAAGCGGCGGAAGCTGCCCGCATTCGGCGGCACCACGGAACCGAGACCGGTGAACACGCCCATCATGGCCGCGGTGCGCGCGGTGGACTCGGTCAGGTTCAGGCCGCAGGGCTGGCAATCGGGGTTGTCGGTCAGGTCCACCTCGATGAGCGCCGCGTCCCGGTCGATCCTGAGGTGGGCAGCCACTTCCAGCCCGTCGGGCAGCGCCCCGGGGATCGGGTCGTGCCAGCCGGAAGTGGTGGTTTCACCGGATGGCAGGCGCCTGATTGCATCGACCATCAGGCGTTCGCTGTAATTGAACCATTCGCCGGGGTAGGCGGCAAGTTCTGCGCCGTCCATCTCCTGCACCAGGTCCAGCAGTTTGCGTTCGCCGATCCGGGCCGCCCCCAACAGGGCCAGGAAGTCGCCATGCCACAGTTCGGGCACCCGGATCCGCACTTGGGCCATGCGCAGCACGTCCTCGCGGTCCCGGTAGTCTTCCTGCACTTTTACGCATGGAAAAATGAGCGCGCCTTCCTCGTAAACGTCCCTGGCGGCCGCGGAATAGGTCGTGGGGATCGCGTTCCCGCAATCGGCCAGGTGGGCCTTGGCGATGACGGTGAAACGGTGCCGTCCCGAGTCATCCACAACGGGAACGAGGATGGTCCAGTCGGCGGCATGTGAATTGCCGTGGTAGGGTGAGTTATGCAGGAACGCATCACCGCGCCTGAGTTCCGGGTTGAAGCGCACCATCCATTGCGCCATCAGGTCCGGGCCGCTCATGACATGGATCGGCAGGCTCTCGGCCATGGCCAGCATCTCGTGTTCAGAAGTCAGGATACAGCAGGAAAAATCCCGCGCAGTGTTGAGGATGGCGGAACGGGCGGTGCGTAACAGGGTATTGGTCATCGCCCGCACGATACCGTCGAAACGGTTATTCAAGAGGGCGAGTTTATGCCCGTCCAAAGTCTGCCCGGT
>JAAXHE010000270.1 GCA_012271065.1 Candidatus Latescibacterota bacterium
GCTCTTCAGGATGTAGGGCGCAAAATTGCCAGCCTTGTGATCGTCGACGACGACGTAGACGGTGTCGGCATCGTGCAGATCCGCCTTGATGTCATTGACGAAGAACCGGTCCGGCACACCCGGCAGCTCGTCAATCGTGCGCCAGGTTTCGCCGCCATCCTCGGTGACGCTGATCAGCCCGTCGTCGGAGCCCGCGTAGAGTACGTCCGGATCGATCGGTGACTGGGAAATGTTGACGATCGTGTTGTAGCTGGACATGGCGGACAGGTCGCGCGGCGCGTCATAACTCCACGTGCGGCCCATGACCGGCAGGCTGACGCGATCTTCGTCGCGTGTCAGATCACCGCTGATCGGCGTCCAGGTGTCGCCATGGTCATCGCTTCTCCACACGCGCTGCGTCGCGAAAAACAATGTCTCCGAATCGTGCGGACTGATCAGTATCGGGGCGTCCCAGTTGTAGCGATCGGGCGGCTCGCCCTCGCGCGCCTGCGGGCGAATATAGGTGCTCTCTCCGGTGCGCCGGTCGTAGCGGGTCAGGTTGCCCTGCTGCCACTCCGCGTAGACGATGTCCGGATTGTTGGGATCCACCGCGGACTGATGGCCGTCACCGAAGAGCGTGATAAACCAGTCTGCATTGCGAATTCCGGACGCGTCCCAGGTTTGCGAAGGCCCGCCCTGGCTGTTGTTGTCCTGCGTCCCACCGTAGATGTTGTAGAACGGTTCGTCGTAGTCGACGGCCACCTTGTAGAACTGCGTAATGGGCAGGTTCGCAACGTATTTCCAGGTTTCGCCGAGGTCGAAACTCTCGTAAATGCCACCGTCGTTGCCAACGATCAGATAGTTCGGGTCGTCCGCACGAAACGCCATCGCATGATGGTCCACGTGCTTCGTTTCGTGCTCCATTCTGACGAAGTCCTTACCGCCGTTATCCGTGCGGTGCAGGTGCACGTCCATCTGGTAAACACGATCGAAGGCGTGCGGGCTGGCAAAAATTTCCTGGTAGTAATGCGGACCCGTGCCGCTGGACAGGTAGTCGTTCATTTTCTCCCAGGTCTCGCCGCCGTCGGCCGAGCGCCAAAAACCGCCCGTGCGATTGTCGAGCTCGATCGTGGCGTAGATCACATCGGGATTCTGCGGACTGACGGCCAGGCCGGTCTTGCCCATCATGCCGTCCGGAAGCCCCTGTTCAAGCTGACGCCAAGTCTCGCCGCCGTCGACTGACTTGTGGATACCCGTGCCGGGACCACC
>JAAXHE010000172.1 GCA_012271065.1 Candidatus Latescibacterota bacterium
TCACCTGCGCAAAGTTGAAGCCGGAATGTCCCTCCAGTTCCGGCTCCAACTCCTCGCTTCGCAGCATGGAGTACATCCGTTGGATGGTGGAGATCGAAACGCGGCTCACCGGATCAATGGGCCACCTTTTGATCGACGTACAGCAGGTAGTCCGCTGTGCCGTGGCCGGTTTTCAGGCCAAACTCGCGCACGCGGCCTGCTCGAGCAGGGTGTCAATTCGTGCTCGGGCCTGCTGCTCCGGGGTCATGCATATTCGGTCAACCCTGAATCGCGATCGCTAACAAGGTATGGTTACCGTCGTAGCCAAATGCCTAAGGGTAGTCCACCACCGTTCGCATCAAGGCAAAATCCCGATGCGCCTTGCCCGGAAAGTCTTGGGGAGAGGCCTAATTCTACGGATATTCGGCCCAAAAAAGTTCGGCACCACGGGCGCATCCCACCGGCGCTGATTGCGAAACGGACCTAAGTGCGGGTTCCAGTTGTGATAATCAAAGTGATAACCGGATCGTCAAATGTGGGTCTGTATACTTGAAAATCTGAATTAATGGCGGAGAGGGCGGGATTCGAACCCGCGAGAGGCGTTAACCCCTACGCGATTTCCAGTCGCGCCCATTCGTCCACTCTGGCACCTCTCCGCGGCTGACAGTGCGTCTGACGCACCGGGTTCTTGCACGAAATGAAGGGCGGACCAGAATTATAGCACGACGGATTTGGCGACCGAGCCGCCGAGTTTACGGCATGTCCGGTCGGTACATCTCGGTGTCCGGGTGGTACTGGAACCACCCGAACCAGAAAGAGGTGATGCTGGGGATGCGCGGGAGAATTCGCGAAGAGTCGGACTGGTTGACCAATCCGGTTTCGGTGACTTGCCAGTCGGCGCCGGTTTCATCAACCACTACGGACGGCGGAACATCAGGATCATCCGCAGGCGGCAAGGAGAAAGACGCGTCGCCGCGCTCGTATATTCTGCCGGCCCTGGACTCGGGCGACGCGACGACTACTACGTTGACCCCGCCCAGCGTGTCGTTGACCAACCGCACGCGCTGGAGGTCGGCCACTCGGTAAGCCTTGGCGCTGTCCCCGACAGACAGGCCCACGACGATCTCTTTGGGGTCGAACGTCACGTCCCGGTTCCAAACCGGGAACATAACCTCGTCCGAGGTGAAATAGTCGTAGTAGATGGCGCGCGGGTCGTTTTCAGGTACGTAAAAATCAGGAGGATAGACACCCGTGTTCCAATCCAGTACCGTCGTGTCCGGATGCTCTTTCAACCATTCGGCCCAGGTGGTGACCACTGAGGGGAAGAAGGGCTGCCGAATGCCGGAATCGGCCAGGGGACCGATGACCGGTTCGCCGATGAACTGATTCCACAGCGATCGGGTGGCGCGGTCGTACATCACCTTATTGCTGCGGTAAAGCAGACCCGAGGTGCCGAAGGTGGTTGCTTCGCCGTTGACGATGCCGGAATACACGATCCCGGTGCCGCAGAGGGTTCAATACACCAGCGAAATCGGTTCGCCGCCCAGCACGTCGTTGGCCAGTTCGTGGGCGTTCATGATCCGCAGGGGATACGCTCGGTTCTCGCCGTTGATGGAGACGCCGAAAACTCGGTCGTCAGGCCAGAGCCAGGTGGCCTGCTCCGGGAGAATATACGGCGCCTGTTCCAGCGGCGGAATGCC
>JAAXHE010000215.1 GCA_012271065.1 Candidatus Latescibacterota bacterium
CGAGCAACTGCCGGATTTAGGATGAATTCTCTCCCTGTTCGCCCGGGCCGGTCCTGCTTTGGCGGTGATGACTGCCTGGTGCGGTGTGAATTGGGGAAAGAATTTCCGACGCCGTGGCGAACGTCCACCACCCAAAAGTAACCTTTTGGTCGAAAATGTAACCTTTTTGTAACCTTCAGAAGAATTAAGCAAAAAGAAACAATGGGTTAGAGAAAAGCGTCTGGCGCTGATCCGACTCACTTCTCCTCAGGCGTCCAATTCCCTGCTCACGGTGGAAATAGTGCGTTCTCACAAGGGCTTGTCCCGGGAACCGAAGTCCGTTGCCGACCTACGAAATCGGCGATTTCAAGGGGACGACGGATGGACAAGACCGACGATTCTTTCGGCCGGAAGCTCCGGCACCGGAGAAGACACCGCGGGTTCACGCAGGACAGCCTGGCGGGCAAACTGGGGGTGGCGGACAAGACCGTGGGAAAATGGGAACGCGAAGAAGTCCTGCCCTCTCCATCCAACATGCTCGCGCTTGAAAGGCTCGGTCTGATCGACCGATGGCGGACCCGGAACGGGGATGGGGAAAATCGGTACTCCCTTCCTCGCGAGCTGACCGACCGCGTTCGGCAGACTTTCGGATGTCCAGCTTCGGAACTGCTGGACCGGGTCACGGACGTCCGGGACGAACCGGAATGCGTGATGATCGCCTATTTCCGTCGGCTTTCGAACCAGCAGCAGTGGTCCGTTCTGGACATCGTCAGCTCGATGAGGGCGCCGGGGAGGCCTATGGAGTGACTACCGGATTTCCGCCTCTGCGAATCCCGTGGTGGGTACCTGATGTCGAATTCGACGTGACAACTTCGGCCATGGTGGCCGTGCCCCGCAGGTTGGCGTCAAGCCGCTCGGGACCGATCGCCTACCGTCGCGCCTGCCTGCCTTCATCGGCCCGCACAAAATTGTTCGAGACAGGACTTGTCCATTCGCGCATTTTTGTGCGAGACTGCCGTTCGTGAATGGGCGTGAATTCAGAACGAGGGTGAGAAAGCTGGCGCGCAGGAACGGGATCGCGGTCAGGTTCGACCGGACGAGGGGCAAGGGCAGCCACGGCACGCTCTATTACGGCGAGCGTCATACCGTGGTGAAGGACCGCGGGAAGCCCCTCAAGACCGGCACGCTCCACGGCATGTGCAAGCAGTTCGGCATCGACCCGAACGACCTTTAGAGAGTTCCGATCATGGCAACCCGGTAC
>JAAXHE010000146.1 GCA_012271065.1 Candidatus Latescibacterota bacterium
AAGCCAGGCTGACTATACCTGGTATCTTTTCCACCCCGGTTCCGGCGTCGAGGGTGACGACGAAGATGTAGTTTCCAGGAGGCATCAGATCTCCCGCTTCGTTGCGACCGTCCCAATGCTGGGTGAAACGGCCGCTGGACTTGAGCCCGCTGTAGATTCTGATGCGCCTCCCCGACAGGTCGTAGATTGCGAAATCGAGCTGGGTGGGTCTGGCGATGTTGGTGATATCACAGGCTATCGACACGGATTCGTTGATGCCGTCCCCGTTTGGTGAAAACGCCGCCGGGGTCGCCGTGACGTTGACCAGCAGCTTGTCGATGACCGGTACATCGACGAACAGGTTGCGCAACACCGGTGTTCCGATCGGGTCGGTGTCGGGGTCGGTTTGCCCGGAACGGCTCAGGTCCGCTGCATTTCCCGGCTCGAGTGGCTGACCGAAGGCCGGATCCTGCTCGTTCAGGGCCTCCCCGCTGAAACGGGTTCCGACCCGCAGAACGGTGCTGTGAAAATCGACCCGCAACAGGGTGCCGGTTTCATCGATGTGTGGAAATTCCAGTGTGAAGCCGCTGGTGTCGTTTTCCACGACGGTGAAATCGCCTGCGGCCGCGGGAGTATCGGTTACGGACATGCCGGTGAAATCGCTCTCGTGGCGGACCGCACCGTCAGCTGAAAAGATCTGCACCGAGCCGATGTTCCGGGTCTGCAGCGGAGTGGTGATGCGCAGGCTGCCGAACCCGAGATCCAGACCCTTGCTCGTGTAGAGGACGGCGTAGGTGAAAGCGGTTTCCTCTCCGAGAATCGCCGAACGGGGAAAGATCTCCGCAAGAAGTGAATCGGCAAACACCGGACGCGAAACGTCGAAACCCAGCCCCCCGATGCCGGTTGCCGAATCGAAGGTTTCGTTGGCGAAGCCGATCCTGAACTGGAAGTAGCGCCTTGTACCGCTGGTGACGATGGGAACGCCCGCGGTCGCGTCCTCGAGAGCTGCCTCATCCACGACCCCGTTCAGAGTGTAAGGGGGGGACC
>JAAXHE010000096.1 GCA_012271065.1 Candidatus Latescibacterota bacterium
TTCAGGAAGCAGGCGCGCAGGAAGAGACAAGTTCCATTTCGGCGATGCTGGAAGAGGTCGTAGTGACCGCCCGGCGGCGTGAAGAGAGCTTGCAGGATGTGCCAATCTCGATCTCGGCTTTTTCGGCGGAACAGGTCGAGCAGCGGGGAATCACGAACCTCATCGACCTGAATTCAGCGGTGCCCAATCTCTCTCTTGGAGGCGGAGACAACACCAGCGGTTCCAATACCGTCGGGGTGACGATTCGCGGGGTCGGCGATGGCTCGAGAATCAATCTCGACGGCGCAGTCGGTTTCTATATCGACGATGTCTTCGTCCCAAGGCTTACCGGAACACTGGTGGATTTGCTCGATGTAGAGAGTATCGAAGTGCTTCGCGGCCCGCAGGGAACCCTGTTCGGGCGCAACACGACGGGCGGCGCCGTCCGTTACAACTCCAGAAAGCCTGTTCTTGGCGAATACGACGCACATTTGAAAGCAACTGCCGGCAGCCTTGACCATCGCGGACTGGCAGGCATGGTAAATGTCCCCATCGGTGAGCAGGCGGCCTTGCGGCTTAGCGGCTATACCCGAAACCGCGATGGCTATGTCGAGAACCGGATCGCCAGTCTGGACGCGACGAGCGTCTCGATTGTCGATACCGGAACACAGGACCTGGGCAACAATGAAAACCGGGGAGCTCGGATCGGGTTCCGTTTTCAACCGACGGACGGGCTGACGGTTGACCTGACCGGAGCCTATACCGAAGACAAGGGTCATGGACCTCCAATAAAGGTGACGTCCTGGAATTTCGACGCTGCACGCGGCGAAGGCGAGCCCTGCCGGATTCTGGCGCGGGGGATTGTCAGCGGGCGGGAGACGCGGCGACCTCCGGGAGGTACCTGCACGATCAGCCGCGCCTCCGATCGCGCATTCGACGGAGTTGCCGCAACGAATCCGGCGCTCACCCAAGTGGTGGGCGACACGTTCGCGGTATTTCCGGGCAACGAAACACGCGGCGGAGTGCCCAATCTGGAGGACTTCACAACCAAGTTTCTTTCGGCCGTGATTTTCTGGCAGATCGGTGAATCGCTGAGTCTCACCAGCCGGACGGCCTCCCTCGTCATCGATCAGCTGATCATGAACGACAATGACTACACGCCGATCATCTGGCGTGAGCGTGTGCGGATGGGCACCAGCGACAGTTTTTCGCAGGAACTCCTGCTGAACGGCGAGTCCGGGAACGTCGACTGGACCGCGGGGCTTTACTACTTCAGCGAGGAACCGGAAGAGATCACCCGGGGCTCCGACAACGGCACCCCCGACGTTTTCATTCGCCACGAAATCCTGGAAGCGGACGCACTTGCGCTGTTCGGCGAAGCAACCCTGCAGGTGAATGACGCGCTGGACATCACCGCAGGATATCGCTGGACGCAAGACGACAAGATGCTGACCGCGATCGCGGACGGGCCAATCCGCAGCCGAGACAGGAACTTCCGCCCGGGACCAAACGATCCTCCGCCCCCCACCGAGGCTTCTGGCAGCAGCGACTGGACGTCCAGTACCTGGCGCGCGAGTCTTCAATACGATTGGTCGGACAATGTAATGACGTACCTGTCGGCAAGCACCGGGTTCAGAAGTGGCGGTTTCAATAACGAGATGGATCTGAAACACGGTCCGCAGGCCAACTACGGAATCCTGCCGTTCGATCCGGAGGAAATCGACGCCTACGAATTGGGATTGCGCAGCGATCTGGCCGGCGGCCTGGTGCGTTGGAACGTCACAGCCTATTGGCAGGAATGGACCAACCGCCAACTCCGCACGGTTCGCCCGGACGGTCTCAGGTTCGTGGCCAACGCTGGCGATGCGGAAACTCAGGGAATCGAGGTGGATCTGTCATGGCAGGCGAACAACGATCTGCTCCTGTCGGCATCGATCGGGACCATCGATGGCAAGTGGACGGCAATCGATCCGCTGATGTCGGGCAATATCCTGATCGATTCGGAGCCCCACCGCATGCCCGATCTTTCGTACGCGCTGGGTGCCCTTCACACTTATGATTTGACTGGCGGTTTTGGGCTGACTACCAGCGTGAACTACGGATGGACGGACGATCAGTATTCCTCTTCCCTCGAGACTCGCACCGTACCCATTGAAGCCCACGGCTTGATGAATGCCCGAGTCAAGCTGACCTCCGCGCAGAGTACATGGTGGATTGCCCTGTTCTGCACGAATTGCCTTGATGAAGAATACATCGTGACCGGCGGCGATTTCACCGGCCTCACGCCCAACCAGGCGCACGTAGGCGACCGTGGCAGGGAAGGATACCGATGGGAGGAAATCGGGAGGCCAGAGGAATGGGGGCTCGAATTCGGCCTGGACTTCTAGTTGGTTCCTGTCCAGAAATACGGACGTTG
>JAAXHE010000304.1 GCA_012271065.1 Candidatus Latescibacterota bacterium
GCCTTTGCAGCGGACCCCCTCGGGCGCGGATTCGGCTACCGAACCGGGACGGCCCGGACCCGCCGCGGTCTCCGCGGGAAGCCGGCCGGCGAAACCGGGGGTACTCAACACAAGCGAAACAATGATCGTGAGTATCGGTCCTGTCATGAAAAGTCTCTCCTGTCCTCCGCGTGTGGGCACAAAATCGTTCGCGCGGCATCATACCGCAGGGGCGCGCTACGAGTAGGGGCACCCCTTGTGGGTGCCCTCTTCGTTTCAAGCCGGTCCATGCCGCCAGGAAGAGGGCGACCACAAGGGTCGCCCCTACGATACGTACGGGTGGAGCCGTCAACGGTAACGAATCGGCACCGGGTTTTCGTCGCGGCCCGATAAGATTCTCCGCAGGACACGGACGGCGACGTCGGCGTCGAACGGCCGGAATCGGAAGCTGATTTCGTGGTGTCCCGGAGGCAAAAACACGCCCCGGAAAGCATAGTTGGCGTAGTGTATCGGCACTTCCCGACCGTCCAGCCAAGCCTTCCATCCCTCGGTGAGGACATCCGCCAGGACCAGCAGGCGCGGATGTCCGCTTTCGGACACCACGTCGACCCGGTCGTTTTCATAGTTCACGATCCGGACCTGATCCGGGCCGCCCGGCTCGGTTGAAATCTCGATACTCGAGCCGTCAGCGCACGGAGGGGCTCCTCCGGCGCCGAAGACTCGTTGCAAATCGGGGGCCGGCTCATCCCGCAGTTCGACCACGGCATTGCCATGGTGGGAGAAGGAAGGGCTGGACAGCAGTTCCGCCGCCTGCTCTCTATTGCAGGCGACCTGGAACCGGTCCAGCAGGCGCACGCGGGGAAGCGCATCCGGATTCTCGTAGACCGAGATGTTGGCGAAGCGCTCCACCAGTGGCAGACCGGCGGCATCGTAAGTCGAATCGTACTCTTCCAGGTCCAGGGCGGTGATCACGTATTTCACGTCGAGACTGTCCAAGGCTTCCGATGCATAGCCGGGCATCATGGGTGAAAACAGCGGCGGTCCCGAGTAGACGTTTCGTTTGCCCGCAAACATCTGGTAGCGGCCGGACACGAACGGATTGGCGCCCGAAATGGAATGGATCGGATAGAGATTGGGCAGGTTCGA
>JAAXHE010000309.1 GCA_012271065.1 Candidatus Latescibacterota bacterium
CAGGACGGCCACAGCCACGTGCTGGCCAACACCGTCCCCAATCTGCTTACGTACGATCCCGCATATGCTTACGAAATCGCGGTCATCGTCCAGGACGGGATCCGGCGGATGTACGGTAGACAGGAAGACGTCTTCTATTATCTGACGCTTGGAAACGAACCCTACGACATGCCCGCCATGCCGGAGGGCGCCGGAGAAGGCATCATCAGAGGCATCTATAAGCTCAAGGAGCAGTCGCTGGAAAACGCGGCGCACCAGGTTCAACTGTTCGGCAGCGGCGCTATCCTGAGAGAGGCCATTCGCGCCCGGAGCATTCTGGCTGAGAGATATGACATCTCCGCGCAGGTCTGGAGCGTCACCAGCTACAAGGAACTGCGACGAGACGCCCTCGAAACCGAGCGCTGGAACCGATTACACCCGTCGGAACCGGCGCGCAAGCCCTACATAGCGGAAGTGCTCGAAGACGCCCGCGGCCCCATCGTAGCTGCTTCCGATTACATGAAGATCCTGCCCGACATGATCCGACCGTGGGTGCCGCTGGATCTGGTCGCGCTGGGTACCGACGGTTTTGGAAGAAGCGATACCAGGGAGGCGCTTCGCCGGCACTTCGAAGTCGATGCCGAGTCCATCGCCGTCGCCACGCTCCACGCCCTCTCCAGCCAGAGAAGGATCGGACCGGACCGGGTTGCGCGCGCCATCGAGGACCTCGGCGTCGACCCCGAAAAAGCCAATCCGGTCGCGGCCGGCCCAACATTGAGTTACGGATAGTCGTGTCAGGTACCGGAAACAGGCTGCTATTCATCCGCCGGTTCAAACCGGCTCCGGCTGAGAGCTGTTTTTACTGCTTTCGGTTGGGCCAATCCGGGCGGTTAATTTCCGGGACTGAACGCCGGCGGCGTCTGTAGCGCCCGAAAAGGAGGAACCGTGGCTGAGGAAATCAGACTTCCGGACCTTGGCGAAGGCATCGATCAGGGCGACGTGGTGCGCATCCTGGTCTCGGAAGGAGATTCGATCGAGGTCGATCAGCCCGTCATCGAACTTGAAACAGACAAGGCGCTGGTTGAAGTTCCATCGTCAGTTGCCGGTACCGTCGCTACGGTCAACGTCAGCAGTGGCGAAAGCATCTCACCCGGCGCCGTGCTCGTCACCGTCAACGCGGAACAGGCGGGCGATACCCCGGAAGCCGTGCGGGAATCGCACGCGAAGGACAAGAACGAACAGCAGCCTCCCACGGACGCGCCGGCGGAACGGCGAGCGCCGCCCGATCCGGTGAACGCGGACACGGACGAAGAAACGCCCGCCGTCGTGGAATCCTCAAGCGTCACCGTGCCGGCCGCTCCTTCCGTGCGGCGGTTCGCACGGGAACTCGGCGTCGATCTCCGGCAGGTTCCGGGCAGCGGAGCGGGAGGACGGATCACCCGTGACGACGTTAAGAGCTATGTACAGTCCTCCCTGAACGAAACGGCGCAGGCCGGACCCGTCGTCGCGCCTGACCTGCCGGACTTCACCCGATGGGGCCACGTCGAGCGACAACCCCTGCCAGGTGTCCGCAGAACCATTGCGCAGAACGTGGGCACGGCGTGGGCGCAGGTCCCCCACGTCACGCAGTTCGACCGGGCCGACGTGACGGACCTGGAGGCTTTCAGGCAGCGACAAAAGGCCAGTACCGAAGCGCGGGGCGGCAAGCTCACGCCCACGCCATTTGTACTGAAAGCCGTTGTCAGCGCGCTGAAGGCCTTCCCGCA
>JAAXHE010000119.1 GCA_012271065.1 Candidatus Latescibacterota bacterium
GCGGTATTCGCGCCGGAGTCCAGGAACTGGTGCGCCTGGTCGATAGCGGCGGCCAGCCGGTTTCGCCGGCAAAGGACGCGCACCGGGTCGTTGAGATTATGATCGGGTTTCTGGAATCACAGCGGCTGGGAAATGTCAGGGTGGATCTCCCGATTCCTGTCGAGCGCAGGGGATGATAGCGGACGGAGGCGTCAAAAAACCTCGATAGTGCTTGCCCGGTCTCCGAAGAGACGCTATTTTATTCAATTCCGGTCGAGATTCAACCTGCGGGACGCCCCGACCATCGAGCCTGACGCGAAACCCCGTTGTTGCCGCGAAGTCGTGCCGTTTACCGGAAACGCCCGAGGCCAATTCGGGATCGTCTTCACCCCGCAGTCGAGACATGGTGCATCAACAGGAGAGGAGAGTCCGGCAATGTTGAACTTTGAGCACACGGCGTTTCTCGTTGAGGATACGAAGGCCGTGGCCGATTGGTGGTGCGAACATCTGGGCATGGAAGTGGTCCGGTACGGCGGCCCTCCTTCTCACATGACCTTTCTCAGAGACGCCTCCGGGAAAACCATGTTCGAAATTTACGAAAAAGATACGCTGAAAACGCCAGACTATGCTTCGATGCATGTTTCAGTACTCCACTTCGCGTTCTACACGGACGACATCGAGCGGGAACGCGACCGTTTGCTTGACGCCGGAGCGCAGGTCGTCGACGACGTGTACACGACGGATGCCGGCGATCAGCTGGCAATGCTGCGTGATCCGTGGGGAGTGGCTATCCAGGTCCTGAAGCGGAAGGTTCCCATGGCATGATGGCGATCCGGATGCGAAGGATGACCGCGGTCCCGCCCCTGTTGCCCGGGAGAGACGATGCCGATCATTGAGGTTGAATCGCTGGAGCAGGTCTGCGCACGGGTTCTGGAAGGCGCGGGGTTATCGGGAACGGAGGCGCACAGAATCTCTCATTCGCTTGTTCTCGCGAATCTGATGGGCCACGATTCACACGGCGTTATCCGGCTTCCGCAGTACGTGCAGGCCCTGGAGGACGGTATTGTAAAGGGCGGGCGCGACATTCGCGTCGTCCGCGAGGCGGACGCATCGGCGGTGGTCGACGGGCAGTGGGGTTTCGGGCAGACGGTCTGCGCGCAGGCCATGGAACTGGCGACAAGAAAAGCCCGGGAGCGGTCCGTCGCCGCGGTGGAGTTGTTTAACAGCAGCCATATCGGCCGCCTCGGAGAATACGTGGAACAGGCCGCGGAAAGAGGCATGGTCGGTGTGGTCATGTGTAACAACCACGGCGGCGGCCGTCTGCTTTCGCCGTTCGGCGGGATCGACGCGAGGATGTCTCCCAATCCCGTGGCCGTTGGCGTTCCTACGGGCGGCGACTTTCCAATCGTCGTGGATATGACAACCAGCGTGGTTGCCGAAGGCAAGATTCGGGTGAAGCGTAACCGCGGAGAGACCCTGCCGCAGGATTGGGCGATAGACGCGGAGGGCAGACCCGTGGAACGGCCTGAGGATTTCTACGGTCCGCCGCGAGGTGCGATTCTGCCCTTCGGTGGAAACGCCGCGCACAAGGGTTACGCACTGGCGGTCGTCATCGACATTCTTTCAGGCGCCCTCGGCGGCGGCGGGTGCAGCCGGGCCGGAGCCCCGTCCGGCGGAAACGGCGTATTCCTGATGGCGATCGATATTCAGGCGTTTACCCCGCCGGAGCGGTTCAGGGACGAGGTGGACGGCTTTGTCGGCTATTTGAAGACTTCGAGGCTGATGCCGGGATTCGACCGCGTCCACCTGCCAGGTGAAATCGAATACCGTCTTCGACAAAAGGGTGAAGCGGAGGGCGTATTCGTGGATGACGAAACCTGGCGTCAGATCTGCGAGACAGGCGACGGAGCGGGAACGGCCGACGGTGGAGAGTCAACCAATGATTCGAAACTGCAAACGGGAGGTCACTGATGGCGACCATCAAGATCACACTGCTGGGGCACGCGTCTTTCCGACTGGAACCGGATACCGGTGAGGTGGTTTATTTTGATCCGTGGCTGAATAACAACCCCACAACCGAACTGAGTGTGTCAGACATTGCGCACGCCGACGTGGTAATCGCGACGCATGGTCACGACGATCATATCGGCGACTCCTTTGAAATCTGCAAAAGCACCGGCGCCGTATTTGCCGGCAACTACGAACTTTGCCTGACTGCGGAGAAAAACGGCCTCGCCCTGGGAGAACGGGCACAGCCCATGAATCCGGGCGGCACCATCGAGGTGAACGGCGTGCGCATTACCGCGACCCAGGCTTTCCATTCGCTCTCGATGTCGCCGAATCAGGCGCTGGGCGATGCGCCGGAGGATGATTACTTCCGTCCCGACGGCGGCGTCTGCGGGATCGTGATGCAGTTTTCGAACGGCATTTCCGTTTACGATACGGCGGATACGGCGTTGTTCAGCGATATGCAGCTGATCAGCCAGATGTATGGACCCCAGGTGGCCATTCTTCCGGTCGGCGGTCTTTACACGATGGGAATCCGGGAAGCGGCCCGCGCGGCGAGCCTGATTCGTCCGGATATCGTCATTCCGTGTCACTACGGTGAGGCGGTGGGACAGCCGGCGGATATCGGTGGCTTTGAGGAAATGGTCGGGTTTCTGTCGCCGAATACAAACGTCGTGAAACTCGAACCCGGGCAGTCCGTGACGTATGCGTCCGCCAGCTTTGAGGTTGCGTAGAATTCACAGGCTCGTCAGACTGATGATCACAGCAGATGGTAAGAACCTGTTTTAAAATTACCGGTGAGTTCC
>JAAXHE010000325.1 GCA_012271065.1 Candidatus Latescibacterota bacterium
TTGCTGGTGCGCTTGCCTACCCGCTCGCGCTACGTTTTTTCTCGGCCGGGACCGCCGCGGAGGCATTGCGTCTGGCCGGATTGATCCGGCGTTAGCAGTCCGTTGAAAAAGTCGCTCTGCAGGCGAGGTCGAAGACAAGGCGCGCAACAGAGTCCCATCCTGCGATTCGGCGAGGGAGCGCAACGCAGGTTTTCGACCGCAAGGGCCGACCGTAGCCCGGATGGACTTTCCCAACGGGCTGGTAGGGTTTCGCGGGGCAATTCGAGGCGTAGTGGGCTGCTAAGGAAGCGATTGAGACCCGCAATGGGAAACGACGTGTTTCGTCTTAGAAATATGAGGTTTTATGCCTATCACGGACTGTTTCCCGAAGAGGCGAAATTGGGGCAGTGGTTTGAAGTGGACGTGGAGATCTTCTCCGACTTCAGGGGTTATGCCCGCAAAGCCGCCGAGGGCGCTTTCGACTATGCAAAGGTCTATGAAGCCACGAAGAAGGTCGTTACCTCGGAACGTTTCGGACTCGTGGAGGCACTGGCCGACCGGATAGCGGAGGTCCTGCAGTCGAGCTTTCATCTGAAGCGTCTGCTGGTCAGGGTGCGTAAACCCAATCCGCCCATGCAGGCTTTATTCGATGGCGTGGAAGTGGAAGTGGAGCGGGGATGACAAATGGCGCTCTCCTACATCGGTATGGGGGCTAACCTGGACGACCGGGCGGCTGTATTGCGCCGGGCCGTCGCCGCGCTCAACGAACACGACAGACTTGACGTGAAGGCCGCCTCCGCCGTCTACGAGACCGCTCCGGTCGGGGTTACTGCGCAGCCGATGTTCCTGAATGCGGTGGTTGCCGCGGAAACAGACTTCGAACCGCGTGCACTGCTGGAATGTCTGCTCGCGGTCGAAAATAGATTCGGTAGGGTTCGCAGGCGAAGGTGGGGGCCGAGGCTGCTGGATCTGGATATCCTGCTCTACGAGAATGAGATTTTTCGTGGTCCAGCGCTGGAGATTCCACATCCGAGATTACATGAGCGGGCTTTTGTACTGGCTCCTCTGTGCGAGCTGGCGCCAGGGGGTCGCCATCCGGTATTCAACAAGACCTTTTCGGAATTGGCCAAATCGATCGTTCCGACGCAGGAAGTGCGAAAGCTGGACGGCGTTTCACTGCTGTCGGTTTGCACATAAGGGCGTGTTCCGTGGCCGTACGATACCTTGCGATCGAAGGCCCCCCCTGCGTGGGCAAGACCGAGCTTGCACGCCTCCTGGGAAGGTCGATGAAGGCGCGCCTGGTCCTCGAGGAGGCGGAGGAGAACCCCTTTCTGCCCCTGTTTTACGAAAACCCGGAGCACTACGGATTCCAAACGCAGGTATTCTTTATGTTGCACCGGTACCGGCAGCAACAGGATCTTCATCAGATGGACCTGTTCGAATCCACGGTGGTCAGCAACTATCTGTTTGCAAGAAGCGGCATATACGCCCATGTCTGCCTGAATGACGCCGAACTTTCTCTTTACGAACGAATGGCCGAGACACTTCACGAGAAGGTGCCGAGTCCCGATCTGGTAATCTACCTCCACAATTCAACCGACAGTCTCCTTCAGCGTGTTCGCAAACAGACGCCTTCGTACGAACGTCTGATGACTGAGTCGTACCTCGCGAGGCTCGTCGAGGCGTATACGCATTTCTTCTTTCACTATACCGAGTCGCCATTGCTCATCATCAATGTGTCGCAGGTCGACTTCGTGCGGAATCCGGCGGGACTTGAGGAACTGCTGCAGCAGGTGAAGGCGCCACCTGCGGGCACCCGCTACTATCGTCCGTCCCGAGTCGAGGCCTGATCACGGAATACGCGATGGAATACGGATATGCAGGTAGGAAGCTGTGTTGAAATTACCGGTGAGTTCCCGAGCGCGAGCGAAAAAGTGGCGGTCAAGGCGGGAAAATCCGCCCATATTTGTCTATACGGGTGGGTTTGACCAACGCCGGCCGGCGCTTTTGCAGCCGTGCGAAGACCGCTGGAAATTTTAACACAGCTTCTAAGGGAGTTCAAGAGGTGTCCGACGAGGAATTGCGAACCACCCCCGGCTTTTTGTCGGAGTTGAAGCGTCGGGGCGAACCCATCGCCATGCTGACCTGTTACGATTTTCCCACGGCGATCCTGCAGGACGCGTCGAACGTGGATATCATCCTGGTCGGAGATTCGGTGGGAATAAACATACTGGGATACGAAAGTCCACAGCAGGTCACCATGTCGGATATGCTACACCACACCCGCGCCGTCAGACGGGGCGTACGGCATGCGATCCTGCTGGCGGATTTGCCCTACCGGTCCTATGAAACGGATTCCCAGGCCGTCGATAACGCCCGTCTGCTGGCGGACGCCGGGGCCGACATGGTCAAACTCGAGGGCGCCGAGGAAGTGGCTCGAAGGATAGAGGCGATTACGGTGGATGGCATGCCGGTGGTCGGCCATGTGGGCCACCTGCCGCAGACCTGGAAGGGAAACCGGCATGTCTATGGTGACAGTGCCGACGAGGCTGCCCGGGTCCTCGACGGCGCGCTCGCCCTGGAGGCCGCGGGGGCGGTAGCCGTGGTACTCGAGTGCGTTCCCGAGCAGGTGGCCCGCGTTGTTTCGCGCGCGCTGAGCATTCCCACCATCGGCATCGGATCGGGTCGACGATGCGACGGTCAGGTGCTGGTCGCGCCGGATCTATTGGGTCTCAACGACTTTTCATTCAGGTATTCCAAACGGTACGCGGAACTGGGACGAACCATCTGCGAGGCCTTTACGAGATACGTCAACGATGTAAAGGAAAAGCGGTATCCGGCCGAGGAGCACCGTTATCGAATCCGGAATGAAGAGTTGCGGAAGTTCAAGGCCCTCGCGGAGGAATGAACCCGTCGTCCACTCGTAATAGACAATAACGTGGGGCGGGGATCTCCCGCCCTGCGTTTTTGTGTGGAGAAAGGCGGCCGCCGAACGATGGAAACCGTCAGGGTCATACGGACCGTGGGTGAGATGCACCGGGTTTCGGACCGGATGCGAAAGAACGGATTCCGGATCGGGCTGGTACCCACCATGGGGTATCTGCACGAGGGCCATGCCAGCCTGATGCGTCAGATCGCGCGGGTGACCGACCGGACGGTCGTGAGTGTCTTTGTGAACCCCGCCCAGTTCGGGCCTGATGAGGATTTCCAGACGTATCCGCGGGATTTCGAACGGGACGTGGCGATGGTACATGCCGAGGGAGGCGCCCTGGTCTATGCACCTTCGACGGCAGAGATGTACCCCGAAGGCTATGCAACGTACCTGGAGGTGGAAGGACTGCCTGACCATCTGTGCGGCGCGTCACGTCCAGGGCATTTCCGAGGCGTGGCCACGGTCGTGACCAAACTCTTCGCGGCCGTCAAGCCGCACGTGGCCATATTCGGTCAGAAAGACGCACAGCAGGCGGGTGTTGTCCGCAGGATGGTGAGAGACCTGAATCTGGACGTGGGTATTTTAGTCGCACCCACCGTGAGAGAAGTGGACGGGCTGGCCAAGAGTTCCCGTAACCGCTACCTGACGCCCCGCAATCGCCGCGGCGCCACGGTGATCTACAGGGCACTGCAGGAAGGAAGAGATCTGGTGCTGCAGGGCGAAAAGCGCGCGTCTGTGGTTATTGACGCCATGAACCGCCGTGTGCGCCGGAGCCCGTGCGTGGAAGTCGATTACATCGCGGCGGTCGACGCCGAAGATTTCAGGCCCGTCGAAGCGTTCGGCGCCCGGGTGCTTCTGGCAGCGGCCGTCCGGTGCGGCCAGTCGCGGCTCATCGACAATATTGTCGTGGAAACCGAAGGTCGGCCGGTTCATGAACTACGATAAGTGTAAGTTTTTGTTATAAGTAAGTGGGGATTGAAATCGCTTGACGATGTGCCTTTACTTCGTTATATTTTTTCATCTGAATGTCTGACTCAAGTGTCTGGTTCTGTCGCCCATCCTCAATCTACACAAGGAGTGTACTCAATGGCTTATTCACTTCCCGATCTGCCGTACAGTTATGATGCTCTGGCGCCTCATATCGATGCACGGACAATGGAGATTCACCACAGCAGGCACCATAACACGTACGTGACCAACCTGAACAACGCACTGGACGGTCACGCCGATCTGGCCGCCCAGAGCGTCGAAGATCTGATCAGTAACCTCGAAAGCGTTCCGGAAGCTGTTCGTACGGCGGTCCGGAACAACGGCGGGGGCCATGCCAATCACAGTCTGTTCTGGACCGTGATGTCGCCGGGCGGGGGCGGCGAGCCCTCCGGAGACCTGGCCGACGCTATCAACGATGCGTTCGGGAGCCTCGACGCTGCACGCGACGAGTTCGTGCAGGCGGCAACGACCCGTTTCGGCAGCGGTTGGGCATGGGTTGTCGTGAAGGACGGCGGACTGGCGATCCTCAGCACCCCGAACCAGGACAGCCCACTGATGTCCGGTGACGGCACTCCGATTCTCGGACTGGATGTCTGGGAGCACGCCTATTACCTGAATTACCAGAACCGGCGCCCCGACTATATCGAGGCCTGGGGAAACGTGATTGACTGGGACGCGGTGTCGGCCCGATTCGCCGAAGCGACTTCGTAGCCCGTCCCGCCCTTACCTGGCCGTTGAAAAAGCCCGTCCGTGCTTCGGGCGTCCCTTGGGGTCGAAAACCTGCGTTGCGCTCCCTCGCCGAATCGCTCGATTCGACTCGGTCGCACGCCTTGTCTTCGGCCTCGCCAGCAGAGCGACTTTATCAACGGACTGTTACCCCGCGCCGGAACAACGTATGCCGCTGTTTTTCCGGTTTGGATTTCGGGCCGGTCTTCTGGAATTACATGAAAGGAACATCCATGGGAATCAAAGTAGGCGATCAGGCACCCGACTTCACCCTGAAGAGCAAACGGGGTGATCTCGAGGATGTCAGCTTAAGCAGTTTCGAAGGAGAAAAGAACGTTGTACTGCTGTTTTTTCCACTCGCTTATACCTCGGTCTGTACCGACGAAATGTGTTCGGTTAGTGGAGGACTTTCCGAATACGACACTCTGAATGCTCAGGTGCTGGGTATCAGCGTGGACAGCCCCTTCGCCCAGGAGGCCTGGGCGGACGAGAACGACATTTCCATACAGTTGCTGAGCGATTTCAATAAAGAGGTGAGCGCCGCCTACGGAGCTCAATATCAGGATCTCCTGGGTTTCAGGGGTGTTGCAAAACGCGCGGCGTTCGTTGTAGACAGGGAAGGGATCATCCGGTACGCGGAAGTGTCGGAAGACGCTACGGTGCTTCCCGATTTCGACGCTGTGAAACGTTGTCTTTCCGCAATCGGCTGATCGGCGGCGTTTCAGGATTCCCGAAAAGTTCGAGGGTACAATGGTTACGGTCACCGAGGCTGCTGCGGTAAAGATAAAGGACCTGCTGGAGCGCGAAGGCGCCACGCATGCGGGTCTTCGGATGAAGGTGGTCGGCGGCGGATGTTCCGGATTGCAGTACCAGCTGGGCTTCGAAGACGGCCCCGGCGAAGACGACGACACCATCGAATGCAACGGCGTCAGGGTGTTTGTGGACATGAAGAGCGCGCTTTATCTCGCGGGATCCGAACTGGATTATGACGACGGGCTGATGGGAACGGGGTTCAGGGTATTGAATCCCAATGCCACGAATCAGTGTGGCTGTGGGGAGTCGTTTGGTGTATGATGAAATGGGCCGGTTCGTTCAACAGCGGCGGCCGGCTTGTTTCCGGATTAGGCGAGGGAGGGGTCCGGGCGGGATGCCTCCCTTTGTTGTCCGATCGATCAGTTGAACCGGAGCGTTATGTTGTTTTTGTTGCACATTGCTGGCGTGCTCTACAACGGGAGCAGGCAGCAAGTGGCTCTATCGGAGAATTCCGGAAAACCGGCGTCGCGTTGCCGCAGGGGGCGAGAGCGACAATTCACTGTGGAGCCAGACGTGCGTCAATCGATTGACCTGGATCTCAATTTTACCGAACACGGGAGGCTTCAATGGCACTGGATGCATACTCAGTCGGTCTTGCCATTGCATGCGCGATTCTCCTCTTCGCTGTCGGGTGGTTTTTATGCGCGAGGCTCAAAGCCCGCAGAATTCAGGAAATTGAACACCACACCGAGCGTCGGATTTCCAAGATGGTCGAGAAAGCCGGTCGGGAGCGCAGAGCCGCATTTCTCGAAGAGAAAAACAAATGGTACGACGCCAAAACGACATTCGAGCGAGAACTGGATAGCAAGCGGCGTGAACTGGAACAGCGGGATGAGGATCTCAACGAAAGAGAGAACGGTATACTCGATCAGTACGAAAACCTCAAACTGCGAAACAAGGAGCTGAATCGCCGGGAGCGCGACGCACGGCAGCGCGCTGTCCGATTGGATCAGAATCAGCAGGAACTCGAACAGGTGCTGGCCGAACAGCGCGCCCTGCTGGAACGCATATCCGGCATGAATGTGGACCGCGCCCGGGAAATGCTTCTGGAGACCATCGAGACCGATCTCCGGCATACTGCAACCGCGTTGGGCATGGAGATCATGGATCAGGCCCGGGAGCGGTCGGAACGCGAGTCGAAGAAAATCATCGCGCAGGCGATTGAACGATGTTCCACGGATCAGACCGTTCAATCGTCCATCTCGGTTGTGGCGCTGCCCGATGACGATATCAAGGGGAGGATCGTCGGCAAAGAAGGACGGAATATCATCTCTTTCGAAGCTGCGACCGGCGTGAAGGTCATCGTGAACGATACGCCGGAAGCCGTTGTGCTCTCCAGCTTCGATCCGGTGAAGCGGGATGTGGCGAGGCTGGCAATGGAGCAGCTCGTCAAGGAGGGACGGATCAACCCCAGCCGCGTGGAAGAAGTCGTGGCCGAATGCGAGGACCGTATCGAGACCCTTGTCGAAGAGGAGGGCCGGCGCGCGGTCAGGGAAGTGGGCATCGATAATATGCACTCCGAACTGGTGTCGATGCTTGGACGTCTGAAATACCGGACGAGTTACGGTCAGAGCGTGTTGGGACATTCCAAGGAAGTGGCTTTTCTGGCAGGCGCGATGGCTGCGGAACTGCGGATGGACGAGATGCTGGCGCGGCGGGCCGGGCTGTTGCACGACATCGGCAAAGCGGTCGATCAGGAACAGGAAGGAACGCATACCGACATCGGCGTGGTTCTGGTTCGCAGACACGGCGAAGGGCAGGAGGTCGGAAATGCCATACTCTACCATCACGGAGACGCGGAAGCCAGTTCTCCCATCTCCTTTCTCGTAAAGGCTGCGGACGCCATTTCCTCGTCGCGTCCGGGCGCCCGCCGCGACGACGCCGAAGGGTATATTCGAAGGGTGCGGGATCTCGAGGATATCGCCCGTGGTTTCCAGGGTGTTCGAGACGCATATGCCATCAATGCAGGCCGCGAAATCCGGGTGATGGTGAATGCAGGAAGGGTGGACGATGAACGCGCGAAGGCCCTGTCCTTCGAAATTGCGCAGCGCATCAGGGAGGGAATGACCTATCCCGGCGAGATTCAGGTTACGATTATCCGGCAAACCGTCGCCACACAGTGGGCAGGACGTTCCAACAAGAGACGCAAGGGCAGATCCCGAAACAGGAGAGGAGAACGCCGATATGAAAAAGGTCGGTCACGAAATGACGCTGACCGAAAGAATGTATCTTCCGGCAATCACAAAGGGTCTGTCACTGACCTTCCGTCATCTGCTCGGCAAGAAGATAACGATGCAGTATCCGGAGGAAACCTGGACAAAACCCAGCGGATACCGAGGGCTGCACAAGCTAACGAAGGACGATAAGGGTCGCCCGAAGTGCGTCGCGTGCTACATGTGCGCCACGGCCTGTCCGGCGGAATGCATCGCCATCGAGGCCGAAGAAGCGCCCTGGGAGGACCGCGAGAAGCATCCCAAGCGATTTGACATCGATATGCTTCGGTGCATCTTCTGCGGTATGTGCGTTGAAGCCTGTCCTGAAGACGCGATCGTCATGACCGAGCGAACCGAGTTGGTGGCGGAGAGCCGTGCCGAGCTGATTTACACCAAAGAGAAACTGCTGGCCGTGGAAGACCGGGTGACGCTTACGCCGCCTCGAAGGCCACTCGAAGACGCCCGATGAGCAATCGGGTGGTTGGACGACCATGGCCGAGACCTACAGCGAGATTGCGCTCGATCATTTCAGGAATCCGCGCAACGCGGGTACCATGCGCGATGCGGACGGCGGCGCCTCCGTCGAGAATCCTGCGTCCGGCGCGGTGGTGTCACTTCAACTTAGAATTGTCAACGAACGCGTCGTACACGCGATGTTTCAGGCTCAGGGCTGCACGGCCACCATCGCCGCGGCTTCGGCATTGACGGAAATGGTGTCTGGCCTCCCGGTTGCGGCTGCGGGCGCGGTCACACGGGCGGAGGTTGAGGACAGGCTGGGCGGACTGCCGCCCACAAGAAGACACGCGGCCGCGCTGGCGAGAGATGCAGTCAGGGCGGCAATCGCGGATTTCCGGGCCCGGGTTGGGGCCTGAACGTCTAGTACCTATTGACTTCTAAGAC
>JAAXHE010000101.1 GCA_012271065.1 Candidatus Latescibacterota bacterium
GCGAAGTATAGCACGCAGGTTTTGCCGGCCCTTTCTCGGCACACTCGTGCGCATCCCATAGTCGCGCGCGTGCTAGATTGGGCCGTAGCCGGATTACCGAATTCCGCTACTCGCCGCCCAAACGGAGCACGTATGCCCACCGTATCAACGCCCGACGATCATGCCGGAAATCTGCGGAGGATGCTGGTCGAGAGCCTTGTCAACAAGGGCGCCATCGTCACCCGCAGGTGCGCGAGGCGTTCGCCGGCGTGCCCCGCCACCTGTTTGTCCCCAACGTGGACGTCGAATCTGTTTATTCCGACCAACCCGTCTTCATCCGTTGGGACGGCGGGGTTACCATCAGCTCATTCACGCAACCCACGATGACGGCCATCATGGCCGAGCAATTACGTGTGGAACCCGGCAGCCGGGTGCTGGAAATCGGCGCCGGCACCGGCTACGGCGATGTTGAAGCCGTACGCGGGGACGGTTTCGTCGGCTATTCTCCGGGAGAGTCCTACGACCGCATCATGGTCACCGTGGGCTTACAGGACGTGTCGCCCCACTGGGTTGAGCCGCTGCGCGACGGCGGGATCATGGTGATCCCGCTGTGGTTCAGGGGTTACCGTATCAGCGTGGCGCTGCAAAAGCGTGGCGGCGTTCTGGAGAGTCTGTCCGCGTCGCCGTGCATGTTCATCTCCATCCGCGGTATCGCCGGGCGAACCGAGGGATATTTCCCCGTTGGTGACGCCGCCCGAGATTCCCCGCAATTGTTTGTGCGTATGGAACGAGACGAGCCGGACCATCGCCGCAATCTGGCGCAAATTTTTGTCCAAGACGTGCGTTTCCGGGAGACCGGACGTTCTTTGCAAGGGCAGTTTCACACCCAGGACCTCTCCTCCAGTCTCTACATGTTCCTCACCCGCGATTCCCGGATCAATACCATTCATTGGGAGACACCTGATGGTCGCTTCCAGGGCGCCGGTTACGCGCCGGTTGACCTCGAAATGAGAAACTCTGCCGTGCCGGCGGACGGGCATCCGGACCGGGCGATGGTCTATGGGGTCTATGGGGGTGATGCGACGTATCTAAATCTGATCCGCCTTCTTGACCGGTGGATCAGCTGGGCCGCCCATCGATCCACGATCTCCGCATCCGCGCTCTCTCCGTCCCCCCATCCATACCGGAAGACAGTTGGGTACTCGCAAAGAGATCAGCCTATACTTGGATCATGTCCTGGGACGGCTGAAACATCGTTCACGGCGCAACGAGCAAACCCGTTGAAGTCGGAATCAATTCCTGAGCAACAGGTTCGTCACGCGAGGGGCTTGAT
>JAAXHE010000363.1 GCA_012271065.1 Candidatus Latescibacterota bacterium
CCAATTCCAGTGCTCCGGTTACTTCCCCGGGTTTTGATCGCAACTTGCTCCAATCGGGACGAGGCTCCCAGATCGATGCGCGGTCCAGCAGGATGCACGTCTTCCCGACATGCAACTCGCCACGACGAAAACAAGCGCTCTGGCCCGATCGAAAACCGTTCAGCGTATCGACTTGTTCATCAAGAACGATGTTCAGGGGGCCATCGCCAATTTCAGGCAGGACAAGGGCCAGCACTGTGGCTGCGGTCTTATCCGTCGCAGAGCCCGGCTTGAACTCGAGGACAAGGGACCGACGAAACACTGCCAGGACTTCACCGCCATTTGCAGCGTCTACAAGGCTTTCCCAGGCCGGGCGGCTCGCAGAGCGCGCTCGACACTGTCTTTCGATCACAATTGAGGGTCCGGCGTGAAGTTCCAGGGTCCGAGCCTCAGGCTCGAAAACATGCCGCCCAGTGGCCCTGGCCCATTTCCCTGAATTCCGGTTCATGCAGGTGGCATTCTGCTGTTGCCAGGGGACAGCGTGTGCTCAGGTTGCAGCCCTTCGGAGGATTCGCCGGGCTGGGCGGATCGCCTGAAAGCAGCTCCCTCCGACGTTTTTTCTCAGATTGCGGATTCGGAACAGGAATCGATGACAGCAGGATTCTGGTATAGGGGTGCCGGGGATTGGCATACAGATCCTGCCGAGAGGCCAATTCCACAATCTTGCCGAGATACATCACGGCCACCCGGTCGGAAATGTGCCGTACCACGGACAGATCGTGCGCGATGAACAGGTAGGTCAGTTTGAGCTTCTCCTGTAGCTCCATCAGCAGGTTCATGATTTGTGCCTGGATAGAAACGTCAAGGGCGGCGATGGCCTCGTCGCAGACGATGAAATCCGGGTTCACGGCCAGGGCGCGCGCCACGCCGACACGCTGCCGCTGTCCGCCCGAAAACTCGTGCGGGTAACGATTCACGAAGACCGGATTCAGTCCGACCAATTCGAAGAGCGCCTGAACCCGTTCCCGGCGCTCCCTGCCGCCCGTAATGTTATGCACGACGAGCGGCTCCGCAACGATATCCCCGACCGTCATCCGCGGATTCAGCGAGGCATATGGATCCTGAAAGATCATCTGCATGTGGCGACGCATTCGACGCAAACGATGCCGCCGCATCGAAGTCAGATTCATGTCACGAAAGTAGACTTCGCCCGCAGTGGGTCGATGCATCTGCAGGATGGCTCGCCCCAGTGTCGACTTGCCGCACCCCGATTCGCCGACCAGGCCCAGGGTTTCGCCTTTCCTGATGTCAAGGCTTATTCCATCCACAGCCCTTATGCAGCCGCGCGAACGTTGGAAAATGGCGCCCTGGCGTACAGGGAAGTGCATCTTCAGGTTGCGGACC
>JAAXHE010000048.1 GCA_012271065.1 Candidatus Latescibacterota bacterium
GGGTTGGCGGGAACAATCGCGGGCCGCGACGCCACACATGACACTGACAATCCGCGGTAAGGAATCCTCGACTTCCTTATGCGGCCAATGCCCAACAGTCGGGCTTCGCGCCAGTCGATCGCCGGCTCGGCCCGTCCGTGTCCAGCCTGAAGTTCAGTTTCTGCGCGCGATCCATGTCGTCTTCGAGATCGGCGATCCGCTTCAGACGGGATCGAAGGCTCTCGCCGGCTTCGTCGATCTTTTCCAGATAGAGCAGCCTGAGCAGCGTTTCGGCCGCTCCGGGGATGCCGGTCTTTTCCGTCTCCCACCGATGGACGGTCTGTTCCTTCACGTCGAGCATGCGCGCCAACGAGGCCTGGGACAGCAGCATTTCGCGCCGGAGAAAGCGGATTTCCTTTCCACTCAGGTCTTTCTTCCGGTTGCACAAATGGTCGCCGATCGCCCGGTGAAGACCGTCGATGTCCCTTATGGCGATGCTGGTTCCCCGCGGCGATTCGAAGCGCTGAAACCCGTTCATCAGGAACACGTCATCCAGACCGCATTCCAGATAGTGATACCTCTCCGTGTTCATTGCCCTCCCTCCGCCGGCCGGTTCAAACCCAGGTCGTGATGCAAACGACGTGATCCTCGTACACCGCCACGGCGACGTGTACCCGCCTGCCCGCAACCCTCCGGCTCATCTCTATCCGCCAGGCTCCGTAATCGTCCTGCTCGGCGTTTCCGACAGCTCTGCCTTCCCTCAAGACCTCCAGGACCGACCTGATGTCGACTCCCCGCTGCAGCATGCGTTCACGGAAATGCGGCTCATCCATGCGGACGTTCAGAGTGTCCGCCGCAGACAACCTGTGAACGTGCTGCGCCAACTGCCTGGCTGGGGGCGGGTCTCCCCCGGGCCAGGGAAAAAGGTCAATGGAATAACCCGCCACGACCTACCAATATGATAGGTATGGCGAGCCGGTCAACGACTGCCGGGCTTCAAATAGGGCGGCCGATCGAATACATACACGCGCGTGCGGCCGGACTATGATCCGGCCACGGGACGAATTC
>JAAXHE010000180.1 GCA_012271065.1 Candidatus Latescibacterota bacterium
ACGGAATGATCGCCCTTCTCCACCGTATCCACGAGCTTGCACTCGACGAAGGCGGGCGCGTTGGCCAGCACGGGCGCGCCGGTTGCCCCGGCGGCGAACGCCTCACCGCCGATGGTATCCCCTTCCCGTTCCAGAGACTTGAAGAAAGTGAAGGCCTGGCCCTGCTGCCCCTTGCCCAGGACGTTCAGGGCAAAGCTGCCGGACTCCTTGATGATGTCGTGCGCGCCCGAGTCCGCCTTCACGCCCACCACCACCAGAGGGGGCGCGAAGGACGCCTGGGTCACCCAGTTCACGGTGGCCGCGGCCACCCGGCCGTCCTTGGCCTCACTGGTCAAGACGTAGAGTCCGTAAGGGATCATGCGCAGCGCGGTCTTCTTGGCATCGGCGTCCATTCGTTCCTCCTCGAATCGCGTTGGAATGCCCGCGCCTCCGCCATGCGAGCGCGGGCCGTGGAATTGACCGAGAAAGTAGCAATTCCCGGGAGGAGCGTAAAGGCGTAACCGAGTTGACAATCCCATGAATAGGGTTGACAATGGTTTGATCCAAGGTTGACGAAAGTGGGGGTAGTCGTGGCCGGAATACGGGAACGGGGTCGAGCGATTCGTGACTACATCGTCGCGCACGTCCGCGCCCATCCCCACGACATTGCACAAGTCTGCGCCGATCATTTCGACATCTCGCGCCAGGCCGCCAACAAGCACCTCGGCCGTCTTGTCGCCGACGGTCTCTTGACCGCGCAAGGTGCGACACGCGGTCGCCGTTACTCTCTCACCGCACTGGACGAAAAGCACGTCGTGGTTCAACTCACGGAGGGAGTCGACGAGGATAGCGTCTGGCGGAGGGAGGTCGCGCCGCTCCTGGCCCCCATCCCCCGAGGCGCCCGCGAGATCTGGCAATACGGCTTCACGGAAATGCTTAACAATGCAATCGATCATTCATCAGGCACATGGGTGAGAATCAAGATCGCACGGACCGCGGTCGATGTGGATATCAATCTGCTGGACAACGGAGAAGGCATCTTCCGCAAGATTGCCAGGGAACTGCGACTCGACGACGAACGGCATGCGGTGCTCGAACTGGCAAAGGGAAAGCTGACCACCGATCCCGAGAACCATACCGGTGAAGGCATCTTCTTCACTTCACGCCTGTTCGACGAGTTCAATCTACTGTCTCGGAGCGTCTTTTTCTCACATGACCGCGTTACTCGGGAGGATTGGATTCAAGAGACCAGGGCGGAATCCCGCGGCGTGGAATTTCCGGGTACATCGGTGGTCCTGGCGCTCAAGAACGATACCACCAGGACCATCAAACAGGTGTTTGACGAGTATACGGAGGACGGAGACTACGGCTTCTCCAAGACCGTCGTCCCGGTCCGGCTGGTCCTGTACGGCGACGAAGCCTTGATATCGCGCTCGCAGGCCAAGCGGCTGCTGGCGCGATTCGACCGCTTCAAGAAAGTGATCCTGGATTTCGAAGGCGTGGAGCAGATTGGACAGGCCTTCGCCGACGAAGTGTTTCGCGTGTTCGCCAAAGCTCATCCCGATGTCGAGATCGTCCCGTTCAATACGAACCCGGACGTGGACGCCATGATCCGCCGCGCCCGCAACACGACCTGAA
>JAAXHE010000002.1 GCA_012271065.1 Candidatus Latescibacterota bacterium
GCCGCCTGATTTATTTCACATTGAGGCTAATGCCGGATAGCTGCAGATAAGAATACCGACGCCCAAGACTAGCATGACCAGAAACACTATAGAAGTCCCGCTGAAAACAGGGGTGAAAGACAGGCTCTGATGCGTGAATCCGTTGAAGTAAGGCAATGCTTGCTCCGCGAATACCAGCCCCAGGCCCACGGACAGTAGACTCATCAAGACCGACTCGCTTAAGTATTGCCAACACAATTGAGAGCGCATAGCGCCCACCACTTTGCGAATACCCACTTCTCTTGTTCGGGTGCCCATGCGACCGACCGCAAGATTGACATAATTGATGGACGCCATCACCAGAACCAACACCGAAAGGCAGATCAGTCCGTAGCCGGCCAAGGGATCCCGCGGCGGTTTCACACCATGATTTCTGATTTCCATCAGATCCATTCGATGGCGCAATGCTGTAAGCGGCTGAAGCGGTAAATGCAGATTTTTCGCTGCGATCTCCGGTCGCAGCATGTTTGCTCTTACGATCGAACGCAACGCCGGTTCTATATCTTCGGCTTCCGTATCATCACTCAGTTTAACGTAGGTTCCGCATTTGGAAATCCGCTTCCAATCATCGGGTTGCAGGTGCAAAAAGAACCAGAGATGCTGGTACGGTAGCAACATTTCAAACTGAATGGATGAGTTGTCGGGAATCGGTTCGGCAACGCCGGTTACCGCAAAATCGGCGCTCTCATGGCTCCAGATAGATCGCAGGCTCAACCGTTTTCCAACTGGATTCTCCTCTCCGAAGATCCTCATTGCAGTCTCCGCGCTCAACACGACAGAGTGCGGACTCTTCAAGACAACCTCCGGATCACCTGCACGAAGCGGAAACGAGAACATGCTCAAGAACTCGGGATCCACGATCAGAAACTGCAACTTTAAAACCTCGTCTCCATATGTAACCTGAATTTCCCGGTCTCCGCGGTCGCTGCCTCGCGTGGCAGTCAGCCGCACGGCCATGTCCAAACCTGTAACTGTCTGCAGAAGCTCATCGCGTAAAGCAGTGGGCGCGGTCGTCGATGTTCTGACCTTTCGGTCCGGTCCGAAGAATTCGACATTTACGCGATAAATCCGATCTGCATGTTCATGAAACGCGTCATAGGTCCATTCGTGATGCACGTACAGATACGTCAACACACAAAAGGCGATAGCTATTGCGAGGCCAAGGATGTTGATCGCCGAATAGGCCTTGTGGCGTACGAGAATCCGGTATGCTACGATCAGATAATTCCAGAACATCGCAATGCCCTCGTGGGATCCCCATAAACCCGCGCCGGATCGAAGATTGAGAATCGCCGGACGTCCCCGCGGCTTATCCGCTTGCGATTATCGTGCCATTGATACAACTTATTAAATAATAATTATATATGTGATACTTTTCCGATGAAACTGTCCGGCAAATGTTCGATAATGATACACTATTGTCCGGAAACGGACACTTTGCCTGAGATTCCACCGCCAGCAGATTGCAGATGTGCGTTCAATCAGCGCCCGTGGGTCGATAGCCCGCGAACTAACAGTTCGCGTTACGGTCGGAAACTACATTGGGGGGAGGTTGGACGGTAACGCGGCGTTTGCGCGCGGAATTGCGGGCGGTTCGCGAACCGCCCTACAAACGTCGTCATTCGCGACATTGATATCGCCAGGCCATATCGCTAACCTGGTTTATCTGACCGCTGAAAGCTGACGGCTGATGGCTTTGTCGGAGGGGCTGGGGGAGAGGTCCGCGTTGCCCACATAACGGCACTGACAGCGCCGATAGAAATCGCTTGGCCATATCGCTAACTGGTTTTGGCTGACGGCTGATAGCTGACAGCTTTTACCGGGTTGTCATTATTTCCTGGAACAAATCTACACGGAAAACGATCAAATCCATGAAACCATTGATATTCTTACTTCAAAAGGGGGTGGTGACCGTGCCACAGATCAAAAGGCGAAGACGCCGCCCGAGGCTCGTATTCGTCAAGGGTCAAAGGCGGCCAAAGGGATAAATTTTCGCAAAGAACCGCCGGTCTCGGAAAGAGGCCGGTGGTTCTTTTTATCAACCCTCCGCCGCGAAGCTCGCAACGCTGGTTGGTCTATATGCCGCGAACTAACAGTTCGCGCTACGGTCAGTCGCTACATTGCGCAGACGTTGGACGGTACGCGGCGGGGCGTGGCCCTCTCCCATCTCACCGCTCTTTCGGTATTTTGAATACCAGCAGAACGCCGGCGAACATCAGAACCGCGCTGACTTCGAATGCCCGCCGCAGGCCGTAGGCGTCCCCCATCATACCGAGCAGAAGCATTGCCAGCCCTCTGAGCGCGAAACCCCCGCCCATGTAGATCCCGTTGGCGAACGCCCGGTTTTCGGGGCAGCTTTCCTGCACCATCGCCATGACCACGGGACCCGTCGAGAGCGCGGCAAAGCCCAGAACGACCAGGACGGGAAACAGGACCCAGCCCTGGCTGTCGAGAAAGACAAAGAGCAGAGTGGGCGTCGCGATCATCGAGAAGCCCAGCACCCGCCTGCGCCCCAGCCTGTCGCTCACCCATCCGCCGATCAGTGCTCCAGCGATGCCCGCGCCTTCCAGGACCGAAAGGGACGCACCGGCCAGCCACAAACTCGCGCCCTCTTCGCTGAGGAACGTGGGCAGAAATGCGGTGAGCGAGGCCAACGTAAACGCGCGGACGAAAACGATGCCGGACAGCGGGACCATAACGGGCGCCATGCGTTTCAGGGCGGAACGCCATGGCAGCGCCTTGTAGAAGGAAAACGCCTGCGCCCCGACGCGCCTCATGCGCAATAACAGGACCACCGATGCAAGAAGGCCGACGGGGATCGGATAGGCCGTTCCCGCGATCCCCCACAGGCCGATGACGCTTACGATCAGAATCGGACCCAGGGTGCGGCCGAGTTCACCGCACAACATCCAGATCCCCATGCCGCGCCCCAGGTTCGGCCCCGACAGCGTTCCGGCCATGGCCGGCCCGACGGCGTGAAAGGCCGCCGAACTGAAGCCGGCGATCAACAGGAGCACGACCAGCGTCGAGTACCCGCCGGCCACGCCAAGTAAACTCATCGCGATGCCGGTGACCGCGGGTCCGAGAATGACCAGGAAGCGCAGATTCGAGCGGTCCGCCCGAAGCCCGATAATCGGCTGAAATACCGACGGCGCCTGCCTCACGACCATCAGCATGCCCGCCTCGGTCTTGGTCAGCGACAGAGCCCCAATAAAGACCGGCAGGAGGGGCGCCAGGAATCCGCTGTACGTATCGTGCACGGCGTGCCCGCCCGATAGCATGAGCACATCCGTCGTCTGGAATCGCTCTTCCTGTCGTCTCTGCGACATTGGCTTCCCAAAACAAAAAGCGGTCCTGAATGACCGCTTTTCCAGCCTCTTCAATTCACATAGCGGGAATTTACATGGATGGACAGGATAAACAGGATAAAGTCACAAGAACCCGAGTGTCGCCCGCTATTTCGAATTCTTCAAATGAACCATTGGACCACAGATCGCGCAACACCAATGTAGCCGACCTGTTTCCGTAACGTCAAGCTTGAAATCGTCCCCGGGCCGGCCCCTGCACACGCATCGACTCAGACCCGTACCCAGTACAGATCATTGTCTATAGTCTCGCCTTCAACCGTGTATCGGGAATCGCCCAGCGTGTAGATGAATGAAGGACGGGCGCCTGGCGGGATAGGATTGGCGCCGTTCGGGCGTTCCAGGGATGACATAAGCTGACCTTGTTCCGGGTCGAATGCGAGGACCTCACGCGGCATGAATGTCTCCCCGTAATCGGACGATTCGAGCCAGACGACGCGTGAGAGTTCCGGATGCTCGCGCAGCCAGAAGGCGGGCAGGCCATAGACGCCCGGGGCCCAGTTCTCGTCCGGGTGCCCCAGTGCAACGAGCTGCGCGAGGACGCAAAGGACGTCATCGGACGTCATTACCGGCTTGAAGCCGATGATCCCCCAACCGGGCCAGTGCGACGCCACGGCCTCACCTAAGCGCAGTTCGCGCCAACTCCCGGCGTCGAATGTCTTCAGGAAGGCGCGACAGGGCGTGGGTGTGTGGCGAACGTAGCCGACGTAGGGTCGGTCCTTTGAGTCGACGGCCATGCCACAGTGCTCGATGCCGGGCTTCGGGTTGTTGCTTTCACCCTCCTCCAGCAGGTCAAGCGTGTCCGACGTCGCCGGAAGCGGAGCCGGCGTCCCGTCGGCTTTCTGCCAGGTGCGGCCGAAGTCGAAGGAGCGCATGTACCCCACGGCCTGGTACAGACCGGCCACGTCACGCGGGTGCTCCCCCGCATTCGCCTTTCGACTCAGGAAAAAGGCCATGCTCATGTGCATTGTCTTCCGGACCGGGCCCCAGGCCACGTCATTGTTCATGCCAGTGTAACCGGTGAAACGGCGCTGCCGGGTCACGATCAGCCCACGGCTTTGCCAGGGGCCGGCAGACGGTTTCTCCCACAATTCCATGCCGTCGTGGCCGCCGTCGCGGGCGGCGAGGTAAAGCGTGTCGTCCGGTCCGCACAGGAGTACGGGATAGGTGTTTCTGCCAAAGGCCTCGACGGAGGTCCAGGCCGACGCGTCGTGCGGCCGCAGCGATCGCTGGTACTGCAGAGGCGAATTGTGTCCGCCCATGACCATGTGGAGGTAGCCCTGGCTATCGACCGCAAGGGTGGGACGGGAATGCTCGTCGACGCCCTCGGCCAGGATGGGTCCGGCGGTCCACCTGCCCGTTTCATGATCGAGCGTGCGTACCCGGGCGAAGTACCTCTGATTGTACGAGTCCTGCCAGGCGATGTGGGTCCTGCCGCGGCAGGCAACGATCTTGTTCCCAGGCCCCTGGCTCGCACGTTCGCCGGCGATCACGGACAGCAAGGCGTCGCCGCGGTTGCGATCGGCAGCGGCGAACGGATCGCCCACGTCGCAGGCCCTGATACGGTCGAAAAATTCAGTCTCCAATTGCTCTCCTCCTTCGCTATTCATCTAGCGCCGGATGCTATGACCATTGGCGAAATCTGGCGATGCGGTGTCGGATCTGCCTGCAATGCTGGCGAAGCCGGTGTGACGGTGGGGCAAACATTCCTGTCTGCCCACGTCAAGATTCTTCTGTCGAACTGCGGAAACAAGGAGAAATCGCAAGGCTGTCGAAGCGTCCGCGCACAGGTTCGTCTAACAAAGGCCATATGCTACACGTACGATCGAGAAGACGGGAGATTCTTCGACTCCGCTCTGAATGACACGACTTGCAATAACCATTGGCGAAATCTGTCGGTCAGATGTCGGCACTGACTGTAATGCTGGCGAAGCCGGTGTGAGGGTGGGGCGGACATTCCTGTCTGCCCACTTTGCTGCCATTCTGCGGAAGCCGACACTCGTGATCGCAAGGTATCCGCGGACACATCGATCTGGGCAGGTTTGAAACCTGCCCCTACGGTCGGACCATCACACGCTCGCCCGAACTGTCATACTGAGGAGTCCCCCAGGCCGACGAAGGATCTACTGCAGCATTGGATCAATAGTGAGCAATTTGCATGTGGCGTTACCTGAGAGGCAGCACGTCCGCTCCCCTCTCCGCGCCGGGTGAGGGGTCGCCGTGCCCGCTCTCACTCATACCTCAACGCATCCACAGGATTCGCGCGTGCGGCTTTACCGGTCTCATAGCTGACGGTTATCAGCGCGATGCTCAACGACAACAATCCCCCCAGTACAAACGTCGAGATCGCCGGATCAACCCGGTAGGCGAAGTTCTCCAGCCACCGGTTCATCACGAAGTAGGCGATCGGCCAGGCGACGAGATTGGCAATCCCGACAAGCACGACATATTCCCGGGACAAGAGCAAGACTACGTTGGTAACGGATGCCCCCACCGCCTTCCGGATACCGATCTCCTTAGTACGTTGTTGCACGCTGATGGACGCCAGGCCGAACAGGCCAAGACCTGCCACGACGATCGCCAGAATCGAGAATCCGCCGAACAGCAACCCCAATCGAGCTTCCGCCCGGAATAGCCGGTCAAAGGACCTGTCCAGAAACGAGTATTCGAACGGCGTACGCGGCACGACGTCGCGCCACCGGGTCTTCAGGAAATCCAGGGTACCGGCAACATCGTCCGGTCGTATGCGGATGGAAAGGAAGTCTTTCCAGCCCCAGTCTCCCATCATAATTACAAGGGGTTCGATTTCGTGATGCAGGGATCTGTAATGAAAATCCTTCACCACGCCGATGACTTCACCTCTATCTTCCCCGGCCAGTTCATCGCCGCTCGGAACGACCAACTCCAACTCCCTATCGGCACAGGAGGTCCACCCCAATCTCCGCATCGCCGCCTGATTCAACATGAAGGCGCCCGTGCGGTCGCTTCCGAACTCATCTGAAAAGGCTCTTCCCTCCATGACTTCAATGCCAAATGTCTTAATGAACTCGTGGTCTACGTGGAACACATTCAGCAACAAGGGATCTCCGGCGACTGCCTCTCCCGGCGGGCGGAAAAGGTGGCTGGAAATCACCCGGCCGGGCACGGTGGATGAGGCTGACACGTTCACTACGGAACTGTGTGCTGACACTGCGTTTTTGTATCGTCCCATAACGTCGCCGCCGCCGTATGGCAGAATGAGTACATGGTTTTTTCGGAAACCAAGCCGCTTGTTGCGAATATAACCGGCCTGGTCGTAAACCACCCCCGTCCCGATTAACAGAATGACAGAAATCGCGAATTGGACGACGACAAGCGTCCTTTGCATACTTGATTTCCTTTTGCCGGGGCCGATCAACCCCTTCAAGGCGACGACCGGCCGTGTCGCGGAGAGAAAAACGGCGGGATAGCTCCCGGCGAGCACGCCTGTAATCAGCAAGATGCCCATCAGCGACAGCACGACCTCAGGGCTCATAAGGTCATCCAATACCAGGTCGCGTTCGACAAGGGCGCCAAATGACGGCAGCAGTATTTCGACCGTCACGACGGCAATGCCAATGGCAATTGAAGCCAGCAACGTCGACTCGCACAGGAATTGAAAGATCAACTGACGTCGAATTGCGCCAAGCGCTCCCCGTATTCCGACTTCCTTCGACCTGTACACCGAGCGGGCGGTCGAAAGGTTCGTAAAATTGATGCAGGCGAGCAGCAGGACGAGAAAGGCGATGGCGAGAAAGAGATAGACATAGCGGATGTCCCCGTTGGGACTGATTTCGTGTTCCAGGCGCGAGTGGAGATGGATGTCGGTCACAGGCTGTAAAAAGGATTTCAACTCGATTCCAGCCTGACTGGCTTGCGCTCCCATGTGTCTATTTATGAAATCGGGCAACTGCTGCTTCAGGTCGGCCACAGCCCGTCTGTCCTGCAAAAGCAGATAGGTATAATAGTCGAAGTCGAACAAACCTTTCTTCTTGACGGGAGATGTCAGAAAATTGAACTGCAAATGGGACCTGTGACTGGTGTGCTCAAGAACGCCTGTGACCTTATACGTGCTGCCGCCGACCGTAAGCGTCTGGTCCAGCGGCTCCAGCTTACCGAAATACTTCCAGGCCATCGCTTCAGTCAGAACGATAGAATGGGGCTCCTGTAGTGCCTTATCAGGATCTCCCTTGCTCAATGGAAAGTCGAAAACCTTGAAGACATTGGCGTCCGCGAACAGGACGCCCTTTTCATAAGACCTCACGCGCTGATTCCCAACCAGCGTTTTTTCATCATCTCTGTAGAACCGGATCGCATCAACCACGAACGGATAGTCATGGACGAGCGCGGGGCCGATCGGATGGGATGTTATCGCAACCCAACGTGTTTTTCCTTCGATACGTATCTCATGTGCAAGACGGTAGATTCGATCCGCGTTCTCATGGTGCCGGTCAAAGCTCAGTTCATCCTGAACGTAAAGGAGAATGAGCATGCAGCAGGCCATACCGATCGCAAGACCGGAAATATTGATGGCCGAAAACGTCTTGTTCCTCATCAGGTTGCGAACGGCGACTTTCAGGTAATTTGCGATCACGTAGGGCTACCTCCTGCGCATACAATAGCGCGGCTTCGCTATGGTCAGCAACAAGGCTGCCGAAGCGTCCGCGCAAATGGGCCCGTGATGGCTTACGCGGAACGTCTATACGAACAGACGGGAGATTCTTCGACTCCGCTCTGAATGACATGTTGGCCGATGTCAAGCACGTTGCTTCCCGCTGTCATCCTGAGAAAACCGAAAGCCTGACGAGCGGAAGCCTGATTTGAGGGTGGGGCGGACATTCCTGTCTGCCCACGTCAAGATTCTTCTGTCGAATTGCGGATACAAGGAGAAACCGCAAGCCAGTCGATGGGTCCGCGCACAGGTTCGTCTACAAAGGCCATATGCGACACGTCCAATTGAGCAGACGGGAGATTCTTCGCTGCGCTCTGAATGACATGACTTTCCAGGGCCTTCGTCGAAGTGTATCTGTCTCTCGTCGGCTTAGACTGCTATGGTGTGGGGGCTGACGAGGGCTCCCCGTGCCCGCCTCTACTCATACCTCAACGCATCCACAGGATTCGCGCGTGCGGCTTTACCGGTCTCATAGCTGACGGTTATCAGCGCGATGCTCAACGACAACAATCCCCCCAGTACAAACGTCGAGATCGCCGGATCAACCCGGTACGCGAAGTTCTCCAGCCACCGGTTCATCACGAAATACGCGATCGGCCAGGCGACGAGATTGGCAATCCCGACAAGCAGGACATATTCCCGGGACAAGAGCAAGACAACGTTGGTAACGGATGCTCCCACCGCCTTCCGGATACCGATCTCCTTCGTACGTTGTTGCACGCTGATGGACGCCAGGCCGAACAGGCCAAGACCAGCCACAACAATCGCCAGGACGGAGAAACTGCCAAACAGAATCCCCAATCGAGCTTCCGCCCGGTACAGCTGGTCAAAAGACGTATCCAGAAACGAGTATTCGAACGGCGTATCCGGTACGACCTCGCGCCACCGAGCTTCCAGGAAATCCAGCGTGCCCGCAATATCCTCCGGGCGTATCCGTATCGAAAGGAATTCGACCCATCCATCATCGACTAACATGATCACAAGCGGTTCGATTTCGTGATGGAGAGATTTATAATGAAAGTCCTTCACTACCCCCACCACGGCTCCGTGGACGTTTACTTTAAATTCGCCACTTTCCGGATAGAGATGCGCGAACTCTTTGCTTTCGCAGGTAGTCCAACCCAGTTTCCGCATAGCCGCTTGATTGAGCATAAATGTCCCTAGCCGATCGCTTTCGAGATCCTTCGAAAAAGCCCTTCCTTCTACGACTTCAATCCCAAGAGTCTCAATAAACTCGTTATCAACGAACATGACGTTCATCACCTGTACATCTTTGTGTCCATCGTCCCTGCGAGGACCAAAAAAGTGGTTGCCGATTTCCCGCCCCGGCACGGTCGACGACATGGAGACGTTTAGCACGGCGCTGTGTGCAGACACGATGTCTCCATATCGACCCGTAGCCTGGCTACCGACGGACCGTATGACAACCACCTGTTCTTTTTGAAATCCAAGACGCTTGTTGCGAATAAATGCCGCCTGGTCATATACCACGCCCGTCCCGATCACAAGAGCAATGGAAATGGTAAATTGCGCAACAACCAGCGACTTTTGTGTCCTGGGTCTTTTCTTACCTGCGTCCGCCGCGCCCTTTAACGTGGCGACTGGTTTATAGGCAGCGAGGAACAGGGCGGGATAAACCCCGGAGAGCGTCCCTGCAATCAGGACAATGCCGACCAGAACCAACAGAACGTCCCGGCTTTTCAGGCCGCCGAAACCCAGGTCGCGTTCGACAATGGAATTAAATGAGGGCAGTGAGATTTCGACCAATACAAGGGCGATTGTCATCGCAATTGAGGCGATCAAAGTCGATTCGCCCAGAAACTGGCCCGTCAACTGCAGCCGTTTTGCACCCACCGCCTTGCGCATGCCGATCTCGTTTGACCGGTTCACCGAGCGCGCGGTCGACAGATTCATAAAGTTGATGCAGGCAAGCAGCAAAACGAAAAAGGCTATAACGAGGAACAGATAGACGTATCGAATATCCCCGTTCGGACTGAATTCCCATTCCAGATCGGAATGCAGATATATATCTGTTAATGGCTGAAGAAAGGGCTTCAGCTCCATTCCTCCCGCCTTGAGTTCTTTTCCGATGTATCTATCAATAAAATCAGGTAAATGTGCTTCCAACTCGTCGGCAGCGTGTTTGTCGTGAAGGAGCAGATAGGTGTAATAATCGTGAGGGATCCAATCGTTACGCTCAACGGGCGACGCCAGAAAATCAAACCTTAAATGGGTATTGTAAGTGGGTTCTTCCAGGATGCCTGTTATCTTATACAACCGCCGGTCCACCGAGAGGGACTGTCCCATCGGATCGTCTTCGTCATAGTATTTTCGGGCCATCGCCTTCGTAAGGACTATGGAATTAGGCTCCTGAAATGCCGACTGAGGATCTCCCTTGCTCAAGGGGAAATCGAACATCTGGAGTACATTGGCATCGGTGAACAACACACCCCGTTCATAGAATTGGTCTCGCCCGTTAGTGACCAGCAATTCTTCATCGAATCTTCTAAACCGGACAGCATCCAACACTGCGGGATAATCTTGTACCAGAGCCGGCCCCATCGGGTATGACGAAAGTGCAAACCGACGCGTTTCACCCCTCACGTGCGCCTCTTCGGCTAGCCGAAAGATCCGATCAGCTTTTTCATGGTGCCGATCATAGCTCAATTCATCCTGAACGTAGAGGAGGATGAGCATGCAGCAGGCCATGCCGATTGCAAGGCCAAGGATGTTGATGGCTGAAAATGTCTTGTTCCTCATCACATTGCGAATGGCGACTTTCAGGTAGTTCGCGATCACGTTGGGCCACCTCCTGTGTCTTTCCCTGGCGCGGCTCTGCTATGCCCCAGCCGCAACGGAAACTGTAGGACTCCACTTTGTGCCGCCGAATCATCCGGGAAATGCGTCCGTTACACGTGCGCCTTAACTTTAAGGACGCCACCAGACTGACGAAATGTCCGCGCAAATGGGCTGCTGAAGGCTTCCGCTCCACGTACGAGCGAGTAGACGGGAGATTCTTCGCTCCGCTCTGAATGACATGCTGGCCGATAGGCAGGCCCGTTGTTTCCCGCTGTCAACCAGAGGAAGCGGAAGTGAGGGTGGGGCGGACATTCCTGTTTGCCCACTTTTGCCCATACCTCTTCACGTCGATGTTATGTATCGCAATTTGCACATGCGTCTGAACCTCCGCATCACTCCCCCCTTGAGGGGGAGTCGCAGAAGCCGAGCCAGTTCCCTGAGCCTGCGGTCCCTGAGCACTCGCCCTGAGCTTGTCGAAGGGTCGAAGGGCAGGTGACGGCTGATGCGGTGGGGGGGGTGTTCAGTCCCCACACTCAACCCGCAAACCGAAACCATCACCCTGAAATACGACATCGAGTCATCCGCGAAAGGCGCCCATCGAGACGCGGGGAACATCCCTACCCTCTCCGCGTCGGGGAGGGGCTGGGGGAGGGGTCACAATGCCCGCCATCACTCATACCTCAGCGCGTCGACCGGATTCGCCCGCGCCGCCCTTGTGACCTGAATGCTCACCGCCAGGAGCACCATGAGAAGCATGAGCGCGCCTCCCAGCAGAAATGTCCCGAGCCCCGGATCCACGCGATACGCGAAGTCTCGCAGCCAACGCTCAGCCGCAAAGTAAGTCGCCGGCCAGGCGATCAAAGCAGCGATGCCGACCAGGACCACGTATTCCCGGGTCAGCAGAGAAATGATGCCAAATGTTGGCGCGCCCAGGACTTTGCGAATCCCGATTTCCTTGGTGCGCCTGGCGACGGTGAGCGACGTCAGCCCGAAGGCGCCCAAGCAGGCGATGAATACCGCAATGAACGTCGCGTAACCCGCGATTCTGAACCACCGCCGTTCCTCGCGGTATTGACGGTCGATGTCGTCCTCGAGAAAGGAAGAGTAGAACACTTCGCCGGGTGCCAATTCCTCCCACTTCTCTTTTAAAAAACGAACGGCGCCCGCCCTGTCGTCCGGCCGGATGCGAACCATCAGCATTCTTGTACGACGTGATTTTGGACTAAGGGTCATCACAGCGGGCTTTACGGAACGATGAACTGAATGAAAGTAAAAATCGCGAACAACGCCGATCACGGTATATTTTCGGCTACCGCTGCCTAACTGTAGTGTCTTTCCCTGAGGCGCTTGCCATCCCAGCTTTTCTGCCAGGGCTTCGTTAACGAGTACGGATGTTTTGGCGTCGCCTTCTCTCTCGAATCCTCGACCCGATTTCAGCCGCGCACCCAGCGTTTCCAGCAAGCCCAGATCACCGTCAAGGATCTCGACGTCATTCAAAATAGTACCGTTTGATCTTACATCTGCAAAGGTCTGGATCATGTTGCTGAAAGCGTGCCCGGTTCTTGTGGTCTTCAACACGCCATGGTAGGACCGGGCTGCCTCCTGATAGGCTCCGGCAACTCCTTTATCACTCAGTTTATCCATTCTATGGACTATAAAAACATCCTTCGGACTAAAACCCAACGGTTTCGTCGTCATCAGATTCAATTGCCGGCCGACGACAGTCGTACACCCGACCAAAAGAATTGAGATGGCAACCTGCAATACCACAAGTACCCGTCTGATGCGGCCCAATCGTTCCAATTTCATCTGCCCTTTAAGCGCATCAGCCGGCAGAAATCGTGACGCAATAAGCGCGGGATAACTGCCCGAAACGATGCCTACCACCAGCAACAGGATAACCAGAAAAACCGGTGCAGTAGAATCCACCAGATCGGAGATAGAAAATTCCATTCGCGTCAGACCGTTGAAGCCCGGCAGGAACAGTTCGGCCAGCGCGAGGCCAAGCCCAAGTGCGACAAGCGTCAGCAGTACCTATTCTGTCATAAACTGCGTTGCCAATTGGATTCGCAGACCACCGGCAACTTTACGCAATCCAACTTCCCGAAAACGAGAGAATGACATCCCCACGGATAGGTTTGTATAATTGACCGCGGCAATGACAAGCACAAACATCGCAATGCACGCCAGGATATACGAATATACCGGATTGCCCGCCGGACGTAGTCCGACGCCCACGGAATCGAAGTGAATATCTCTAAGCGGCTGCAGTTTCAATTTCTCCCATATTGGGCTTTTGGGCCATGTCGACACAAGATCTTTCATCCGCTGCTCGACTTCGGACGGGCTAACGTCGTCTGGCAGCAATATGCAGGTTGTAAATAACCTGTGTCTCCACCGTATAGGTTCATTGCCCGTAACTTCAAGCCTGGTAAGGAATTCGAAGTGAATACTCGAATTTTTGGGGATCGGCTGTGCTATTCCCGTAACGATTAGATCCCGGATGCCGGTATTTGCGCCATCACCTGTCAGGATAGATAACTTCCTGCCAATTGGGTCATCACCCGGAAAATACTTTTCTGCCACGTTCTCGGTAATAACCACACTGTGCGGATCCTTAAGCGCCGTTGCCGGATCCCCTTTCAGAAGAGGAAAGGACAACACTTGGAAAATGTCGGGATCTGAAACGTTTATCGTCTCCGCTATATTTACACCTCGATGGTGGATGAATCGGTATTTCCAATCAAAACCAATTCTTGCGATACGTAGATCCGGATACGCTTCAGTTAAGGCAGGCGCCAATTCGGCCGGAGCGCCGGCCTTACTTCGTCCTCGATCGTCCTCCGCATAGACCCTGTAGATGCGATCGGCGTTTTCGTGAAACGCATCGTAGGTCCACTCGTGACGTACATACAGGAACGCCAGCACGCAGAACGCTATCGCGATGCCCAGGCCCACCACGTTAATCGCGGCATAAAGCGGGTACCGCAGCAGATTCCGATAAGCCACCTTGAAGTAATTCCAGAACATCAGTTGATTCCTCTTGGATTGGATTCATTGACAATGTGTCCGCGCACAAGTTCGTCTACGAAGGGAATCTGCTGAATGTCGTATCGAGAAGACGGGAGATTCTTCGCTGCGCTCTGAATGACATGACTTGCGATAACCATTGGCGAAATGTATCGGTCAGATCTTCGCTCCGCTCTGAATGACATGCTGGCCGATAGGCAGGCCCGTTGTTTCCCGCTGTCATCCAGAGAAAGCGGCAGTGAGGGTGGGGCGGACATTCCTGTCTGCCCACTTTGCTGCCACTCTCCGGAAGCCGACACTCGTGATCGCAAGGTATCCGCGGACACATCGATCTGGGCAGGTTTGAAACCTGCCCCTACGGTCGGACCATCACACGCTCGCCCGAACTGTCATCCTGAGGACTTGCCCTGAGCTTGTCGAAGGGTGCCCCCTGGGCCGACGAAGGATCTACTGCAGCATCGGATCATCCCCGCGTGACTTGCACGTGTCAATACCTGAGAGGCAGCACCGCCGCTCCCCTCCCTGTGCCGGGGAGGGTCGCCTTTCCCGCCATCACTCATACCTCAGCGCGTCGACCGGATTCGCCCGCGCCGCCCTTGTGACCTGAATGCTCACCGCCAGGAGCACCATGAGAAGCATGAGCACGCCCCCCAGCAGAAACGTCCCGAGCCCCGGATCCACGCGATACGCGAAGTCTCGCAGCCAGCGCTCTGCCGCGACGTACGTCGCAGGCCATGCGATCAGGGCGGCGATGCCGACGAGGACCACGTATTCCCCGGTCAGCAGAGAGACGATACGCGACGTCGGCGCGCCAAGGGTCTTCCTGATCCCGATTTCCTTGGTGCGCCTGGCAACCGTGAGTGACGTCAAGCCGAAAGCGCCCAGACAGGCGATGAATACGGCAAAAAGGGTCGCATAGCCCGCGATTCTGAACCACCGCCGTTCCTCCCGATATTGACGGTCTATTTCCTCATCCAGGAAGTTATAATCACACGGAACATCCGGTACGATTTCATCCCACTTCTCTCTCAGGAAATCCAGTGTGTCAAAGACGTTCTCCGGGCGAATCCGAATCATCAATAGGACGCGGAAGTCCGGCAAGGACCTGGCGGTCGACGAGGTCGCCTGCAATTGCAGCACCGCAGGCCCGATGGCGTGGTGAAGGGACCGGAAATGAAAATCACTGACGACGCCAATAACCTGCATTTCCTTCCTGCCGATTCGAATCGTCTCGCCCAAAGGCGCGTCCCATCCAAGTGTCCTGGCGAGCGTTTCGTTCACGATGACCGACGTCGCCGCATCGCTGTCCCTTTCGAAATTGCGCCCGTCCAGTAGCCTTATATCCATTGTTTCCAGGAAGCGTGTATCACACAACATACTCTCAACACCTTCCAGTGTTGTCCCCTCCCAACTGATGTTGAAGCTACTCCGCATCAGACTGCTGAATCCGTGTCCTGTTCTCGTCGTATTCAAGACAGAGTGGTACGGCCGGACGGCCTCCTCAAAGGCTTTGGCCAGGTTCATTCTTCCCAATATCCCGAATAGGCGAACGACGACAACATGGCTGGGCTCGAATCCAAGCGGTTTCGATTTCAGTTTGTCCATTTGTATGGACGCTTTGGTCATGCAGGTCACCAGCGCCGTGGAGATGGCCAACTGGAATACCACGAGCGCCCGGCTGAAGGTCCCCATGCGATCCGCCTTGAACCGCCCCTTCAACGCATCGACCGGAATGAACCCCGACATGAATAAAGCCGGGTAACCCCCGGCGCAAATGCCCACGGCCAGCGCCATAGCTAAGAGAAATGCAAGTGAGCCGGAGTCTGCCAGATCGGAAAGCGCGAACTTCCTGCTGACCAGGCTGTTGAAACCCGGAAGGAACAATTCGGCGAGCGCCAGCCCGAGCGCAAGCGCGATCAGTGTCAGCAGAACCGATTCCGCCAGAAATTGCCTGGCAAGTTGCGTACGCAGACCTCCCGCAACCTTCCGCATTCCAACTTCCCGGGCACGGGAGAACGAACGGCCCACTGAGAGATTCGTATAGTTGACCGCGGCCACAACCAGCACGAGCATCGCAATGCCCGCCAGGATATACGAATGGGCGGGATTTCCTGGACGGCTGATTCTGCGGGTGCTGCCAACTTGGGTATGTATGCCTCCCGAATCAAAATAGATGTCTCGTAGCGCCTGCAGCTTCAGCTTTTCCGGCTGCCGGCTCCTCGGCCACGGTATGGAAAGGCCGTCAAGCCGGCGCTCCATTTCCAGGGGACTCAGATTTTCGGGCAGCAAGACGTAAGTGCTTACGGTGTTCCATTCCCGTTTCCGAGCCGCAGGATTTAAGGCGGAGAGAAAGTCAAAGCGAAGGGTGGAGTTTTTGGGAATGTCCCTGATCACACCGGTCACCGTCAATTCCTGAGTCGGACGTTTATCCGGTTCTTCCGGCTTGGTGTAAGATGATGTTGGACCTATTGAGAAGGATAAAAATCTGGCCCCGGATACTTCGCCGGGATGATCCGTGCCCGCCGGGGCCGGCTGTGCGCCAGAAGGACCTTCTTTTTCACCAGTCCGTTGGGTGTCACCTTTATCTGATCCTCCGCCTCCGAAGTTCAATACCATCGGCTCGACATCCTGAACGGAAATCGACTTCCCGATCGGATCCTGCCCTGAGAAATATCTCGCAGCCATGGATTCGGTAATCACCACGTAGTTCGGAGCCACCAGTGCGGTGGCGGGGTCTCCCTTGATCATAGGAAAGGAGAAGACGTCCAGAATCGATGGATCCGCCTGAAGGATGTTTACCTTCGTGGTCTGGCCACGATCGTGAACAATGCGCATCCCTGAACGTATCCTCACGGAATGGACATCAGTCAGCGCTTCCGACAACACAGGCCCCAATTCCCGTGGCGTATCGTCTGAAGTTATGCTGCCTTCGAATTCCTCGTAGACCCGGTAAATCCTATCGGCGTTTTCGTGAAACCCGTCGTAGGTCCACTCGTATCGCACAAAGAGGAACGCCAGCAGGCAAAACGATATCGCGATGCCCAGACCCACCACGTTGATCGCGGCATAAAGCGGGTGCCGTAACAGATTTCGATACGCCACCTTGAGATAATTCCAGAACATCGACAGGCTCCTCTCGGATTGGATTCATTGATAATGTGTCCGCGCACAAGTTCGTCTACAAAGGCATATGCGACACGTACAATCGAGCAGACGGGAGATTCTTCGCTGCGCTCTGAATGACATGACTTGCAATCACCATTGGCGAAATGTATCGGTCAGATCTTCGCTCCGCTCTGAATGACATGCTGGCCGATCGTCAAGCACGATGCTTCCCGCTGTCATCCTGAGAAAGCCAAAAGCCTGACGAGCGGAAGCCTGATTTGAGGGTGGGGCGGACATTCCTGTCTGCCCGCTTTGCTGCCACTCTTCGGAAGCCGACACTCGTGATCGCAAGGTATCCGCGGACACATCGATCTGGGCAGGTTTGAAACCTGCCCCTACGGTCGGACCATCACACGCTCGCCCGAACTGTCATCCTGAGGAGTCCCCCAGGCCGACGAAGGATCTACTGCAGCATTGGATGATGGCAGCGCGTGTGTCATTCGTTGAGCCTGATGAGAAGAAGCCTGACTTGAGGGTGGGGCGGACATTCCTGTCTGCCCACGTCATTGGCGTTCTATCGGCATGGCTACAGATTGACGGAGCCAAAAAACAGTCGAAGTGTCCGCGCACAAGATTGTCTACATAGACCATATGCTACACGAACGAGCGAGAAGACGGGAGATTCTTCGCTGCGCTCTGAATGACATGCTGGCTGATCGTCAAGCACGATGCTTCCCGTTATCACCCTGTAAGAACATCAGCAACGGGCGTGCCATGTGGATTTCGCCTGATTTTACAGGGATTTAGCGCTGCGTCGATGGAAACGCCAACCTCTGAGTGTCCGATAATGATACGGCAGTGTGCGAAAATGAACACATGGGCGGCGTCGGTTCTCGAACCGCTTGACAGGCTAAGTCTCTGTGATCATTATGGTTGTGTGTGAATTCGATCCATGAGGCGTATTGGCACGAAAAATGCGTCCCAAAGGACTGGGCAATTGCTGGCAGGATTGGCCTATCTACCTCTTCGAGCTCCAGATAGCCGGGTACCTGCGGCCTTTCCATGCCTGAACGACAGGGGGCTTTCATGAAGACATTCGACAAAATCCTGATCGTCGACGACGACCGCGACGTGCTGCTGGCCGCGCAGCTCTTCCTCAAGCAACACGCCGGGCGGGTGGATACCGAAGCCGATCCCGAGCGTATTCCCGAACTGCTGCAGAACGACGCGTACGACGTGATCCTGCTGGATATGAACTTCGCGCAGGACGCCACCTCGGGAAAGGAAGGGTTTCACTGGCTCGGAAGGATCCTGGAGCTGGATCCGTCCGCCGTGGTGGTCCTGATCACGGCGTTCGGCGACGTCAATACGGCCGTGCGGGCGATACGGGAAGGCGCCACGGACTTTGTCCTAAAGCCCTGGCAGAACGAGAAGCTGCTGGCCACGCTGTCCTCGGCTGCCATGCTCCGCCGGTCGCGGCTCGACGTCTTCCGGCTGCGCTCCCGCCAGCGGCAGTTCCACGCCGATCTGGACAGGCAGTTTCCCGGCATCGTGGCCGTCTCTCCGGTGATGCGCGACGTTTTCGAGACCATCCGGAAGGTCGCCGCCACCGACGCCAACGTGCTTATCCTGGGCGACAACGGGACGGGCAAAGACGCGGTTGCCCGCGCCCTTCACCGCCACTCCGTCCGCGCGGACCAGGTCTTCATCCACGTGGACCTCGGCGCCGTCCCCGAGACCCTGTTCGAAAGCGAGCTTTTCGGACACAAAAAAGGCGCCTTTACAGACGCCAGGGAAGACCGCGCGGGGCGGTTTGAAACGGCTTCAGGCGGGACGCTGTTCCTGGATGAGATCGGCAACCTCTCACTGCCGCTTCAGGCAAAGCTGCTCACCGTACTCGAGAAGCGGACGGTTTTTCGCCTGGGCACCAACAAGCCCGTCCCCATCGATATCCGGCTCGTCTGCGCCACCAATACGCCCATCCACAAACTGGCCGCGCGAAACGAGTTCCGCCAAGACCTGCTCTACCGCGTCAACACCGTTGAAATCAGCCTGCCGCCGCTCCGTGAGCGCCGCGAAGACATGCCGCTCCTCATCGGCAGCTTCCTGGACAGGTACTGCAGGAAATACAAGAAGCCGCGCATCGGCCTGCATCCCCGCACCCTGGAAAAACTCAAGGGGTATCCCTGGCCCGGAAACGTCCGCGAACTGCAGCACGCCATCGAACGCGCGGTCATCATGAACGAAGACGGGACGCTGCAACCGTCGGACTTTCCGCTCAGTACGCCTGAAACCGCCCCGGGCGACCACATTCACTGCGAAGACTTCAACCTCGAACGCATCGAGAAGACCGCCATCCGCAAGGCCATCGAGAAGCACGAGGGAAACATCAGCCACACGGCCCGGGAACTGGGCATCACGCGCAGCGCACTCTACCGCAGGCTGGAAAAATATGGTCTATAGACACTTCCGGACGCTCTGCATCGTGCGGGTGGCCTTTCTGTGCGCCACCATCTGCGCCCTTGTGTACGTCCTCTTCCAGACAACCTACTACACCACCGTCCTCATCCTGGCCGGCATCACGCTCTACCAGGCCTACGCCCTCATCCACTACGTGGAACGCACCAATCGGGATCTGACGCGGTTCCTTCAGGCCATCCGGTACGAAGACTTCTCCCAGTCCTTCAGCGGCCGCGGACTCGGGTCCGCTTTCGACGATCTGAAAGAAGCGTTCAACGACGTGCTGAACGCTTTCCGGAGGACGCGCGCGGAAAAAGAGGAGAACTTCCAATACCTGCAGACCGTGGTCCAGCACGTGGGGGTTGGCCTGGTCTGTTATGGATCTGACGGACGCATCGAGCTGATGAATACCGCTGCCCAGCGCCTGCTTCGCCGACCCCACATCCACAACGTGCGGGAACTCGAGCCGGTGAGCGAGACCCTTTCCGAAACGCTTCTCGCGCTGGGACCGGGCGACAGGACCCTGGTCAAGGTTCAGGACGAGGACGAACTCCTTCAGATCATCATCCACGCCACCGAGATTCGTATGCGAGGCGAATCGTTCATCCTGGCGTCGGTGCAGGACATCCAGAGCGAACTCGAAGAGCAGGAAATGGAGGCGTGGCAGAAACTCATTCGGGTGCTCATCCACGAAATCATGAATTCGATCACGCCCATTTCGTCCCTGGCCTCCACGGTACGCGGCCACTTTCCGGAATCCGGTCGACAGTCCCCGCTCGATCAGCAGACGGCGGCAGACGTGAGCGCCGCGCTCAAGACCATACAGTCGCGTAGCGACGGCCTGCAGCAGTTCGTGGACACCTACCGCCAACTCACGCGGATACCCCGGCCCGACTTCCAGATCTGTCCCGTCGCCGGACTCTTCGACCGCGTTGCGTCCCTCATGAATCCGGAATGCGAAACCGCAGGCATCGCCCTGCGCACGGGGGTCGAACCCGAGACCCTGGAAGTCACCGCCGACCCCAACCTCGTGGAGCAGGCGCTCATCAATCTCGTGAGGAACGCGGCGGAAGCCCTGGCCGGGCGGGATCAGCCACGTATCGACCTTAACGCGGCCCTGGACCGAAGGGGGCGCGTTCTCATCCGCGTACAGGATAACGGCCCTGGCATCCTCGACGAGGTGCAGGACCGCATCTTCATCCCCTTCTTCACGACAAGACAGGAGGGATCGGGCATCGGGCTATCGCTTTGCCGGCAGATCATGCGCCAGCATCGCGGCGCCATCAGCGTTCAATCCACGCCCGATGAAGGAACCGTATTCACCCTCCGGTTCTGATCTCCCACATGCCGCCAGGTAGACGGATTGGCGAGTACTTATCTTAACCCCAATCCTCCAGGATGGCCTTCGCGGCGTTGTGCCCCGGGGCGCCGGTCACCTCGCCGCCCGGATGCGTTCCCGCGCCGCAGAGATACAGATTCCGGACAGGGGTCGTGTAGCGCGACCAACCGCCGAGGGGGCGTTGCGCCAGGAACTGGTCCGGCACGATGTCAAGGTGCCGGATATTGCCGTCCGTGAGGCCCACCCTTTCCTCCAGGTCATAGGGTGTGAACAGCGACCAGTCCACCAGAATGTCCCTGAGGTTCGGCGCATAGATGGACAGTGAATCGATCATGCGTTCACCCACCTCTTCGCGTCTCTCGTCCCATGTGCCGTCGCGCGGGCGCACGGGCGCATAGAGGGCCCAGACGGACATGACGTGGTGGCCGGGGGGCGCCATCGTGTCGTCGTAGACAGATGGAATCTGCACTTCCAGGACGGGTTCAGTCGCGGGATCCCCACGCCTGGCGTCGTCCCAGGCGCGGACGAAGTAGTCGATGGACGGACAGATCTTGATTTCAGCCACCCAGCGCGGATCGAATCCGGATTCGCCCCTCGCGAAGTCCGGAAGGCCGGAGAGCGCCGCGTGGAACTTCAGGTAGGCCGTCCTGGTCTTCAGACGATTCGCCTTGACAAGGAATCGTGCGTCCAGCGCCCCGGGCGGCAGCAACTTCAGAAACGTACGCTTGGGATCGGCGTTGGAAACCACAATCCGGCTGCGGATCTCCGTCCCGTCGGCCAGCGCCGCGCCGCATGCCCGTCCCTCTTCAAGCAGGATCCGCGTGACTTCCGCTCCCGTCTGCAGAACCGCGCCGCGAGACCTCGCCGCCCTGGCGAGGGCATTGGCAATTCCGCCCATCCCGCCCTTGACGATACCCACGTTCTCCGGCCGGCCGAACGCACCGCATTTGATGTACGCGTAACACCACGCGCTGCCCGGCGCCGCCGGGTCTCCCGCGTCCTGCGCCTGGATGAATGCGCCCTGGGCTTCGTCGGATTCGAAGAACTCCGTCACCAGGTCGGTCATGCCGGTCGTGAGCAGGCGGTCCAGAAACCCCTCATCGGGCGTGCCCTCGAGCCGAGAGGCGATCGCGCCCAGTGTAGGCGGCGGCGTCAGGAAATACGGGTAGATGATGTTTGCTGCCCGTTCCCAGAAAGCGAGCCATTCCGGATAGGCCTCCGCGTCCTTCCGCGAGAATCGGGCAAGCTCCTCCTGGCTGCGTTCCAGGTCGTCCCAGAGGCGGAGCGCTGAGCCGTCGGGGAAGGGCTGGAACCGGGAAGGGTCCAGGTGAAAGACGTCGAACCCGTGCTCCCGCAGGGCTAACTCGTCGATCACCTTGTCCTGCAGCAGGTGGCAGATGTAGGAGCAGGACGAAAAACGGTAGCCCGGAAAGAGTTCCTCGGTTGCACAGGCGCCGCCCAGGAGGTCCCTGCGTTCCAGCAACAGCACGTCCATTCCCGCATCCGCCAGATAGGACGCCGCAACCAGCCCGTTGTGTCCGCCGCCCAGGATCAGCGCGTCGCAATCTACAGTGGACATGGTTAATCCTCCTCGATGTGTATTTCGCTGTTACCAGTCAGTGATCGGCACACTGGCTGGTCATCGAACCCCCCAGCCGTTTTCCACCAGCCAGTCACGGGCCCTTTGCCGGCAATCTCCCTGCAACTCGATCGCCTCCCCCCGAATCGTCCCTCCCGTTCCGCAGGCCGCTCTCAAGGCGCGCGCCAGGTCCTTCATATCCCCCTTCACAAGCACGAGACCCTCTGCCAGCGTTACGACCTTGCCGCGCTTCCGTTTCTCCAGCCGAATCCGGATCTGCTGCTCCTCCGGCGCGCGCGAGACCAGAGGTTCCATGTCAGAGTCAGGCACGTCGTCGGATACAAACGCCCATCCCTCTCCAGATACTCGTTTAATCATATCGTGTCTCCCGAATGTACGGCCAGGCAAAAACGAACGTGCGCCTTATTCAATCCCTTACACGTCCCGCGTTTCGCGCCTTTTCTCTCAGGTTATTCCGGACCCGTCCCCGAAATCCGGCACTTCCATTTGCGCGCCGCCGCTCATCGCGGACTCGTGCGCCACCAGCCCCGGAACCAGGTACCGCGCCGCCTGCCAGACGTTGTTGGGCGGCGTTTCCCCCGTCACACACGCCGTCACGAAATCGTGCACGAGGAACTGGTGCGCTCCCTTGTGCCCGTTCCCCAGGCCGATGAACTCCCTCGGCAGCAGATGCACGGGATGCACCGGAGACACCCCCTGGTGCGTGCCGTCGTCCCCCGTTACCGCGCCCATCGGATCGTCGGCCGGAGCGGCCGGAACGCCTTCACAGGACAATTCCGCAGTCAGATCCATGCACGTTTTCCGGTCCTTGGTGATCCACACCTGTCCTCGCACCTGCTCCTCGTATCCGGCGTCCGTTCCATACAGGCTCATCCCCACCGTGCCCGGATGTCCGATCCTCCTGAATTCGTTGAACCGCGCCATACTCCCGTCCGACATCCTGCACAACATGGTCTGGTTGCTGAACGGGTTCTTCCAGACATTGTCTTCGCTCGCATACAGATTGTCCTCGTGGCGGTCCACGAAGCCCATTCCGCTCACGTGCGTGGCGTGCGCCCCGGTGACGGACACGATCATGCTGGTCGAATGCGTGGGATAATGCAGCGGCGGGGACCCGAAAAGCTGCTTCCACTTCTCGCCATGCCGCCATTGCGCGACCGCGTACAGTCCGTGCGAGTAATCGTGGTAATACTCCGCCTCTCCGTACACGATATGTCCGAAGTCTCCCTTCTGAAAACGATCCCGGCAATAGATCGTGCACGGATAATAATAACTCGTCTCCCCGATCATGTAGATCAACCCGGTCTCTTCCACCGCCTTCACAAGATCGGAGATTTCATCCAGCGTCACGGCTGACGGCACCGCGGAATACACGTGCTTGCCGCTTCGCAACGCCTGGACCGCCTGCGGTCCGTGCAGATGGTGCTGCGTAATGATCGCAATCGCGTCCACGTCGGAAATGCACAGCGCATCTAGCGACGGAAACGTGTCGGGCACACCGAACTGCGCTGATTTTTCCGCCAGCTTCTCCGCGTCCAGGTCGCACAGCACCAGGTGGTCGACGTCCGGATGCGCCTTGAACAGCGGGATGAACGAGTTCGCAAATGCTCCGGCGCCGCAGATTCCGAGTCGAATACCCATCAGCGCTCCAGTCAAAAAACGCCTGACTCACACGAAGCCACAAAGACACAAAGGGAAAACCGGAAACAGCGACAAGGCGGGCAACCACAAGGGTTGCCCCTACAAATGCAACATTGGCGCCCACGACGGCGATATCGATTCGCGGATTCCTGGTTTTTGTAGGGGCAACCGGCCGGTCGCCCCTACGGATTCAACAACAAATCCACGCGGTAGACCTTTCGGTTTACCAGTCGCCCGCCCGGTGACTGAGCGGGGGTTTTGATAAGAAATACAGGGGTCGCATATTCCGCAAGCGCTAAAGCGGTCGGCGACAAGACCGGAAGGGGGCTCTCTACGGCATGCGCGATGATTCTTGAACCCCCATTCCCCATTTCGTAAATTGCCACAATCGAAAGGAGGCGACATGGACCTGACCATGTTCGAAGACGACGCAATTGTCTCAGAATGGACGCTCTCAACCGCCGAGCAGAGTGAACGCGCCAGTCTGCCGATGAATGTCGGCGACTGGGGTCTGGCCAACGAAATCCGCGCCGAAATCTTCCTGCCGGAAGGTGTGGACGACCAGATCCGATGCACGCTCACCTCGGGGCATCGCACCGAAGGTATGAGCCAGGACGACGGCTATTGGTTCAACGCCATCGTCTCCCCTCGCGGCGGCAACATCTGGCGGGGCTGGCGCGAGTTCCGGTTCCCCGCGGAGTGTTTTTATACCGCCGGAATCCCGACGGCGGGGTGGGGCGATATGTCCTCGGGCGATATCCGCGTTCCGCCCGGAAGCCGCGTCCGGAATATCCGCCTGGTCCGGCGCCGCATCGTCACGGGGCCGCGAATGACGGACGACGCCCTCATCGCCGCCATTGATCTGAACCATCCGGGGCTCGAAGCCGCGGCGCGGGCAACCGACACCGAAGCCCGGCTTTCGGCGATCGCGTCGCATTTCCGTTCCAGCACGTACAACAGGCGGCACACGACATCCGATCCGGGGTCCGATGCAAATATCGAAGAGGCGGACCGTATCCTCGCCGGTTACATCATGGACCACCACTGGCCCGACGGCGTGGACTGGGACGCAAACCCTTACGGATATATCGAGTGGTCCATCATCATCCATGCGTTCTACTATTTCAAGGCCCTCGAACGCGCCTGGGCAAAGACCCGGGACCCCAAATACGCGAAAGGCATCGAGTCCATCCTGTGCGACTGGATGCGCAAAACGCCCGTTCCCTTCGGCGTCCGCGCGGGCGGCCTGGCCTGGGGGCATTCGCTGATCGTGAGCATGCGGGCGTTCAACACGCTGGTCGACGCGTTCACCGAACTCTGCGACTGTCCTGAAACCGAAGACAGGACCATCGTGGACCTGCTCAAATCCATCTACGAACATACCGTCTACCTCCTGAAATTCGAATCCTTCCCGCCCTCCAACAAAACCATATCGGAAGGCAGGTCTCTGCTCGCCACAGCCTGCTCCTTTCCCGAATTCAAGGACGCCAAAGCCTGGTACGAGGCCGCCTGCCAGCGGCTTATCGACGACATGGACATCCAGGTCTTTCCGGATGGCGCCTCATACGAACTCACGCCGGGTTATCAGATCTCGATCGCGTCCTGGTTCCTGGATGCATATAAAGTGGCAGGAAAGTTCGGCCGGTCCCTGGATCCTGATCTGGAAACCGGCATCCGGCGCATGTACGACTGGTGCGTCTCCGTCAACCGGCCCGATTTCACCTTTCCCTCCATTTCCGACGCTGGCAGCCTGGACGGAAAATTCGGCGGCGCGCTCGCGGGACCGGGCGCCATTCTCGACAGCGAATCCGCCACCTGGATCGGCACCGAGGGAGAAGAGGGCAGCCCGCCGGAATATACATCCATCGCCCACCGGGACTCCGGGTACTTCGTGATGCGCAGCGGATGGGACCGCGACGCCCGCTACCTCCTGTTCGAAGGAGGTCCGTACGGCCGATTCCACCAGCACGAAGATATGCTCTCTTTCGACCTCCACGCCCACGGTCTGCCCTTCATCGTGGACCCCGGAATCGCCTCGTACTATCCGAACGCATGGACCTCGTTCTATAAGACAACCGAAGCGCACAACACGGTCCTGGTGGACGGCTGCGGACAGAACCGCGGGGCCCGCACCGTCGCGGAATGGGTTGAATCCGCCCGCGACAAAACGGTCTGGCGCTCCGACGAGCGCTCCGACGTGGCCATCGCCACGTACGACGCCGGGTATGCCGGGTTGGACGCGTCCGTCTCTCACCGCCGGATCGTCATGTTCGTCAAGCCGGATTACTTTCTCATCTTCGACGAACTCACGGGTGAAGGCCGCCGCACTTACGAGGCGCTCTTCCACTTCATGCCCTACCGCGTGCTGATCGACCCGGAAAGCCGCGCCGTCCGGACCGGGCGCATGCATCCGCCAAACCTGGAAGTCCTACCCCTCGTCAGAATGACGCCCCGCATCGTCTGCGGCCGGAACGATCCGGTACAGGGATGGCTTGCCATCGGCGAGCAGGACGTTCCCGCGCCCGTCGTCATCTACAGGAAACGGACGTCGCTGCCCTTCCGTACAGGCTACGCCCTCGTGCCCTTCACGGACGGCGTCAGCGCGGGCGTCACGTCGAGGATCACCCGCCGCGGCGACGTCTGGAACGTGCGAATTGTCCATCCCGACGGTGAGGTGGATCGGATCAGGATGGACTGGTCCGACACGAATGGCCCGGTGCTGGTGTAGCCTCAATTCGAAAAAAGACAAAAGGCGAATTGGCCACAAAAAGCGCAAAAGGTACCGGTGCAAAACGGCGTGCGTCATAACGTCGTGACCCTGCGGTAAAAACTGTCGAATCAAGGTTAGTTTTTCTATTGCGCCACAATGAAACACCCGATGCCGTGGAATGGAGGAAGGTTACGGAAATGGAAAAGTACATCTACTGGCAGGACGGTACCGTGTTTTTGGGGTATCTCGAAGAATTTCCCGATTACTGGACACAAGGTAAAACCATTGAAGAGCTGAAGGAGAACCTCATCGACATTTACAACGAACTCACGGGCGGCGCCATTCCCTGCGTGCGCCGGGTTGCCGAGCTACAGGTATCATGAAGAGACGAGACTTGATAAATAAACTCAAGGAGATGGGGTGCGTATTTATACGTCATGGATCAAGGCACGACTGGTATCAGAATCCGAATACCAGGGTCTCTCAGCCTGTTCCACGCCATAGGGAAATCAAGGAATCCTTAGCAAAACACATCACAAAGATGCTTATGGGCTGATCTCAATCGGTTAACCCTGCACGGAAGGAAACCAATGTTGCCCAACTACGACGTAGACATGCGACTTGACGTGAAGGTCCCCATGCGCGACGGGATCAACCTCTCGGCGGACATCTACCTGCCGCGCGCCCACGGAACATTCCCCACGGTCCTGATGCGCACGCCGTACAGCAATAACGCCGACGGGATGGTCGAAAAAGCCAGGCGGCTGGCCAATAACGGATACGCATGCGTTCTTCAGGACTGCCGCGGACGCTGGGACTCCGAGGGCGCCTATTACGCGTTTCGTGAAGGTGAAGACGGGTACGATACACAGGAGTGGATCGGGAATCGGGAGTGGTGCAGCGGCAGGATAGGAATGGCCGGAAGTTCCTACGGCGGCGCTGTTCAGTGGCGCAGCGCGCCGCATGGCAGCCGTTTTCTCAAGTGTATGACGCCGCGGGTCATCTGCGCCGACTACTACACCGGACTCGTCCACCCCGGCGGCGCATTCCAGCTCAACGTCATGCTCACCTGGGGCATGCGCACCAACGCCCGCACCGGCCAGACCATCGAGTTTCACAACTGGACCGAAGCCTTCCGGGCGCTGCCTGTCAACCAAATGGACGAAAACGCTGGCCGCGACGTCGACTTCTGGAAAGACTGGGTCGAACACGACGCCTACGACGATTACTGGGAGGAATTCAACGACGAGACCCGCTGGGCCGATATGATTGCGCCCGCGTTCAACATGGGCGGCTGGTACGACCTCTACGCCGCCCAGACTTTCAGCAACTACAACGGCCTTCGTCACAATGGCGGCTCGGAAGAAGCGAAGAAAAGCAAACTCATCGTGGGTCCGTGGCCGCACGCCCTCAGCACGTCGCCAAAGACCGGCGACGTGGACTTCGGGGCGCCTTCCATGGTGGATCTGGAGAGCCTCGAACAGCGCTGGTTCGACTACTGGCTCAAAGGCATCGACAACGGCGTGGTAGACGAACCGCCGCTGAGTCTCTTCATCATGGGGGTCAACCGGTGGCGGGACGAAAACGAGTGGCCGCTGGCCCGGACCCGGTGGGAGAAATGGCATCTGCATTCGGCCGGCCGGGCCAACACGCTGCTCGGCGACGGCTGCCTCTCGACGGATCCGCCGGGCGAGGAACACCCCGATCACTACACCTACGATCCGCGATACCCGGCGCCGACCATGGGCGGAAACAACTGCTGCTCACCCCATATCGTCCCCTGGGGTCCGCAGGACCAGCGCCCGGTGGAAATGCGGAGCGACGTGCTCTGCTATACCAGCGACCCAATGGAAACGGACCTGGAAGTCACCGGTCCCGTCAAGGTCGTCCTCTACGCCGCGACAGACTGCACGGACACGGACTGGACCGCCAAGCTGGTGGACGTGTCACCATCGGGGTACGCCATGAACCTCTGCGACGGCATCCTGAGGGCCCGTTTTCGAGAGGGCTTTACCCGCCCGTTGTTGCTCGAACCCGGCAACGTGTACGCCTGTGAAATCGACCTGGGTGTCACGGGAAACGTCTTCAAGAAGGGCCACCGTGTGCGCCTCGAAATCTCGTCGTCGAACTTCCCCCGGTTCGACCGTAATCTGAACACGGGCGGCTCCCTGGGTAGCGAGACCGAAATGCGGCAAGCCCATCAGACCGTCCATCACTCGAGACATTATCCATCCCATATCGTCCTGCCCGTTATCCCGGCAACACGATAGCCGGGACCCGTTGAAGCGTCTGCAGGGCGACGACTTCCCTGCCCGCGAAAAGGACTTTGCGAGATGCCGGACCCCTGTCTCCTCATTTCCATTCCCGACAAGAGCTTCGGCTTCGTTCCCGGCCAGCGGATCTCCATCGACCTCCACGTGATGGGGATGGACGAACAGACGGTCCAGGCCCGGCTCGCGATCAACGATCCCCTCGGCGCAACGCGGTACGCATCCGGAGAGGTCAACCGGGATCTGGACGCCAGGCACGCGGTTCTCCGGTTCGACTGCGGCCTTGAAACCGATTATCAGCCGGGAACATATCTCATCACGGCGCAGGTACTTTCCAGGGCGCAGAACTTCAGAGCCATCGTCACCGAGTCGTTTGACGTGGTCGTACCCGGCCGCCGCCTGGACGACGGCTTTCCGGTTGCGCCTCGCGACCGCATTATCGATGCGAACTTCGCCTTCGGCGCGACAGACGCCGAAACGCTGGATGCGGCGTTCCGGACGGCGCATACCGAGTGTGAAGCGTGCCGCAACCCGGATGGCGGCTGGGGTACGGTCCCGGATGCGGAGAAGCCCGCGTACCGCTGGCCCTCGAACGTCATCCTGGGTTATCTGTACGGCTACGAAGCGCTGGGCGACGAGCAGTACCGGAAGCTGGCTGTCGGCGGCCTGGACTATCTCCTTGCGGAGCAGAACGAGAACGGCGCCTTCCGCTGGTGGTACAAGGGCGTTCCCGGTGGCGTGATGAACCAGCGCGACAACTTCTACGATACGGGCTGGGCGGGCCTGGCCCTGGCGGAGGGCTTTCGGGTTACCGGAGAGGAGGAATACCTCGACGCCGTTCGACGGGCCGCGGACTGGACGACGACCTGTCCCTTTACCGGAAACAACAACTACGATGCATTCGCGCTCTGGTTTCTATCCCTGCTGTACGCGTTCACCGGAGAAGAAAGTTACCTGGAGACGGCCATCTGGCGAACGCGCGGCGGCGTCTTCTTCGCGCAAGTGCCCCGGGGCGGCTGGCCGGGTCACAACTTCCATATCGGCTATCAGTCCATAACCGCGAACGGCCTCGCCTCGCTATACGACGTCCTCCCCTTCGATCATCCCTTTTCCGATCCACTCAGGGACCGGCTCTGTGCAGCCCTCAATTTCGCCACGTTCCTTCAGGCGGCCACCGGGGACTATTTCGCTGGCTGGGAATACGACCGGAATTTCCACATCGACAGCGCGGGCAACCCCGCGGGAACCACGGGCCCAGCACGTTCCGAACTCGTTCGCGCCTTCTACAAGACCCACAACCGCATCGAAGTACCCGCGAATATCTTCAATGGGCTCTGCCGATCCACCACCGTGAGGATCGAATCCCTCAGGGATCGCCCGGATCGCGACAAATCAGACCTCACGTATCTGATGGACATCGGCACGCTCCTCAAATGGCGCCACAACAAATGAGGCACGGCTTGCGCCGCGCCTCCAATTTCCCGGGCAGGGCCCCGGGGTCCCGGGCCTTGTCCTTCCGAATCACTCTTTTCCGGGCACCACTTCAATCTCGAACAGCTTCGGCCATCGTTTTCCTGTCACGAACAGGCGCTTCCCATACCCGTCATACGCAATTCCGTTCAGCGCGGCATCCGCACCGAGTCGTTCCCTTCCGGGCATCAATCCCGCCAGGTCGATCCAGCCCACCACCCTGCCGGACTCCGGATCGATTCTCGCAATCAGGTCCGATTCCCAGACATTGGCGTAGATTTCACCGTCTACGTATTCCAGTTCATTGAGCCGGGTCACCGGCCCCAAGTTGTCCCGGACTTCCACCCGCCCCACCTCCTCGAACGTGTCGGAATCTCTGAAATACAGCGTCGGCGTCCCGTCGCTCACGATCAACCGCCGGCCGTCGTGCGTGATCCCCCACCCCTCGGATGAATAGGTGAACGACCGCAGGCGTTCGAATGTCTCCCTGTTGTAGACAAATCCGGTCCGCGCCACCCAGGTCAATTGAATGATGTGATTGCCGAAAATCGTAATCCCTTCGCCGAAATAATGGGATTCCAGCGGCTGAATCCGGGTGACTTCGCCGGTTTCCAGCACGACCTTGCGCAACGAGGACCGGCCGTATAACCCCGTTCCCTCGTACAGGAAACCGTCCTCATAGACAAGCCCCTGGGTAAACGCGCCGTGATCGTGGGGATACGTGTTTATGACGCGGAACGTATACTGTCGAGGCTCCTGCCCGGCGGTCGAGTCCGCCTGTGATGACGCTCGACGATCCGGCGACGCCTGCCGGGCGGCAGCCCGATCGATCGCAAGTGGACTGGTCAGAAGCGACGCGGCGCACAGGGCCAGGATGATTCCCGACAGATAGCGAAGGCGCGGGATATTCTTCAAAGGCAAATATCGGGTTCCCTTCCGGGACTGTAAGGTCATTTCTCTCAGTCTTTTTTATTAATTTCATTTTTTCTTCGTCCTTTTTCTTTTTCGCCGAAAAAGGAGAAAAAAGAACTGCGCCGCTCGGCGCGGGGCCGGACCTGCCCGCTGTACGCTAAAGAAAGGGCGGTTCGCGAACCGCCCCTGCAAAAACGATACATCCGTGAATTGACATCGCCGCCGTTAAGCTCTTCCGGCTGCCTTCTGAGGCGCCGACGGATCGCCTTCAATCCATTCTTCGCCGTCCGTCCATACCTCCTTTTTCCAGATAGGCACGGTTTCCTTCAGCCGGTCGATCGCGTAATGACAGGCTTCCAGGGCCGCCTTGCGGTGCGGCGCGGAAATCGCAATCAGCACGCTGGTCTCTCCGATCTCCAATCGCCCCACCCGATGCAGCATGCCCACCCGGTCCACCTCCCACTTTCCCTTCACCTCCCGGCCGATCTCCTCCATTTTCTTTTCCGCCATTTCCCTGTAGGCATCGTACACCAGATAGCTGGTCCGACGCCCCATCGAATGGTCTCGCACCACCCCCGCGAAGGTCGCCACCGCGCCATCCGAATCTCTCAGCACGGCGTCGTGCAGCGCGTCGGCCAAAATGGGTCCTTCCTGAATGCGGTACAGATCACCGGACATGGGTTCTTCCTTCCCCCGACCCGTCTCGTGCGATGCCGTCGGCCGATGCTCCCCCGCTTACCGGCGGGATGAACGCCACCTCGTCCCCGTCACTGAGCCACCGGGTTCGATCCACGTACGTCTGGTTGACCGATACCATCAGACTGCCTTCCATTTCCTGCAACCGGGGATGGTCCTCCGCCAACCGCGCCAGCAGGTCGGCGACGCTGGCCCGCTCGGGCAGCGAAACAGACGCCTCCGGCGTCCCGACCAGATCCCTGCACGACGCGAAAAACAGGACCTTGACCTCCATATTCCTTCTCCACGTCTTACAGAAGCTGTCTTAAAACCGCAAGCGGGCTTCGCGCGCGCGGGACTCACCGGGGTTTTTAAAACAGCTTCTCATGTCGGAGATGCCGCCGGCGGAGGGCGTGTTTCGTCAATGCACTCTTCTGAGCCTGGTATTCTCCGTCAACCCCGGCTTACGCCCCCGCTTCGCCACCGACCGCCTTCCGACGGCCTTGATATCGGACGTAAAATCGATGGGAGAGGCGCCGCTAATTGCGCTGCCCACGCCGAACCCGTCCACTGCGGAACCTGCCGCCACGAACTCCCGGATGCGTTCCGGCGTCATTCCGCCGCTCACGTAGATCTTCACCTCCCGATGCCCCGCGCGATCCAGCCCGCTTCGAACCCGACACACAAGATCGGGCGTCACACCGCCCAGCTCAGAGGGTGTGTCCAGGCGCACGCCCAACAGCCGTCCACCCATCTTCCGCGCCAACCGCACACTCTCCTCCATCTCGTCCATAAACGTGTCCACCAGCACGATGCGCCGGATCGATTCCGGCATGTGTCGGTCGAAGGCCCGGGCCGCCGTCAGCGTGTCACCCATGATCAACATCAGCGCATGAGGCATGGTGCCCGTCGGCTCGTGGCCTGCCAGCCGCGCCCCCGCCGGTGTGGCGCAACCGGAACACCCGCCGCTGCCTCCACGCAGGCCCGCGCCGCCGTCGCCCAGCCGCTCTTCTGGGCAAGCGTACCGAGATAGGCGGTCTCATAGACGCCAAAGCTGCTGTAACGCGCCTCAATCCGGAGTACGACTTCCTTTCGGGTCATCGGCTGACCCTCGCCCAGCGCCAGGACGGACGCATCCTCGGACAAGACTTCAGCCAGATTCTCGAGCACCTCGGTCATGCCGCAAAGCGTACCGTGCCCGTTGGGAAACACCTCCATCGTAACAACCGGATCGATCCCCTCCCGCGACAGCACCTCGCGAGTGTTTGAAAAATAGAGATCGGCCCGGTTTTCGTCGAAAAAAGCCCTGTCCGGCAGCATCGGATTGCACCATCCAGACTCAGTCGTCGTGATTCCGGCGACGTATGCACCAGGCGAACGCACTGCCCAGGTCGCCGCAAAGCAAACTCAGTTTCCTCCGGATTTCAGGCGTTCCCTCATCGCCTCCACGTAGGACATCGGCACATCCACGGTTCCGATTATCGGATTTCCCCTGCCGTCGCCATGGCAATCGGAGCCTCCGGTGCGCAGGAGGTTGTTCTCCGCTGCAATATTCGAGTATCTGGCGACCTGCGAGGCATTGTGCTTGGTGTGCCGCACCTCGATACCGTCCAGCCCGGCGGATACCATGTCCGGAATCAGGTCGTCCCGCCGATACAACCCGGGGTGGGCGAGGCACGCCAGCCCGCCGGCGGCCCTGATCACCTGGATGGCCCGGGCGGGCGACTGCGAGTATTTGGCGACATAAGCCGGCTTCGAATACCCGAGGTATTTATGGAACGCTTCGTCGACCGAAAAAACCAGGCCTTCTTCCACCATCACATCGGCAATATGCGGTCGTCCTATCGCGCCGGGTCCCGCCCTGGCCAGAACCTGCTCGAGGGGCACGCGCAACCCCATGCGATTCAGCTTGCTCACGATTCGTTCGGCCCGCTGCAACCTGGCCTGTCGAAACGTGTCGAGCCACGAGATCAGATCCGGGTGATCCGGGTCGATGAAGTACCCCAGAATATGCACGTCGGTGCCGTCGTTCCTTGCGCTCAGCTCGGTTCCCGGCACCACGTCGACGCCCAGCCGGGCGCCTTCGTCCTGCGCCTCCGCAACACCCTCAGTCGAGTCGTGATCCGTCAGGCTGATCACGCTGAGTCGGGCTTCCGCGGCCCGGCGAACGACTTCCCTGGGTGTGGATGTCCCGTCGGAGCAAGTCGAGTGCAGATGCAGATCAATGCGCTGGTTCACGTGGGGGCTTTCGAACTGTCCGCGGGGACCGGATCCACATGGATCAGCCCACGCCTCTGGCGGCTGCCTTCGCGTTTCAGCGCAACGAGTTGGCTGCGCAGGAGGTTCCGTTTGATTGCGCTGAAATGATCCGTCACCAGAACGCCGTTCAGGTGGTCGACCTCGTGCTGAACAGCGCGGGCCGAAATATCCGACATCACCGCGCTGAAGGCGTTTCCGTCCCTGTCCAGGGCGTCGACCCGGACCTGCGCCCGGCGTTTGACGTCTCCCACAACGCCCGGCAGGCTCAGGCACCCCTCCTCTCCGACGACCTCGCCCTCACCCTGGCTCAGCTCCGGGTTGATTAAAACCGTTGCCTCGGCCTCCGGATCGCCGGGGCTGACGTCCAGGACCACCACACACAGACTTACGCCAACCTGTGGCGCCGCCAGCCCTATCCCCTCCGCAGCGTACATTGTCTCGAACATATCGTCCACGAGGGTGCGCACATCTGCCGTAATCGCTTCAACCCGCCGCGCCCTCCTTCTGAGTGTCGGGCAGCCGAATTTCTTTATTTCGAGGAGTGCCACTGTTCAGATCCAGTATGAGCCTTCAACCTTGATTCGTAAGTTTTCGTGGACGTTAATTCGAATATGTGCCAGTTAATAAAGGCGATTAGAAGGCGGATTACCAGGATACACCAGGTCGCTGGACGCGTTCGTGACCTCTCCTCCCATCCCCTCGGAAGCGGGTAGACGGGAGACGGGAGACGGGAGAGATATCCTGCCTTGTGGAGTCTCTTCTCCTGCCGGAGGCAAGAAGGAATAAAGTATCGGGCAAGGGTTTCTTCTACCGTCTTCCCTCTACCCTCTACCCGCATTCAGGCTTTTCGTGGCCAATTTGACTGTAGTCTTTTTTAGAATTGAGGTCAACCCTGCGCGCCGATGTTCACTTGCGCTGAATGTTGAGAAACGTCTCGTTCAAACTCCCGCTGCGGTATCCCTGCATATCCAGCGTGACGTATCGATATCCGATTTCCTTCAGGCGCGCCACGACCCGGTCGACGAGTCCGTCCAGGAAAAATCGGCCGATCTCCTCAGGTGAAACTTCAATGCGGGCGATGTCGTCATGGTGCCGTACCCGGACCAGGCTGAATCCCAGCGTCTTGAGATATGCTTCGGCCCGGTCAACCATCGACAGCGCTTCCGCGGTCACCGGGGTACCATAGGAAATGCGGGACGACAGGCAGGCCGACGCCGGGCGATCCCAGGTAGGCAATTCCCAGTTTCTGGACAACAGGCGAATATCCACCTTTGTCAGGCCCACCTCCACCATCGGAGCCCGCACGCCCCGGTCCCGCGCAGCCTTCATGCCCGGCCTGAAGTCACCCACATCGTCCGCGATTGCGCCGTAAACCAGAAATCGATACCGTCCCCCATACTTTTTGATGACTTCATCCAGCTTGTCGGCAAGCGCCGTCTTGCAATGATAGCATCGGTCGGGCTCGTTCTTTACGTAGTCCGGATTCTCCATCTCCCGGGTGTGCACCACTTCCATTGAAATGCCGATCCGTTCCGCGAGCGCACGTGCGTTCTCGAGTTCGCCGGCGGCGTAGCTGGCCGAAACCGCCGTCACCGCAAGCGCCTTCGTACCCAGCACCCTGTGCGCCGCCGCCGCCAGAAACGTGCTGTCCACGCCCCCGGAGAACGCCACGACCACACTCCCCATCCGCCCGAGGAGTTCCTCGAGCCGGCGCAGTTTCTCTTCGGCCTGCAAAAGGCCCGACCTGTCGTCTTCACTCATATGTCGTTCCACTGGCGACGTCACTGGCGATCCTCCACCCCTCCCGGCATCACCACCGCATCGACCATCCCGTGCAGTACTTTCTTGTCCGGCGGACAAACCGTGGCCTGCACGCCCGACAGGACAGGCCGGCCCTCGATTACGAAATAATAGGGCTGGATGCGTACGCGCCCCTTGAGACGCATCATGCGATCCGTCTCGAAATCGTAGTACGCCACCGAGAAGCGGGAACCCGTGTGAAACTCCTGCAAGATGTGGGGCGACCCGGGAAAGTCGGCAAGCGCGGACTCGATAGTGGACTGCCAGTCCGACTCCGACATGTCGTGGCCGACGGCTACGCCGCGGCTGCCCCAGGCCTGGTCCGAGAAACCGGACGGCTTGATCACAAAGCGGCGATGTTTCTGTCCCAGGGAGCCAAGTTCCTGCCAGTCTCCGAAACGTCGGCCGTCCACGCTCAACCCGGGAATAACGGCGTGCGGCGGCAGGGGGCGCGGGTCCAGAATCCACGTCTTTGGAAAGGTCTGCATGAGGAACTCCACCCCTTCTTCTCCAAGCTCGCGACGCCAGAACGAACGCAAGAGGGGATGGTGGAACAGGGCCATCAGCATTTTCTCTTCCAGCTGGGCTTTCATTGGTGGCGTTGCTTTAACCGTTCCCTTTCGAATCGCATATAAAATCAAATCCATCTTCGGTATGTTTTTCAGGTCGAACAATTCGAAAAACCGATAGAGCACGTCGATCTGCCGTCTTCCGCCTGCGCCGTTCACGAACAGTCCGGCTTCGCTGAAAACAACCTCTTCAGGGTGCACAACATAGGCTTCCAGTCCCGCCCGATTCAGGGCTTCCCCCAGCCAGGTCATTTCGGGGCGGTACCCCGAAGATTCCTCTGAAACCACAATGCCCAGCACCGGCTCACCGATCCCGGCAACCGAACGCACCATCCCCATGAATCCGTTCACCATACCATCGGCGCCACCCACAATATCATATCCGAACCGGCCGTACCGCTCCGCCAGGCTGGCAGTGAACCCGATACCCCCCGGCACCGAGTCCAATTCCGAAGCGATCGTCCCTCCGGGCGTCGGAATCAGGTCCGGCCGGATCACCAGCGGCAGATGCTGTTTGAAACGGTTCATCCGGCCGTATCCGATTACGGTTTCCGGCTTCCCCTGGTTCAGGTATTCCGCCACCCACTCCGGCTGGATCTTCCGGACACTCTGAGAATACAGAAGGTTGCAGGCCTTATAGAAATCGTACAAATGGGCGCCCAGCCGTTCCAGATGGTCTATCACCCGAGGCGGCATCCAGAAGGGTTCCGGCGACACCCGCCATGGGCTGTTGGATCTGGGATGCACCGTACGCTGCACATCCGTATACAGGCCGCCACCGGGCGTCATTCTGTCAATACAGAGGCTTCGCTCTTTCGCGTCGGTCACCTGAATCGTTTCTTCCTCTGCACAGATTCCCATGTCAATCACCCGACCTGATGTGGTAATGGAACGGCCCATCTACATCGGACGCGGACAATCTTCGTGATTCTTCAAGGACAGTAACAGGTGTGCGAATGTTCAGGAAGCCCTGCCCCCGCTCCGGCTCTGCCGCCGTTTCGGCTTCCTGACTCTCTTCCACACCAGGGCGGATCCGCCGATCTGCAATCGCCGCCAGGATCCGGGCGTGTCGCCCTCCTCCCCGGCCTGTTGCCGCGTCTCCGACCCGGCCTGCAGGTGATTCCGCGGGCCGCGCGGCGGCGGCGCGGATTCGTCATCTGAGAGAAGCGCCTGAACGGATGACAGCGTTTCCGATACAGAAAGACCCTGGCCGTCCGATTCATCCTGCAGATTCAGGCGAGCGGCAGCGGCTTCGTAGACGGCTTTCGCCGCCTCAACACGAGCTTCGAGCAAGCCGAGCGCACGTCTCAGTTCCTCGACCTGGGAGGCCGTGGCATCTATTTCGCGACGCGCGTGTTCGAGCACCTGTTCGTAGAGATCGTCCCGTTCACAGTTTGCGTCTTCCATGACCTCCGCCCACGTTTCGTGGTTTCGCGTTCAAGGCCCGCCATCGCCGGCAAGCGCCAGCTTCATGCTCTCTCTGTACCGTTCCGGGTCTCTGAGAATTCGAACGGCCTCGCGAAACTGCTCATCGCCTTTCAGCCGGGCCAGAATGCGCCCCTTCTTTCCCCAGACCCGGTTTCCCAGCTCCCTTCCGATCTCCAGCCGGATAAACGGTTCCGCCTTTTCGAATTCCGTTTCCCGCTCCGCTTCAACGACGTTCCGCAGGACGTCTAACGCCCGGTCCGCTTCCGAGTCCAGGCCCGCGTCGGCCAGCGCCCGGTTCAGATTCTCCAGTTCGTTTTCAGCCGGCGTGCGGTAACGCCTGAAATTTCCAATTTTCGACGAGTCCGCGAGAAATGCCCGGAACGCGGCGATTTCCTTTTCCCCCACGTCATAGCTTTCCGGGTTCCGGGGAAATGCGTTCCGCGCGGCGTATTCTACGGCAAAGTCGAAAAACAACCCGGCCCTGTACATTTCGAGTATCAGTCTCGGTCTGCGCTTCGGCTTCACCACCACGTCGGGCGTGATTCCACCTCCGCCGTAGACAGTGCGCCCGCCGGCAGTCTTAAAGACCCTGGCCGAGTCCGAGGCTTCGTTGGCGACACGGTCCTCTCTCAACGCCATTCCCACCATCTGCCCCAGTTCCATCTCAAACAGCTGCTCCGCCTGCTTTGTGGATTCCAGATCGAACTGTTCGAAAAGCCGCGTGATCGCGTCCTCCCGGCTCTCTTCCCCCGCAATCGTCGCGAGCGTCTGATACAGAGGCACCTGTGAGTCCCCGACATTCAACGCCAGGTTGCCCAGCCGTCCGAACCGCCTGTTTTTGTGGATACTGCGCCCGCTGGGGGTGTAGTAAAGGGCCGTTGTCCACTTCAGCGCCTTTTCATCGCTGACTTGCTGAAAGGATTGAACGGATCCCTTGCCGAACGTCGGTGTGCCGAGGATCAACCCTCGGTCCGAGTCCTGAATTGCGCCCGCGACAATCTCCGAGGCGCTGGCGCTGTGGGCGTTGACCAGAACCACGAGGGGTATATCCTTAACCATGGAGGATTTCGCAGTGCGGTACTCCTTATTTTGTGAATCCACGCGGCCCCGCGTCGTCACAACCAGCAGATCGGGGCCAAGAAATACGTCGGCAACGGCGACAGCCTGCGCCAGCAGCCCCCCTGGATTCCCCCGCAAGTCCAGGATAATGCCGCTCGTATTCTTCGATTTCAGCCCTTCGACGGCGGCTTTCAGCTCATCGGGCGTGGATTCCGAGAACCGGCTGCCGATCAGACCGGACATCGCTATGTAACCGATGGCGTCTTCGATTCCGTCGATGCTCGCCACGCTCTTCACACGAATACGCGCCCTGACAATCTCCTGGTCAAACGTCCGCGACCGGCCCGGTCTTTCAATCGTAATCACGACCCGATTGCCAGGTTCCCCGCGCAGCACATCCACTACCTCCTCCAGTTTCCGGTTGAGCGTGGGGTCTCCGTCCACCGCGACGATCCGGTCGCCGACCACAAGCCCGGAAGTGTCGGCAGGCGTACCCTCAATAACACTCAGAACGACGGGTACCTCAACGCCATTCCTCTTCATGGTGCTGATCGTGATGCCCAACCCGCCGAATTTGCCCCGGGTATCGATCATAAGGTCATCCAGGCCGCGCTTGTTGAGCATCTGCGTATACGGGTCGAGCTCGTCCAGCATGCCTTCAATGGCTGAAGTCGTGAGTGAGTCGGACGCCAGCGGCTTATAGTAACTCGTGGTCAGCAGTTTCAACGTTTCGATGTATTCATCTATACTCTTCTCCACGGTGACGTACCCGTCTTCCCCATTGACGAGCCGCGAGTCCAGGACCAGACCGGTTCCCAGAAGGCCGATCAGTGCCGCGCCAACCCATATTCGTCTGTGTTTCCGTCCGCTCATTTTCCGCCTCCGCAGTGTCTGGTACCGCCGTTCCGCCAATCTCTCACCCTTTTCCAAAGAGGACGTCGCGGGCAGCCGTGAACGCCACCTGATTCGTCGAAATCAACCCGTCCGCCGGGGCGAAGCTGCCAGCCTTTCGCGTACCTCGTTGTAGATCCGGCACGCCAGATCATCGGCGGGGAGCCGCCCGTCAACCCGAAGAATCCGTTCCGGTTCCGCCTGCCAGATACTTTGGTACCCGTTCCTCACACGACCGAAAAACGCGTCGCCGGCGGCTTCGAGCCTGTCGGCATCTTCAGGTTTCCATCGCTGTTTCACGGTTCCAAGATCCACGTCGATCCAAACGGTCAGGTCCGGCCTCAGATCGCCTGCGGCCACTTCCTGAACCGCCCGAATACGATCCAGGTCCAGCCCGCGTCCATAGCCCTGGTAGACGACCGTTGAATCGAAAAAACGGTCCGATACCACCACTTCATCCTGCAGGAGCGCCGGGCGGATCACCGTGTTGACGTGCTGAGCCCGATCAGCCGCGAACAACAGCATTTCCGCGGAGGGGTCCACTTCCGAACGACGCTCCAGCAAGAGATCGCGGACCTTCCGTCCCAGTTCGGTCCCGCCCGGCTCCAGGGTGAACACGACGGATCGCTCCTCCGCACGAAGCTGTTCGACCAGCCGCTTGGCCTGCGTGCTTTTTCCGCTCCTGTCTATGCCTTCAAAGGTTATGAACAGTCCGGCCACGCCGTTCCGTACCCCCGTCCCGCACGTGGGTGGCGCCATTATCCGAGCAATTGCGTCAGGATCGCCTTCTGTACATGCATCCTGTTTTCCGCCTGGTCCACCGCCACGCATCTCGGGCTCGCCATCACTTCCGCCGTCAACTCGTACCCCTTGTGCGCGGGCAGGCAATGCATGACCAGCGCTCCGGTTTTGTCCAGCAGATCCATATTTATCTGATACGGCGCAAAGGCCTCGACACGCCGCTTCTTCTCCGCCTCATACGCAGGGTCTTCGAAGAATTCCATGTCGATCCAGGTATCCGTATATAGAAAATCCGCCCCGGCTACCGCCGCCTCGAGGTCAAGGGTCTCCTGGAAAAGACCGGTCTTCCGTGCCCGATTGGTGAGGCCTTCGTCTTCGGAGGGTTTGTTCACTTCCGGCGTCACCGTCGTAATTCGCACGCCGGCTTTGGTACATCCGGCGATCAATGAATTGCACACGTTGTTTCGAATGCCCACGTAGACCAGGTGTGCGCCCTCCAGCTTCCCCCGGATCTCCCGGACGGTCATCAGATCGCCAAGCGCCTGGCACGGATGGTACCGGTTGCAGCACCCGTTAATTACGGGAACTTCGGCTCCGGCCGCAAGTTCGCACAGGTCGCGATGATTCAACATCCGGGCCATAATGACGTCCGAATACCGGGAAAGCACCTGGGCTTCGTCCCTTAGATCCGCCAGTTGGAAATTTGTGGCGCGCCAATCCAGATTCATGGCGTACCCGCCCAGCTGGTTCATTCCCGTCTCGAACGAACATCGGGTCCGCGTCGATGGCTTCTGAAACAGCATCGCCAACGTTCGGCCCTGCAATGCGCCCGAAAACCGTTTCGGGTCTGCCTTCATCAACAGACCCGCTTCAACCGTTTCCAGGATTTCTCCTGCCGACCATGTCTTGAGCGTAATCAAATCCATGGGCGAACCACGTTCCTCCTCACCCGGGCGGGCATCAGACAGCCGGCCGCGGGTTGCCTCAACGCAAACGGATCGTCCCGCACTATTGCAGCTGTTTCTCTACTTCGGCCAACAACAGGCGTTTCGCCTCTTCAAGTGGCCTTTCGATCCTGCACCCCGAGGCACGCATGTGCCCGCCGCCGCCGAACGCGACCGCGATTCGGTTCACGTCCACGGCACCCCTGGAACGCAGGCTGACACGGAACCGACCTTGCGCCTCTTCCTTAAGAACCATCGCCGCCTGAACCCCGTCTATTGCCATGGCGTGATCCACCACGAGGTCCGGATCGCCGCCCTTTCGGTAAGTCTCGTGGTCCACGACCACGGTATTCACGCGGCCGTCGAAATGGAGTTCGAGCGTACCCAAAGCGGCCGCCAGCGTCACCATGGTTTCGTGGCTCTCCCGGGCGAACAGCGCATCCGCGATCGCTTCCGGGTCCGCGCCGAAATCCACCAGTTCGCCGCAGACCTTCAGCCCTCGTTCCGGATGGGAGACCCTGAACAGCTTGGTGTCGAAAGCGATTCCCGCATAAATCTGGGTGGCGGTTGCAGGTTTGATCTCCGTCTGCGCCGCCAGAAGCAGCCGATAAACCAACTCGCTGGCGGAACTGGCCGCGCTGTCGACGATTCGGACGTCGCCCTCCGGCCTGCGCACCACGTGATGATCGATAATCATCGTGTTGGCGTGCTTTGCGAGAAGGCGACGCACACCCCCCACTCGCTGCTGGTCGAGCGTGGGCGTGTCCACAAATACCGCCCGGCTGAAAGGCCGTAGATCGCCAAGAGACCCGTACAACTCAATATGCTTAAATCCCGGTAGAAAAGCAAACTTAGGATTTAAAGTCTCGTCGCTGACGACGAGCCGGCAGACCCGCTTTTTCTGAACCAGTAACTCCCTGAGCGCCAGGAGTCCCCCAATCCCGTCACAGTCTGCATTGACGTGGGTTGACAACAGGTACGGTTCATCCGGCTCGAGAAAGGATATGGCTTCCGTATAATCCATCGTCAGGTTCCGCATTTGTCCCGGTGAATCGCAATGTACTGATTATGGGCTCTTTGCAAGCCACAGCGCGGGATTTATCGGCTCCTCACCCCGCATGATCTGAAAGTGGAGTTGAGGAACGCCGTCTATTCGACCCGTGCTTCCCACCGTTCCGAGTACGGCTGCCTGAATCACCGGCTGTTTCAGTGTCACGTACACCTCGGAAAGATGTCCGTAGAGTGTATAGAACCCGCCCGGATGGCGCAACAACACGAACTGGCCGTACCCCGGATACCAGTCCACGAGGGCAACCGTACCGGGAGCGACCGCCCGAACCTCGACTCCGGCAGGCGCCGCGATATTGATCCCTCGATTGAACGTCCACGTCTTAAGGTCAGGATCCTGGTGTCGACCGAAGTGCGCCACCACGCCACCGGGAGCCGGCCGGGGGAGTCTCCCGCGGTGGGATGAAAAGTGGTCACGCCCGAGACGACTCCCGCCATCCCCGTGCGCCACAGCCCCCTCATTGCCTCCCTGAACGCCATCAGAAGCGCCATTTTCCCTCCTGACAGCCCGTTGGAAAAGTCCATCCGGGCTACGGCAGGCTCACGCCCCCGCCTGCGATCCTCCCATCCTCCAGCCGAAGCACCCGCTGCCGCCGCCCCGACACCAGGGCTTCGTTATGCGTTGCCGCCAGTACCGTGGTTCCTCGCGCCTGGACCTCTGCCAGAATGCGCAATACGAGATCCGTCGTCTCCGGATCCAGGTTGGCCGTGGGTTCGTCCGCCAGAAGGACAAACGGTTCATTTGCCAGCGCGCGCGATCGCCAGTTGCTGCTGTTCGCCACCGGACAATGCGCCGGGACGGACGGAACGCCTATGCATCAGCTCAACGTCGGCCAGCAGTGTGTGGGTGCGCCGCCTGACGACCGAGCGTGGGGTGCCTGTTACTTCCATGGCAAATGCCACGTTCTCGTAGACTGTCCGATCCTGCAGCAGACGGTGGTTCTGAGAAACCATACTTACGCTTCGACGCAGCGCCGGGATATCACGTTCCCGGATCGACTCCGAGTCGTAACCACCCACCATAACCACACCGGACGTTGGCCGCCGCTCGAACAGAATCAGTTGCAGGATCGTACTCTTACCGGACCCGGTCGGACCCAGCAGGAAGGCGAATTCACCCCGTTCGATTTCGAAATCCACATCTGCCAGGATACGGCGCCCCTGCTGTTCCACGCCAACCTGCCGAAGCGCAATCACAGAACCTCCAGCTGGTGTCCTGTCCCAAAAATTCCTCACC
>JAAXHE010000238.1 GCA_012271065.1 Candidatus Latescibacterota bacterium
TTCGACTACACCAGCGAAGGCGCCCACATCATGGGCGTGGCCACGGCTCCGGACAACACCATCTGCGGAGGCACCGCATTCCCGATGCACTTTTTCAGCTTCAATCCGGAGACCGACAGTTGGATCAACCGTCCGGCGCTGGGGCAGTGGAATACCGTCGCCAGAGAAGGCGACATGTTCTTCATCGGCGCATATACGCACGGTCTGCTGGAAGAGTGGGACCCGGCCGAGCCATGGGTACACACCGAGCGGGACAAGGCCGGCTGCAACCCGGAATTGCTATACGAGTGCCACGAGGTCATCAACCGCCCTCATATGCTGCTTGCGCATCCGAACGGAAGAACCCTGGTGCTGGCCGGTACTCCTGGGTACGGGCTAACCGGCGGCGGCCTGCTGTTCTGGGACAGACAGACCCGTGAGCACGCGCTGCTCGAACATACCGACATCCTGCCCGACCAATCCACCATGAGCCTGGTTCCCCTGGCAGGCGACAAGCTTTTGGGGGGCACCACGACCAGCGCCGGTACGGGTGGAGAACAGAAGGCTGACGAAGCAGAACTCTATATTATGGACATGGAAACACGCCAGCTCGATTGGCACGCGGCGGTCTTTCCCGGCGTACACGGATATACCGATATGTGCTCGGGGCCGAACGGCACGGTGTACGGCATTGTCGACCGCAGGCGCTTTTTCGTTTTCGATCCCGTAGACAGAAAGGTGATTCACCAGCGCGAGCTCGAGTCCGAATTCGGGCCCACGACGTCGCAGCAGGGCCCAAGGGTTTTTGTTACCGGGCCGGACGACGCCATTTTCATCCTCTTCACGAGGGGTGTCGCCATCGTGGAACCCGATACACACGAAATACGGATGCTGGCTGAATCGCCCGTACCGGTCGGACCGGGAGGTGACATCCTGGACGGCCGAATCTACTTTGGCAGCGGGTCCCACCTTTACAGCTATCGGGTTGCCGATTAATGCGTGTCGCAGACGCCGGGCGCAATCCGTCCGGCGCTGGAGCGCCTGCGTTGGCGTCCGGAAATTGGCGGGCATAAATACAGCCGGCGATACAGGATGTCTCGCCGGCTGATCGATGAGAAATATCCGTGGTATGAATCTGACCGTACGCCAACATCGTGCAGCCCGGATCCATAATTTCCGGCTACCCTCCCCCGGACTCCAGGAATTCCGGCATCACTTCGTTTGCCGTAATCTGCTCCAGTGTCTGCCGTTTCCTGATCAGATGCAACGTGCCGTCCAGGGCCTTCAGTACCTCGGCGGCCTCCGGGAATGAATTATAGTTTTTGGACGCCATGCCGGAACAGTACGCGCCTGACCCGCCCACCGCCAGCAGGTCGCCCTCCTTCGCCTCGCCAAGAAACCGGGGCCGCAGTCCATCCGGATCTCCCGGCGCCGGTGTCAGCACGTCCCCGCTCTCACAACAGTGGCCGGCAATCAGATATTCCTTCAATTGACGCGTCTCCGGCTGTGCGGGCACGGTCACGATGGGGTGCTGCGCACCGTAAAGGCTGATGCGCAACAGTTCGGTCATTCCCGCGTCCACTTTCAGGAAGTCGTACCCGTTCTTGCCGGTATCGGCACAATCGATAACCGAACAGATCAGAGCCCCCGCATTGGCCACCAGAAAGGTGCCCGGCTCGACCTCCAGCCGAAGTCCCCGCCCCTGCTGGTTCCGAAAAGCCCGGAACGCTTCAATAACGTGCATTCCGATCCGCTTCAGGTCGGTAGACGCCTCCCCGGGCATCCGCCCTACCTTGAACCCGCCTCCCAGGCTCAGCACCTCCACTTCCGGCAGTTGGGCAGCGATTCGAAGGGAAATCATCGCGCAGTGTTCCCAGACCTCGGGATCGCTACCCGAACCGATGTGGGTATGCATATTCGAAATCGTCAGGTTGCAGGTTCTGGCAATGGCGAGTACCTCGTCGAGATATTCATGCCAGATCCCGAAACTGGCGGATGGGCCACCCACGTTGGTCCTCTTGCTGTGCCCCGAACCAAGACCGGGGTTGATTCGTACGGTTACCGAGCGGCCTGGAAACAGTTCTCCGTAGTGCCTCAGTTGCTGCAGCGAACAGGCATTGAATATCACACCCTCTTTCACGAGGCTTTCCAGATTTCGAGGCGTACGCTGAGCCGTGAGCTGAATTTGATCAGGAGATACGCCGGCCCCTATGGCGCGCTCCACTTCGTATCCGCTGCTGGCATCGATGTGAAGCCCGGCCCGGTTCAGGATTCTCACGACCGCCGCCGCCGGTAAGGCCTTCATCGCGTATCGGGCGGTCAATCCGTAAGCGTTCGGAAAGTCCAGGACCTCTCTGGCACGGGCTTCCAACGTCTCCTGGTCATAAACGAAAACAGGCGTGCCGAACCGGCGCCGGATCTCCCGGACAATCTCCTCGGTCAGGAACGCAAGCTGTTCCATGGTCCCTCCATGGGGTTGAAGTTTTCAGAATTCGGCTTGACTCACTATCCGAAAAACGGAATATTCCTTACGCAATCTCCTGCCGGCAGCGCTGTCTGTTTTCTGTACAAGAGAAAAGCCGTGCGCCAGAAACACAGCAGCGCGCGGCCCGAATTTTCGTAGCCCGCCGTCCGGCTTCAACGTTGGTGCGGAAGGGGGGACTCGAACCCCCACGGGCAATGCCCACCAGATCCTAAATCTGACGTGTCTGCCAATTCCACCACTTCCGCAATAATCGAAATGAGTTGAAAGTTCACGAGCCATTGACCTGCAATTCGGTTGCGACTCGCGCGGCGCTGCAGGCACAACGCCTAAAATAACGGGAAATATGCGGAAAAGTCAACTTCAAATGTCGTTTGCAAAACGCAGGAGCGTGCCGGTGAGGCGTGGCGCGAATCGAGATTACGGGTTAATGCCGTCAACTGCGATCTGGAAGGCGTTCCGCCGCATCTGTGGCCCGCCTGTCTTCCTGTTGCTGCTTCCGGTCAATGCGGCCTTTGCGCAAATGGAGCCCGGTCCGCATACCGTACGCCGTGAGACGTCGGCGCCGGACTCCCTGATCTATGAATATGCGGCCGACCGGGTCGAGGACGACATCGCGGCGGGACGCGTCGTTTTCACCGGAAACGTCATCCTGAAATACAAGGACGTGGAACTGCGCGCGGGACGCGTTGTCCTCCACCGGGAGGCAATGCGTCTGGAGGCCGAGGCGCTGCCGGATTCCACCGGGAGCAAGACCGTTGGAATGCCCGAGTTTGTCCGGGGCAGCGAGCGTTTCACCGGCTCGTCAATGGTCTACAACCTGGAAACCGGTCGCGGCCGCGTGAAGGGCGGCCGGGCGCGTCACGGGAGGCGTTATTACAAGGGCGAGAAGATCCTCCTGGATCGGCAGCGGGAACTTCACGCCCGTACGATATCCATGTCCTCGTGCGACAGGGACCATACCCATTACGACTTTCTGTGCCGCGACCTGAAGGTGATTCAGGATGACAAGGCCATCGCCCGCTCCGTTACGTTTCGCGTGGGGCCAGTCCCGGTGTTGTGGCTTCCGTTCTACGTGTTTCCGCTGACGCAGGGCAGGCGCTCCGGCATACTGACACCCCGGATCGGCAGCAACAGCCGTGACGGCGTCAACGTCAGCAATATCGGGTATTATTGGGCCCCCAACGACTACTGGGACGCCACGTTGAAGACGGCCCTTCGTGAACGCAACGGTTTTCTCGTTGACGCGGGTATCGACTACGCGGTGCGAAGACGACTCAGCGGATATATGAATCTGTCCTTTGAACGCGGGCGGCAGCCTTCGGGTGATTCCCGCCGCGACTGGCGTTTGAACTTCCACCATCAGCACCGGCTGAACCCGACTCTCAACATGAGGGCGCGGGGGGACTTCACGAACAGCTCCAACTTCGACCTTCACAATTCCAGCAACCTCTACAGGTACCTGAACCGGCAACTCCGTTCGTCTTTTTCCATGGACAAGCGCTGGACGGAAGCCAGGCGAAGCATGGATATCAATCTCAATTACTACCGGGATCTGGATAATAAACAGAACCGGTTTCAGGGTTTCCCACGCCTCTCGTTCCGACAGGGCAGGCGGCGCATTTTCGGTCAGCCCGAATCAACCCGGGACGCCCTCTGGTACCACGCCTTCTATTACGACGTTTCCGGCGGCCTGACGAACGCCTTCACGCGCAACGAAGACCGGGCCGACAACACGCACAATCTGTCGCTGAACTCCCGCCTGGGGGTCAACAGTCAGCACAAACCCTTCGGCTGGCTGGATCTCACCCACCGACTCAGCGTCAGTCAGACCTCCTCGCGCCCCAACGCGGATACACGGACGCGCAGGGAGTCCTACAACGCCAGCCTCGCCACCGGCACCTCGCTCTATGGTATCTTCAAGCCTCAAATCGGACGGCTGAGAGGTATCCGTCACCGGTTTCAACCCCAGATCAACTTCAGGTACTACCATACCGCACGGGTCGATGGCGCGACCCTGGGCTTCCACGGGAGTCGTGACTGGAATGACCCCAGGCGCACCCTCAACATGCGGCTCAACAATACCGTTGAAATCAAGACCGAGGTGGACGGCAAATTACGGCGATCCACTTTCGCAACGGCCAGTTTCTCAAGCGGATACGACTTCGACGCCAACCCGCAGCGGCGATGGCGCGACCTGCGCACCTCTGCATCGATAAAACCCGTCCGCCGGATCGACGTTCGTCTCAATATGACGCACACGTTCTACGATGCATCGGGACGTCTATACCTGTATCACCCGCGACTCCGCAGCCTCAGCGTCAACACCAGCCTTCGTTTCAGCGGGCGAACCGATCGGGACTCGGATCCAATGCGATACGACAGATCCATGCTTCCCATGTCGGGAACAGGGTTTAACTTTGAAGACGACGTCTACCGTGACTTCGGAGATTCAACGCAGCCGTGGCATTTCAACGTGGGACATTATTTCAGCTATCGGGAGTCTTTCGCCGCGGGCTTCGGATCATCGAAGCGCTCGTGGGTGAAGGCGGACCTGGCATTGAATCCAACGCGCGCCTGGCGCTTTAATTATTCCGTCAACTTCGATCTGATAGACACCGAGCTTGTTTCCCAGACGCTTTACGTTTACAGGGAACTTCACTGCTGGCGGGCCACGTTCAGCTGGTATCCCACCGGATTCAACAAGGGCTTTCATTTCAAGCTCTACATCAAGGAATTTCCGCAGATAAAAGTCGAACACCGCCGGGGAGGTTACGGGTTGTAGAAAGTGACGCGAAGTGACGGTTTCCGGACGCTCCTTGCCGGCGTCCGGCCCCCGGTTCCGCAGCCCGTTGTTTCGCTTGCCTCGCCCTCGAGAATCGGCTAAATTACAGATCGGTATGTTGCATTGCGCCTCATACCGGATTTCTCCAACGCAACCCGCCTTTTGGTGGCGTTCATTGAATTCCAGGAACCAGGGTGCGCGCGCTTGTACAACGGGTCAGCCGTTCCGCGGTGTTCATCAACGGGGAACTCACCGCCGAAATCGGCCGGGGGATGCTGATTCTTCTGGGCGTCGGCCGGCGGGACAACCCTGAAAAAATCCGGTACGTGGCCGGCAAAAGCATCCACCTGCGAATATTCGAAGACGAGCAGGGGAAGATGAACCGTTCCCTCGCTGAAATCGGGGGGCAGGTTCTGGTCGTCTCTCAATTCACGCTCTATGGCGATACCCGAAAGGGCCGTCGTCCAGGCTATTCGGGTGCCGCACCGCCAGAGATGGCCGAGGCGTACTATAACGAGTTCGTGGATGTGCTGCGAAGCCAGGGTGTGTCCGTGCGGACGGGGCAGTTCGGCGCCAATATGCAGGTAGAAATTCACAACGACGGCCCCGTTACCCTGATGGTAGAATCCTAGCACGCCGCCGTCTCCGCGCCGCCGAATCAGGCAGCACCTTTCCCACCATGAAAAAACTCATCCTGGCTTCGGCATCACCGAGGCGGTCCGACCTGTTGCGCCTGCTCGGCCTATCCTTCGACGTTGTGCCGAGCCATGTTTCGGAAGCTCTGGACAGATCGATTCCACCCGCAGACTACGTGCGCGAGATTTCCGGCCGAAAGGCGCGGGCGGTTGCCGCGAGGTTCAACGGCGAAATTGTGATTGGCGCGGATACCGTGGTCGTGCTGGACGGCGACATTCTGGAGAAGCCCGCTGGTGAAGACGAGGCAATTCGAATGCTGAGCAGACTCTCGGGAAAAACGCACCGGGTGTATACCGGCCTGACATTGATCGACTCCGGGTGCGGACGCACGCTTCGGGACGTGGCTGTGACGGACGTCGTTTTGAGAACGCTCACGCCGGAAGAAATCAAGCTTTATGTGCAGTCGGGCGAGCCTATGGACAAGGCGGGCGCTTATGCGGTTCAGGGCAGGGCGGCCGCGTTCGTCCAGTCCATTTCCGGATGTTTCTACAACGTCGTGGGGTTGCCGATTTCACTCTTCTGCTCACTCCTCGAACGCCTGGTGGGGGAGTCGTCGTTGATCTATGCCGCCGGGCATTGCAAGGACTGATTCGGGAGCCTTTAATGCGGGAATTCGCATCAGAGTTACGGGCACAACGTGAATCCAGCGGAATGTCTTTCGAGGAATTGTTCGAACGGACGCGGATCAACTCCGAGTATCTCCGCGCGATCGAATCCGGCAACTACGACATCCTTCCTGAAATCTACGTTCGCCTGTTTGTCAAGAAATACGCGCAGGAAGTCGGCCTGGATGTCGAGGAGACGCTGGCCAAGTACGAAAAAAACAGCCCCTTGAAGGAAACCACTCAGGTCGTTGCAAGCAGGGTGCGCGAACGATCGCTGCCGATGGGCCGGATTCTGGGGATTTTATGCGTCCTGGCGCTTATTGCCGTTATCGCCGGGGTGTTCCTGCGGCGTGACTCGACGTCTGTTGCCCCGGTATCGACTGAGGCGCCCGAGTCGGACAACGCGGTTCGATCGGCGGACTCCGGTCCGGAGCATTCTACAACGTCGGTCCCCGAGATCCCTCCTGCCGCACCCGAAGGACCCTTCGAGACAGCGGCGGCCGACTCCCCGCTTACTGCGTCCGGTGAACCGGACAACGCCGTAGACCGGTCGCCGAGCGAGCGGGTGGTGTCGTCCTATTCGCTTCCGCAGCAGTACTCTGGCATACGGGAAGACGAAATAATACTTACCGTTGGTGCATTGCTGGACACCCGGTTGCTTGTTTCCACCGACGGCGATTCAACCATCGAATACCACCTGCCTGCCGGCATACAGCGGCAGTGGACCGCCCTCGATCGGTTCCGCGTGGAAATCGAAGATCCTGCCGCAGTCTCCATGTCTCTGCAGAACAAGCCTGTTTCCCTCCCTACCAAACACGGCCGGAAACACAGCCTGTTCATCTCCCGATCCAATGTCTGGGTTGAAGAGATTGAATCCGCAGCGCCGCCACCCGTGCGTTAATCCGCAATGGATTTCAACTACGCACAAATTGTCCCCCTCGCCACGCCAATCGACCGGGAAATGACCTATCTGGTTCCCGACGACCTGAAGCGCCGGATTCACATTGGAAGCAGGGTACTCGTTCCGCTGGGTCCCAGGTGGACAACCGGCATCGTCGTCGGTTTCCAGGACCGGACCGACCTGGAAAGGGTCAAGTCGATCGGCATCCTGCTTGACTCCTACGCCGTCGTCTCACCAGACGTCCTCGATCTTTGCCGATGGATGGCGGGCTACTATGTCTGTACGCTGTCCGAAGTGCTGACGGCCGCGCTTCCCGCCGGTATCCATACACACAGCGGACAGCGCATTGCCGTTACCACCATCAACGGCGCTGGTCCCGGTCCGATTACCCCCTTTCAACAGCAGGTTCTGGACCACCTGAAGACGCGCGGCCCGGCCAGCCTCAGCCAACTGCAGCGGCGACTGCGCAAGAACGGTGTCCGCAGTGCCGTATACGCGTTGGTTCGAAGGGGTTTGCTGACAACCTGTCAGACCATCGAAGACCCCCGTGTCAAGCCCCTGCAGGAGCGTATGGTTCAACTGGTACCCGATGCGCGTTGGTTCGAAGTGGAATACCCCGCACTGGAACGTCGGGCGCCCCGGCAGGCGGAATGTCTCAGGCGCCTTCGCGCCGCCGGCGGCGTCATGCCTGGCGCGGCATTGAACCGCTCGGGGATCGGATACGGCATCATCAGAGCGCTGGAGGGGCGACGACTGGTTCGTATCTACCACCGGGAGGTGCGCAGGGATCCTTACGCGGAAGTGGAACCCACCGAGCCCGAGCGACTCACGCTCACCGACCATCAACGGAAAGCCCTGGAGAGAATCGGGGATTCGCTCAACCCACCCAGGTTCAATTCCTTTCTTCTGCACGGGGTTACGGGGAGCGGCAAGACGCTGGTCTACATCCGGGCTGTCGACCGCGTTCTGAAATACGGTCTTGGCGCGCTGATTCTGGTACCGGAGATTTCGCTCACGCCGCAAACAGTACGCCGCTTCAGGTCCCATTTCGGCAACCGGGTCGCCGTCATTCACAGCGCACTATCTGAACGCGAGCGCTACGATGCATGGCGGGACGTCCGCGAGGGCCGGCGGACCATTGTCATCGGCGCTCGTTCCGCAGTGTTTGCGCCCGTATCCAACCTGGGCCTGATCGTTGTGGACGAGGAACACGACAGCGCATACAAACAGTCGGATCCGGCACCCCGGTACAACGCGCGGGATGTCTCGGTGATGCGCGCTAAAATGGAGAATATTCCCATCGTTCTTGGCTCGGCGACGCCAGCGCTCGAGTCTTTTCACAACGTCGACACGGAAAAATCGCATCTGCTCTCACTGCCGGAACGGATCGACTCCCGCCCGCTGCCAGAAGTCACCCTGGTGGATATGAGGAAAGAGAGCGGGCTGTTCTCGGGTATTTTGCGGGAAAAACTGAAGGACCGTCTTGAAAAAGAGGAGCGCGTTATCCTGCTGCAAAACCGCAGAGGCTATGCGCCGTTCGCGCAGTGTACGGATTGCGGTGAGAGTGTACAATGCCCGAATTGCCGGGTCACGCTTACATACCACGCCCAGGGTCGGCGGATGGTGTGCCACTACTGCGCATTTCAAACACCGGCGCCATCCGTATGCCGAGCCTGTGAGGGAACCAATCTCAAGCTGCTCGGTGTGGGCACGCAACGCGTGGAAGAAGCCCTCAAAGAACAATTCTCCGGGATGCGCCTGCTACGCATGGACGTCGACACCACCCGCAGAAAAGGAGCGCACGACCGGATCCTCGAATCCTTCAGGAAAGGGCATGCGGACGTTCTGCTGGGCACGCAGATGGTTGCCAAAGGCCTGGATTTTCCAGGGGTAACCCTTGTGGGCGTCATTTCGGCCGACACCGGCATTCATCTCCCGGACTTCAGAGCAGGAGAACGCACGTTTCAGTTGCTTACGCAGGTGAGCGGCCGGGCCGGACGCGGACATGCTCCCGGCGAGGTCGTCATACAGACCCACCTGCCGCAAGGCGAAGCCGTACGGTGCGCCCGTCAGCACGACTTTCACAGATTTGCCGAACTTGAACTCGAAGGACGCCGCAGCGTGCTGTATCCGCCGTTCGGCCGTATGGCCCTGCTTCTCTTTAAAGGAAAACATGAACATGATGTTGCCCGTACCGCCGGTCTGTGCGCCGAGACCCTGCGCGCAATGGCGCTGCCGCACGTTGACGTCATGGGTCCCGTGGAGGCGCCGCTTGCCCGTATCCGCAGGAGCTTCAGGTGGCAGGTCGTGCTCAAGACGCCTTCTTCCAGACACCTGAACGTCCTCGCCCGACGCGCTGTGCGGGAATACGGCCGAAACCGCCGCGCCGCCGTAACGCTGGACGTGGACATCGATCCGGTCTCCATGCTGTAGACCTCCCATCCAATCGACTCAGTACCAGTTTGGCGGGGCCGGGATAACACAGGCATTCTCGAGATGCCGGAAAGAGCCGGCGTTGCCTGGGCCCACGAAGAAGGATGGCCGCGAATTATCCATGCGCTTCCGACACGTCAAATCGCTCACAAAACATACTGCCGTATACGGGATGGGCGACCTGCTCGGAAAGGCGACGGGCGTCCTTCTGGTGCCGGTATACGCGCGCCTGCTGACGCCATCCGAAAATGGCGACATGGCCCTCGCGTATGCGTTTGTCAGTTTCAGTGTTCTCCTGTACGCCCTGGGTCTGAACCATGCGCTCGTCCGCCATCTCTCTGTCGAGCGCGGCGACGAAGGCACACGCCTCAAGTTCAGCACGGCATACTGGACACTAATGGCAGTCGGCGTCCTGCTTTCTTTACTGGTATGGAATTCTGCGGCGCGCCTTGCCATCGTTTTTCTCAATTCCGCATCCTACGCCGACATCTTCCAGGTCGTCGCTGTCATTCTCCTGCTGGACACCCTGTCCGAGCCCTTTTTTACGCTGTGCAGAGTGCGGCAACGATCGGGAACCTACGCGTCTGTACGGTTCGTTCAGCACACACTGCAGCTTGGCCTGACCGTTTACCTGATCGTCTGGGAAGGTAACGGGGTACGCGCCATATTCTGGAGCAATCTGGTCAGTTCAGCCTTTGCCTTTCTCGCGCTTTGCCCAACCGGGTTCCGGGTCCTCCGGCCCGTCTATTCGACATCGATCCTGCGCGAGCTTCTGCGCTTTGGTCTGCCCTTTGTACCCTCGGCTGCGGCACTGCTTCTGATAAACCTGTCCGACCGGTTGCTGCTGAAGTTCTTCCTGGGAAAGGACCCCGTCGGGGTCCTTCAGATCCTCTTCCGGTTCTGCCTCCCCATGCAGATGCTTACGCGTGTTTTTCGCTCCGCGTGGGCGCCGGGCGTCCTGGCCATTCCGGACAGAGCCGAGGCCCGTACCGTTGTCGCCCGGATGACAACCTACTTCGCGGCGGGAGCAACCCTGCTGCTTCTGGTGCTGTCCACCTTCGCACGCGATCTCATTCTGCTGGGCTGCGGAAGCAATGCCGCTGAATACCTGCCGGCTCAGGGTGTCATTCCCATTGTAACCCTTGCATTCCTGTTATCCGGCCTGTACATTATATTGACAGCCGGCGTATACGCGGAGGGCCGTTCACGCATGCTTCCGCTTGTCGTGGGCGTGGGCGCGGCCGTCAATGTGGGATTCAACCTCCTGCTCATCCCGCGTATGGGCGTGCATGGCGCCGCCTGGAGTACGCTGGCCGCATACGGCGTCATGGTTGTTTTTCTGTATCTCCACACAAAGCGATTCTACCCGGTCGCCTACGAGTACGCCAGGCTCGCGAAGGTCGCCATCGCCGGCGGTATCGTATTTATCGGCGTATCCGGATTTGTGCCCGATGCCAGTCCGTCCGGCATCATCACACGGTGTATTCTGTTGCTGGCTTATCCATTTATCCTGTGGGGATGGAACTTCCTTGAATCCGGAGAGTGGCAGGAGATCCGGCAACTCTTCCGGCTGCAGAGGCGGGCGGGTGTAGAAGCTGATGAATCATCGGCGGACAGGACCGAAGTTCCCTGATTTCAACTCTGCGACAGATGGAATACAAAACGTACATGAAGCTGCCGTACAAGGCACGACAGGCCGCGGGGAAAGTTCGTCGCTTCTTCCTGGCTCACTTTCGGAAGTCCTATGTTGCCGAGCAGGCAACGCTGCTTGCGGGTGAATGCAACCGGTGCGGAAACTGCTGCGAGATCCTTTTCAAGTGTCCCTTCCTGGTCAAACAGGACGATGGATTCTCCGTCTGCAGCATCTACGAGAACCGGCCGCTCCAGTGCAACGCGTTTCCGATCGACGAGAGATGCCTTGCAGATGTGAAGTTCGAATGCACGTTCAGCTTCGAAAAGAGCCCCGCGCCTGAACCGGACCGGTCGAAACCACTGCTTCAGATCGGATCCCATTGACCGGAATCCCGGAACTTCCGTTATCGCGTCCCGTCTCATAGATATATCACCATTCATCCGGTCCCGCCGCGTTGCTTGCGCTGCTTGCGTTGCGCTTGTCGAAACGGCTTGTCGAAGTGCCCGCGTACGGTCCGGGCTTCACCGATTCGGGAGGCTGTGCTCACGAGAGATGGACACGGAAGCAAAGCTCAAAGACGGCGCCGGACGATACGCCCGAAAGGGCGTGAGCTGCGCTCTTTTCTGCCTTCTGACAGTTGGCGCCGCCCGCTGCCCGGCACAACTTCTGGATCCGCCCGCATCATTCACGATGGCGAGGCTTAAATTCGGCGGCGGCGGAGACTGGTACAACGGGCCCACCGAGATTCCCAACCTTCTGGCCTTTATCCAAAGTCGAACGACGATCCGCACAGCCGAACGGGAAGCCAGAATCGAAATCATGGATGAGGACCTTTTCGCCTATCCCGTTCTGTACCTCACCGGTCACGGAAATATCCGATTTACGGAAGATGAGGTCGTACGCCTTCGCACGTACCTGGAACACGGAGGCTTTCTCTTTGCCAACGACGACTACGGACTCGATAAAGCCTTTCGCCGTGAAATAACCAGAACCTTCCCCGATAAAGAACTGGTTGAATTGCCGCCTTCATTCGGCATCTTTCAACACCCCTTCCCGTTTCCGGACGGCCTGCCCAAAATCCACGAACACGACGGCAAACGACCGCAGGCTTTTGGCATTTTTCACGAGGGGCGGCTTGTGGTGTTCTACAATTACGAGTCCGACCTGGGGGACGGTTGGAACGATGCCGCTGTACACAATGATCCGCCCGAGAAACGGGATGCCGCCCTGAAGATGGGGACGAACGTCGTTATCTGGGCGCTCACGCACTGACCGTGCGGCGGTAGCGGTGTAAACGCGCCTCCGAACTTGCGTTTCCCTCAACTATGACCGGAACATCCGCAAATGACGCGTACCTGAGCCTGCTAGGCAGGCTGAACGCGCTTCGGAAAAGGCAGGTTGCCGCCCGCAGCCTTTACGGCGCGGGTCTGGCTCTTTGCACGGCATTGACCTGCTTTGTCGTTCTGCTGATCCTGGAAACCGTCCTGTATCTTTCGCCGGCGGTCAAGGTGGCTGTCGAGGCATCCGCCGCGCTTGTTGTGGCCGGGCTTGGGGTATTGTACTGTCTTCGCCCTCTATACCTTCCGCCCTCCCCGGAAGCCGTCGCATTGCAGGTCGAACACGCGTTCGGTGGCCTTCAGCAGCGCCTGATCAGCGCATTACAGCTCAGGGGCACCGACAAAGACGCCGACTATTCGTCTCCCATGGTCGATGCCGCGGTGATTCAGGCGGATGAGGCGCTGGCGAAGCTGAACCTGGAACCCCTGGTCGCCCGGACCCAGCCCCTGCGGATGGCTGCCGTCTGCGGTTCGCTGGGCCTGGTCATTCTCGTGGCTTTCGCCATTCTGCCCGGACCGCTTACCGCGGCCGCAGGCCGGCTTGCCCGACCGGCGACGGCCTTCGTCCGTCCGCCCGAGACGTTTATTTCCCTGCATCCCGGAAGCGCCGAAATCATCGCGGGGGAACCCCTTGCGATAACGGCGACCGTGACCGGCGTCGTACCTCTGCAGGCTCACCTCCTGTTGCGGGAAGACGATGCGTGGGCGTCCCTTGAACTCTCGGTCCGCAACGGGAGGATCGCGCACGTGATACCCGCCGTGACGCGGTCGTTCCAGTACCGTCTTCGCGCGAACGATGCGGCAACCCCTGTTTACAAGGTCACCGCGAAGCCCCGGCCAATGGCAATGAAGATTCGCCACGACAATCGTTATCCGGCGTATACGGGGCTGGTCGAAGTCCGTGACGTCGATGGCGGCGACATTGTAGCGATCGCCGGAACGTCGACCGCACTTCGTGTCCAATCCAGCCTACCGTTGAGCGGGGCAGAAATCGTCTTCGACGACAGTATCGCTTCAACTGCGCAGATCGAAGGACGTTTCGCTCTATTCAATCTGACCGTCAGACAGAATCGACGATATACAATCGCTTTGCTTGATACGCACGATATCGCCAACGCGAATCCGGTAGAATACCGCGTGGTTGCCCTTCAGGACCATCCGCCTGAAATACGCCTGCTCCGACCGGGTAAAGACACCGAACTGGGGGAAGATATGCGGGTTCCTCTGTTCGTGGAAGCCCGTGACGACTTCGGCGTTTCAAGAATCGAAATCCGATACCGCGTGAACGATTTCGAGACCGAGGAGATCCTGCCCTTTCCCATGGACAACCCGGGCGCGGGAGAACTCACCCGGACCTATGTGTGGGATCTCTCCGGCCTGGACCTGCTGCCGGGCGATCGGGTCGTCTTCAGGCTGCGCGCGTATGACGGCAATACGGTATCCGGTCCAGGCATAACGGAAACACCGGCCTTCACCATCCGCTTTCCGTCTCTGCTGGAAATCCACCGGCAGACGCAACAGGCTCACGAAGAGGGTCTGGAACGGATGACTGCCATCCGGGAAGAGGGTGAGGCGGTGCGGGAACGTCTTGAGGAGATCGCGCAACGGCTGTTGAAGGAAAGACAGATGCAATGGCAGCACGGCAAGGAGCTTGAAACCGCAATCGATGACCAGGCCGCCGCCTCGGAAAAGCTTGAAAGCGTGAGCAAGAAACTCGAAGAAACGCTCGGCAGGCTCCGGCAGAGCGGACTTCTTGGGGACGAAACCCTACAAAAACTGAATCAGATTCAGGGACTGCTCTCCGAAATCGAAACGCCACGGTTGAAACAAGCCATGGAGGAACTTCGCGGCGCAATGCAGCGCGTCGATTCCAAAGCCGTGGAGAAGGCCCTGAAGGCGTTTCGCGGCGAACAGGAAGGATTTCAAGAGTCGCTGGAACGGACGATTGCCCTGCTGCGGCAACTGCGCACGGAACAGGCCCTGGATGCGTTGGCTCAGACCCTGGAAGCGCTGTCCCGTGAGCAGCGTCGCTTGGCTGATAACCTCGGCGATCAGCGGGTCCCATCGTCCGTGGCGGGACAGCAGGACGCGATCGCAAAGCGGACCGGTTCGTTTGAGGACGAGCTTGCGGAGGCTGCCGAAGAAATTCGGGAATTCCCGGAAGCGGCGAACGAACTCGAAGGTCTGGCGGAACGGTTTGAAGCGCAGCGCATCCCCGAACGCATGCGGGGCGTCAGTCGCAACCTGCGCGGCGGTGCAGAAAGGTTGGCCCGAATCGGCGGCGCCCGGATAGCCGGAGACCTCGAAGGGTTCGCAAAGGAACTCCACGAGGCCAGGCAGGCATTCGTCAACAGCCGGAAAGAAGCGCTGCTGCGCCATCTCAACAAGATGACGCACAACCTGCTGGGACTCTCAGTCGCGCAGGAACAGACCGCGCGCAAGGCCGGAGGAATTTCCCGGGAAAGCGATCCGGCGCCCCTGGCGATCAAGCAGGCCCGTATACTGGCGGGCGCGACGCGCCTGGCGAACCACTTGATGGAAGCCGCCCACCGGTCCTATTTTGTGACGCCTGAAACCGGCGCCGCGCTGGGTCGGGCGCTCATCAAGGTCCGTGAGACCGCAGGGCACTTCCAGGCCGGGTCCGGTTCCCAAGCGGCAGCTTCCGGCAAGGACGCGATGGGCGCGCTGAACGAAGCCGCAATGGCGCTCCGCAGGGTGACCAGGGACATCGCTGCTGCCGGTTCCTCGGTGGGTCTGGAAGAAATGCTACAGCGCATGCAGGAGCTGGCAGACCAGCAATCCGGCCTTAACGCACAGAGTGAATCCACGCTCAACCCGGGGCGCGAGCCGTCGGGAGATCAGGGTTTGCAGATGAGCCTCGCCCAGATGGCGGCCCGTCAGAGGGCCATCCAGGAGGCGTTGCGGGAAATCCGCCGGCAGATGGGCAGCCGGCGACATGCGCTGCTCGGCGATCTGGATCACATCGCGTCCGAGATGGAGGCCGTGATCCAGGAGATGAAGAGCCGCCGCGCAGGAAGACCGACGCTTGAACGGCAGCGCAGAATTCTCGCGCGCCTGCTCGATGCGCAGCGCTCGATTCGCGAACGCGGCCGAAGCAACGATCGGCGCGCACGGCGAGGTTCCGACCTCGCGTACCAGGGTCCCGGCTCGTTGCCGCCAAATCTGGGCGAAGCGGACAACCCGCTTCGAAGGCGACTCCGGGATGCGCTCGATGCGGGTTTCGCCGCTGAATACCAGCGACTCATCCGCAGCTACTTCGAGTCTTTAATGGAGGACGCGCTGAAAAGCGAAGATTCCCGATGAAGATTTGGACACCGTCAAATGCCGTCCCTGTACTTGCGGCGCTTCTGTTGTCCGCTCCGGTGGATCTGCCCGCCGCCACTGCCCGGGAAACCCTCAGACAGGCCAACGCAAAGGAAGCCTCCGGCGACCTGAGAGAAGCGTTGCGTCTCTATAGGAAACTCCTGAGAAGGTATCCTTACCGCACGGACATCCTCCTTCGCATAGAATCGGTTCTTTCCCGTACCGGGCGCCGCAGCGAAGCCGTTCGCCTCCTGGAGGCCCACCTTCAAAAGAGGCCGAAGGACACGACGGTCCGCCTCCGGCTGGCGGACGTACAGTCGGAAACGGGCAACCTGAAGGCGGCAATTGTACACTGGAACCGTATCGTCGCAGGTGCTGTTGATGCGGGAACGATTGAGCGTGTCGCGCGCAACTTCCTGAAATACAACCTCCCGTCGCGGGCGCTTTCTGTTTGCAGGCGGGGACGCGACATCCTGAAAAACCCGCGCCTGTTCGCCGGAGAAATGGCTGAAATTGCCGAACGGCTCGCGCGATATCCTGACGCCGTCGCCGAGTACCTCGTCTTCGTTCGCCAACAGCCCCAATCAGTGGGGCAGGTCGAAACGCGCTTCAGGCACTACGCACGGGAGGGCGACCAGCAGGACCGGATTCTCGCCACGCTCGGCCAGGAGGTCCGAACGCATCCCGCCGACGAGATTGCCCTGCGCCTGTTCACGGAGTACGCCATGGCGGCAGGTCTTGAGGGACCGGCGCTACGGGTCTGTGCGACGATTCCACGCATCGGTCCGCTTCAGGTGACGCACCTGTTACGCCTCGCCCGTCACGCCTTCGAGGCCGGCCGGTTCGCCACGGCGGCCGATGCCTATCGCCTGGTTCTGGCCGGCTCCAGCGCCATCGCCCGACAACCGGAAGCGCTACTGGGCCTGGGGAGGGCGAGCGAAGGACTGTCGCAGGTCGACACGGCCGCGTCCCTTTTCCGGAGCCTGGTCGACAGATTTCCCCGAACGCTCTACGCCCATGAGGCCGGTTTTCGGCTGGGTCGACTCCTGCGCCGGGTCTATCGCGATACCTCGGCCGCGCTGGACGCGTTCCGCTCGGTCGCCGGAGCGAAGAGGCGTACTTCCTGGCGTTACCACGCGCTGTTCGAGATCGCGGATATGTTGATCGTCTCGGACCGGCTTGCGGAAGCCCGGTCGGTTTACGCCCGCGTCGTCCGTGAACAACGGGGCAGGGAAGACGCCTCGCAGGCTCGTTTCGGTATCGCCGAATGCCATTTCCTGTCCGGCGACATCGACGCCGCCCGCGGTGTCATCGACAGCCTGCTGTCGGGCTCGTCGGATCGATTCGCGTTCAACGACGCGCTGCGGCTCTCGGTCCTGCTCGAGTACGCGGACGAAGAAGACGACGGGGTGCTGCGGTCTTTTGCGGCGGCGTCCAGGCTCGTTCGCCGGCAGCAAACGGACGCGGCCCTGGCCGCGTTCCGGACGTTTACGAAAACCCATCCGAATTCGAGGCTTATGGATCGCGCGCTGGCCAGTCAAATCGCCCTTCTGGACACGCTCGGCAGGTACAACGAAGCCATTCAAACGTCCCGGCAAATGCTTGAAAGCGTCCCATGGAGCCCGCTGTGCCCCGGCGCAATGGTGACCGTGGGCAGGATCTACGACCGGAAACTCGGACAATACATGGACGCGTTGAAAACGTACGAATCCGTTCTTTCAGCATATCCGCACAGCTTTGAGGCCGCGGAGGCCCGGGAAAAGGTTCGAACGCTTCGACAGAAAATCAAGACCCTCGAAGCCGTCCCCAGGGAGCCCGGATAAGTGACCGTCCACGACCGCAGATTCTCCAGGATATCCGTCGCGGGTCTGCGCGGGGCGCTGAATCTCGATCGCGCTCCGCGCGCGACACCCGGCCATCTTCTCAGGGTCATGGCGGTGAGTCTGTGCCTGTTCGGCGCCTCTTCGAATGCGGCCGCCGACAAACTGCTCATCCCCATGGATCCCGGGCAGGCGAATCATCTCAAGGCCTACGGGCTCGCCTTCTGGGCGCTGCAGCATAGCATAGACGTGGAGTGGCTGCTCAACTACCGCGGCGGCGCCTTTATGATGGATTACCTGGAATCGGCGGCCGGGGAGGCGCGTCTGCGCGACGTCGATTTCGAGCGTATCGCCGGAGCCGATGCCGTTCGAATCTATTCGGAAATCGAACAGGGAAACATGAATACCGTTCGGCTGGAGAAGGCGCCGAAAATCGCCGTCTATTCTCCGCCCAGCAAACAACCCTGGGACGACGCGGTCACACTGGCACTGTCCTACGCCGAAATTCCGTACGACATTCTCTGGGACGAGGAGGTCCTGGCAGGGAAGCTCTCCGAGTACGACTGGCTGCATCTGCACCACGAGGATTTCACCGGTCAGTACGGGAAATTCTACCGCAGCCACGGCCATGAACTCTGGTATCGACGTCAGCAGACCGAGTTTGAAAGCCTCGCCAGGCGCCTCGGTTTCAGAAAGGTCTCCGTGGAAAAAGGCGCCGTTGCCCGGGCGATCCTGGAATACATCTCCGAAGGCGGTTTCGTATTTGCCATGTGTTCCGCCACGGACACCTTCGACATTGCCCTGGCCGCGGCAGGCGTGGACATTGTGGATACCGTGTACGACGGGGACCCGCCCCAACCCGACGCGCAGGCCAGGTTGGATTTTTCAAGGACGATCGCCTTCGAGAACTTTTCTCTGGTCACGGACCCCATGGAATATGAACACGCCGACATCGACGTCTCGCCCGCCACCGGGGCGCGGTTCCGCGGACCCGACGCAGATGCATTCACGCTGTTTGAGTTCTCGGCCAAATTCGATCCGGTGCCCGCCATGCTCACCCAGAACCACGTGCCCGTCGTCCGGGGATTTCTGGGTCAGACCACGGCGTTTCGTAAGAGTCGAATCAAAAAGTCCGTCACCATCATGGGCGAAGTCAGCGGTACGGAGCAGGTCAAATACATCCACGGAAACGTCGGCCGGGGCACGTTTACCTTTTATGCCGGACACGACCCGGAAGACTATCGCCACTTCGTGGGAGACCCGCCCACGCAACTCGCGCTGCGCAGAAACTCGCCCGGATATCGTCTCATCCTGAACAACATCCTGTTCCCGGCAGCCAAAAAACAGAAACGCAAGACCTGACCGCGATCCCCCCGGCCGACGTCCGGCATCCGGGAGATTCGACGGAAACGGTTACGACCACCCCGCGAAGGATAGCCCGACCATGCCCGAACAACCCCCAGGCGACCTCGAAGCCGTCGAGAGACTGAAAGCCGCCCACACCCGTATCAGGGACGAAATCGGCAAGATTATCGTGGGCCAGAACAAGATCGTGGACCAGTTGCTCATCGCACTCCTGTGCGGCGGACACTGCCTGCTCGTCGGGGTTCCCGGACTCGCGAAAACGCTTCTCATCAGCACGCTCGCCAGAGCGCTCAACCTCAGCTTCAGCCGCATCCAGTTCACGCCGGACCTGATGCCCTCGGATATCACCGGCACGGAAGTGCTCGAAGAAGACCAGCGTACGGGCCAGAAGTCCTTCCGCTTCGTAAAGGGTCCGCTCTTCGCGAACATCATTCTGGCGGACGAGGTCAACCGTACGCCGCCAAAAACCCAGGCTGCCCTGCTGCAGGCCATGCAGGAGCACGAAGTTACCGCCGGCGGCGATACGTTTCGCCTGGAAGAACCCTTTTTTGTGCTTGCAACGCAGAACCCGATCGAACAGGAAGGCACGTATCCGCTGCCTGAAGCACAGCTCGACCGGTTCATTTTCAACCTGTGGATCGACTATCCCACTGAAGAAGAGGAGAAACAGATCGTTCGCACCACAACCAGCGCCTACGCGGCGGCAATAGAGCCGGTATTCGACGCGCAGGAAATCGTTGAACTGCAGCAGCTAATCCGAAAGGTCCCGGTGGCCGACTACGTGATCGACTATGCCGTGGGCCTCGCCCGCAGGACACGGCCCGGAGCCGACGGAGCGCCGGATTTCGTATCACGCATGGTCAACTGGGGCGCGGGCCCCCGCGCTTCTCAGTTCCTCGTTCTGGGCGCCAAGGCCCGTGCCATCCTCGAGGGACGGTACGCCGTCGCGGTTGATGACGTCAAGTTTGTCGGCGTTCCGGTGCTTCGCCATCGTATCGTCACCAGCTTCAACGCCGAGGCGGAGGGGGTCACGCCGCTTGAACTCGTGCAACGTCTTCTGGAAGACACCGCCTGATCTCTCAATTCCCAGCGCCGATGCCCGATTTCCGCACCTATCTCCAGCCCGAAGTCGTCGCCCGCCTGTCCGGCCTCGACCTGGTAGCCCGCCTCGTGGTCGAGGGTTTCATTACGGGGCTGCACCAGAGTCCGTACCACGGATTCTCGGTCGAGTTTTCCGAATATCGTCAGTACATACCCGGTGATCCGCCGCGCAACGTCGACTGGAAGGTCTACGGCAAGACCGACAGGCTCTACGTAAAGCAATACGAAGAAGAAACCAATCTCAAGGCCTACATCCTGCTGGACGCCAGCGCGTCGATGGCCTATGGCTCGAATTCCGTCACCAAGTTCCAGTACGCCACGTATACCGCTGCCGCCCTGTCGTACCTGATGCTGCGTCAGCGCGACGCCGTCGGCCTGGTATCCTTCGATCGGGGCATCCGATCCTACCTGCCGCCCAGATCCGCGGGGACCCATCTTCACGCCCTGCTCGAAACGCTGCAGAACACCAACCCCGAGGGTGAAGACACCGACCTGGCAGCAACCTTCCACAGCCTTGCCGAACGCATCGTGCGGCGGGGCCTCATCGTGGTTCTGTCCGATCTGATGGACGATCCCCGTTCGCTGATTTCCGGCCTGAAACACTTCCGCCACCGAAAGCACGAAGTCATCGTCTTCCACATCCTGGACCCGAGGGAACGCGACCTCGATTTCGGTCGCGAGACCCGATTCGTGGATCTCGAAACCGGCTCCGCCGTCACCACCGAACCCTGGCACGTCGCCTCCGATTACAGTGACCGGATGGACGCCCTTGCCGGGCGATTCGGCCGCGAATGCCGCGAGAGTCTCATCGACTACGTCATGCTGGACACCGCGAGCCCTTTCGATACGGTGCTGTTCAACTATCTCGCCAGGCGCAAACGCCTGATGTGATGAAATACATCCACCTGTCTGCATAATCTATCACTCTAGAGGATCCCATGGAACGCGTGCGGGTTGGCATCGTCGGCGCGGGCAAGATGGGGCGAACGCATATCGACGCCCTCAAGGACGTGACTCTGGGAGAAGCCGTTGCGGTGAACGACCCCGCCGATCTGCCCGAGGTCGGCCCCGGCCTCGCCGGCGAGTACGGTCTGGATTATGAGGAAAGTCTGGAATCTCTTGTTTCGAGAGACGATATCCACGCGGTTATCGTAACGACGCCCCACGCCCTTCACGCCGATCACGCCATTGCAGCGCTCGAAGCGGGCAAACATGTCCTCGTGGAGAAACCACTGGAAGTCACGCTGGAAAAGTGTGACGCCATCATCCGGACCGCGGAACGCGCGGGCTGCAAACTCATGGTCGCGCAGAGCCACCGGTACTGGGAGGGCGGCGCCATATCCAAGCGTCTGCTGGACGACGGCGCGATCGGCCGGCTGCTCATGTGCAGGGATACGCTCGCCACGCCCGGCTACCGCAAGCCCGATCCACGCCGGGCATGGTTCACGGACCTGGATCTCTACGGGCCGGGCGGTCTCATCGGTTGGGGCGTACACAACATCGACAGGCTGCGATGGTGGTTCGAAAGCGAGGCGGAATATGTCTTCGCGCGGTCCTATTCCCTGCGCACCGAGGTTCCCGGAGACGTCACTTCCAACATGCTCATGATTGGCTTTCGGAATGGCGGCAGCGCCCACCTCATCTACTCCGAAGCGCTTCCACCACCTGGCTGGAAGGGTTTCAGTTGCGCCGCCGAGCTCGTCGGAGAAAAGGGTTTGTTGGAGGTGGACCCCTACAATAAGGTCCGGGTTGTTCGCGATGGCGAGTCGGAGTGGGAGACGGTGTACGACCACGCGGCGGTGGAGGATCCCCGGCAGAAGGCGTTTGCCGATGAGGTGAGGGACTTTATCGCCTGCATCGTAAATGACACACCGCCCCCGGTCAGCGGGGAAGACGGACGGGCAGCGGTCGAGATCGCCCTGGCTGCTTACCGATCGTCCAGTACAGGCGAGGCAATCAGACTGCCGCTCAGAGATTGACAACGATTTCAAGCTGTATCGATACCTGCTCGCAGGGCGTCGGAGTAACCCATAGGGAACAGAGCAACAGCATGGGGACCCGGGTGGATGGAATCGAAATGACCCCGATAGACTACGGCCGCTCGTTCCTCATCGGGAAGGGTTCGGTCAATGAGGTGCGCTTCTGGATCGAGTCGCGTACCCGCGTCGTGGACGAATGGACGGGGACCTGCGAGGAGTTCTATCAGACCGCTTCCTGCAAGAGCGAGAATACCTTTCACCGGAAGGACCTGTTCAAGCAGGACAACTACGACTTCCTGCCGATTTTCAGCGCGAAGTACGGTCTCATCTTCCGGCGTCCGGTTTGCCTGAACGACCACTACCGAGAAACACGGCCGTACTCAGCGATGTTCGGCGGTTATGATCTCCATCTCGTGGAAGGCGCGAGCGTTCGTAAATTGCCTTCGAACGCGTCCATCCGCGAGGAAACCTACCGCTTCGCGCCGCTGGTCTCGCAGACCGAAATCCGCAATGACGATTCCGGACTCAGCGCCCTGATCGAATGTCCGGTGAAGACGATGAACACCCGCCGCGAGGACGATCGCTACCAGGTCGATACCGGTCCGATCGCCTTTCCGGATCTCTCGAGACGGCCTGAACGGCTTGTCGACTGCCTGTCGCTCGCCTTCGTGGCGTTCAATACACCGCACTTTGCCGACTTCGTGATCGAAGCGCCCACCGCCGTCGATCCCGCAAATCCCGATCTGAAAGTCCACCACTACTCGAAGATCGTCAGCCTCCCCGCGCGCAACCGGGTCTTCGCGGTGGAGTAGGACATGCAGGCAGACGTCCACATTCTGAAGATCTCCACTATGGAGGAAGAATGAGCATACGCAGATCCATATTCGGACCGTCAAAGGACGAAATCTGGAGGCAGATTGCGTCAGATATAGAGGGTGAATTTGTCGACGGGGGATTCTGGGGAGAGAATGCCGTTACGTACAACCACGGTGAGTGGCGGATCGTCCTCGATACCCGTACGGAGTCAACCTATTCGGGAACGATGATGATGACAGTGCAGTACACCCGGATGCGGGCGCCGTTCGTCAACAAGGACGGTCTCTACTTCGATATTTCACTCGAAGGATTCTTGAGTTCGATCGGTAGACTCTTCGGTATGCGGGACATCGTTATCGGCGATCGGTTTTTTGACGACCGGTTCCTGATCAAGGGTAACAACCCGGAAAAGATCAAGCTGTTGCTGGCCGATGAAAGGATACGGGAGTTGATCCGGAAACAGCCGAAGGTACATCTCCGGATTAAAGACGACGAAGGCATGTTCGGGACTGACTTTCCTGACGGTGTCGATCAGTTGTATTTTGAGTGCGCCGGCGTTATCAAGGAGACCGAAGCATTGAAGGATCTCTTCGAATTGTTCTGCAGGATTCTGGAGCGCCTGGTCCAGATCGACTCGGCGTACGAGGACGATCCCAATGTCAGATTGAAGTAGCCGATACGTCCGGTGCGCCCGCACAATCCGTAAGGTGATCCGGTTCGGCAACTCGCGATTAACCAGGCAATGTCGGCACGATCATTGCCTGTTCCATGCCCCTTGACAGTGCGTCTTAAGGGCGTTTATTGTAGACAGTTGCCCTTGAGTCAGTCACATTGAACTCTGGATTGCGGCCGCGACGTGGATACCGAATTCTACGGTCACGTACTCGACTATCAGAGCCGAGTACCGAATGACGGTCGACAATTGAAATGAAGGGTGCATTAAAATGATTACACAAATTGAGATCGGGGGCTACCGGCTACTTGACGAATTCAAGGCGGATTTCACGCCGCTCACGGTGGTCATTGGTGCGAACGCGGTCGGTAAGAGTACACTTATTGATTGTTTGCAACTGATCGGCGAATGTTGCGAGGTCCCGCTCAATACGGCAATAGGTTGGCATTATGGGGCGGCGTCAATACTTACCTCGGGTATTGTCAACAAAGAGTTGACGTGGAACATCACTTTTAGTCACCCCGCCGTATCGGACATTCTACACTTTGACGAAGAAAAGTCGCTGGTTTACGAGGTCGCATTAGTCCCAGATACTCAGTACCAAATGCGAGCCCGATACGAAGTTCTCAGAAATCAAGATCCATCACCTGGACATGTCGAACCCTTCAAGTTCTTGGAGGCGACCCCGTATCGGCAGCAGTTATTTGACAGAAGGCAGGGCAAGTTTACACAGTTCGATGAAGCGCTGCCGTCAACTGAAAGTGTACGTGAGTCCGATTCCACAGAAACTGCTCATCCAAACGTCCCGGCACAGACCGCGAAACAGGAAGTGGCCTTGCTACTTTCGCAGATTCGGTTCTTCAACGAGTTTCCTGTTCCATCCTTAGTGCGGGTTCTGTTGGCGCATATGGCGTTCTATCCTGGATTCGATGTAACTCGTTCCTCCTTGCTTCGTACAAAAGCTGCCGAGATTTCGCCAATTACTACATTGTCCAATAATGGCGACAATCTCGGTACAGTGCTGCACGAAATACTGACTCGATATGACTACCGATCGTCGGCAGAGGAACTGCGCGAATTCCTGCGCGTTGCTTATCCGGCATTTGAGGAGATTCATTGCGATACTACCTATGGAACGCCACCGCAAGTGCTCGTGGGTGTGCGCGAGAAGGGGATGCATCGGTCCATGATCTTTGGGACCTTTCGGATGGCATGCTGCGATTCCTGTGCCTGGCGACTGCCCTATTGAATCCGGTGCCTCGCATGCTGGTTGCAATTGACGAACCGGAATTGGGCTTACATCCCCGATTGTTGCCCATTGTCGCGGAGATGATCAAGGCTGCTTCAGACCGCACCCAGGTGCTGGTGACGACGCACAGCCCGGATCTGCTCAACTGCTTCGATGTTGCTGATATCGCGGTAATGGCTCGGAATGAGGACGATGCGAAGGTCGCATGGTATCGTCCGGCGAGTCGCAAGACGCTCGTGGATATGTTGGAGAACGTCACCGCGGAGACGCTTGGTGACCTCCACCGCTCTGGCGAACTGGAGGCCGGGGCATGAAGGTGTGGGTGTTTGTGGAAGGTAGGTCTGACGTTGCGGCATTGGAGGCGTTGTGGGGCGGATGGAGGCAGAAACTTCGAGAAAAAGGCAGGGGCATTCAACTAATACAACTCGACAACAAGCCCAAATTCCTCAGAAAAATCGGGTCGCGAGCGACGGAAAAACTCGCAAATGACCCGTGCGATGTTGTTGTTGGCCTGCCAGACCTCTATCCGAACCGCGGCATTTCCGAGAATTACAAACATCGGAATCTGGGGGAATTACAGGTTGTGCAAAACCGGCTCGTACGGCGTGAATTGGAAAAGACCGGTATGAGTCAAAGAGATGTTGAGAGTCATTTAGCTAGATTTCACGCAAACGCCATGAAACATGACATGGAAGTGCTGCTCCTCGCGGCGACCTCCCGAAGAACAGAATCAAGACAGACCGCCGAAGAGAATCGTCGAGGAACTCTTCCAGAGACATCTCAAAAGATCCTATCGCGAAAATACGGATAGCCAAGCCATACTGAAAGACGCGGACCTTCACGAAATCACGATAAAATGTCCGACATTCGGGGGCATGATCAATTGGATTGGAGAGAGGACAGGCGTCCGAGCATATTGATTTCTATGGCTATTGACTGGAGGCAATGGTGACAAATACCGCATAAGAGCCTCGAATTTGGAGATGGACGTTCGGTTTATCCGCGATTGTCAGTGGATTGTAGATCTTCTATCCAATCGGAACTCCGTACTTCATTACAGATTCAGGGGAACGAGGATTCCAGGATAATTGTCGTTTGCTTTTGTCATCCCCCACAACACTTGGATATTTCCCCCACAATAAGCCCTGACGAATTGTGCCAGGGTTGGACCGAAGGTATATTGAACCAACAGGTATCAGAGGTCATTCGGTGGTATGAGGGAAAGGGTACCTGTTCCTTTCGTAGTAGAGGCAATTTGGGCACTGTCCCGGTCGATTGAAATTGGTGCATTTCCTTTTGTTGTCTCCTTGTTACGGATGGTTGAGCAGGGTTCAAATATCCTGGATATCTGATCATGACGCATCTTGGATCCTCTTCAATGGTCCTTATCGCTCATCCTGCTGAGCGACGACGATTGCATGTACGATGACGAATAGTGCAATGCCTCCGAGTCCTCCTTTGCAAAATGAGCTGCGCTTCTTGCGTTTGGTCTGTTTCTCGTATGCTTCGTTGAATCCGAGATGGTACTCAGGTCCCTTTTTCGCGATTTCTATGGCCAATTGAGAGGGTACCCTGTCAGGTCCAATGACGAAGTATCCGATACCGGTTCCTATAAGTCCTGTTAGTGCTCCGACAATGATACCGGTAGCCGCTCGGCTTGTTGTCGCTTGATCTGCTCCTCGCTTTCCGTCGATAGCTCCGTCGGCGTAGGTGTAGACCTTTGGCTTTTGGTCCTCTGTCATACTCATTAGCTGGGCGAGTCTTGTATCTTGTTTCCTCTGCTGTCCGAGTGACACCGTTGGAGCGAGCAGAGCGATTGATACCAATAACGCGGTTATATTCTTGAACATGGTGCAATCCTCCCGCCTTGTTTATTCGACACTTTCGCGTTCGCTATAGCATGGTAGTGAGCTCCGTATTCAATGTCAAACCGGATCTGGGAAGGGTTCAGAGATTCCTCGTTGTCGCTGAAGGCAACTCGGATTCAAGGGTGATCGAGCATGCATCTAAGAATGCTGAGACCAGTCGTTGCAGATTTCTTCCACTTTGTTGACATGAAGGAAGGGTACCCATTCACTGGCGCAGGAAACCTACCGCTTCGAGCCACTCGTCTGGTGTACCGAAATTCGAAACGGCGATCCCGGTAGACCCGATCTTAGGGTCCACCACCATTCGAAGATCGTCAGCCTCCCCGCGCGCAACCGACTGTTTGCGGTGGAGTAGACGGACGCGCTGTTAAAGTCGACCTGTGTTATGCCCCTTGACAGAAAGTCTGAGGGGCATTTATTATGCCCGATAAATCCATCCAGTAGATGGCTAAGCCATTTCTGTTGTAACCCGTTCTCGTCTGCGCGGGATTAATTGGCGTTGAACGAACTCGAAATGAACAAATCGATCTCCCGACCCCAATCGCCAAGCTGCCCCTCCTGTGGTGCGCCAATGGCCCTTCGTACGGCGAAGAAGGGCCGCAATCCGGGTGAACGGTTCTGGGGTTGTACAAAGTTTCCCCGGTGCCGGGGGACGCGTCGTCTTGCTGACAATTCGGAGCCGGCGGCAACCTCACGCCGAGCGCCTGTGCCGAAACATGATCTGCTTCCGGTCGATTGGATCGAGGGCGTGCGTCGACTGAACTTCATCCCGGAGTACGTTTCGGTAGGCGCAATCCCGGGAATCCTCAAGGAACAGCTAGGACAGGACGCGCGTTTGACGAGGGCCCTCAGTCAATGCGTCCTTTTCTCGCGTCGGAGCCGAGAGCGCGGGGATGTGGACGAGTACGTCCGCTTTGCCGCCGGCCTGATTCTCAAGTTGCTGCGCCGTGGCCAAACGCCTCCGGCGACTCTGGAGGTTGAAAGGGAGGCGCTACGTGCCCACGGCTTTTTGGATCGGCAGGACGTTACCAATAGGGAAGATACCGACGTTGGATGGGTACCGCGGACAGGCTCCTCGCTACGTTGCACGGCTGATGCCGTACTCTCGAGGATCGCCGAAAGAGCCCGTTTCATTCTAGACCCTGCTTTCGACTTTGATCCCGGGTCGGACGTATCACTGCTGCAGAGCCAGGCAGAAAGCTGGTTTCTCAATCAGTGGGTTCCAGCGGCGCTTGGGTCCACAGCCGGTCACTGGTTTACCCCGCAGGCCCCGCTGGACCGACTGGTTGAGTCTTCGGGCGGATACGGGAACGGCGTCCGTCGCGTAGACTTTCTCTTCTGCCACCCAGGAGCTCCTCCATTCGCCATAGAGATCGACGGTCCCGAACACGATGACTCGGTCGCGGTGGACGAAGCACGCGATGAAGCATTGCGTTCAATCGGTATTGACGTCCTGCGCGTCACCAATACGGAAGTGCTCAATGACCGTGGCGATATGCTCGACAAAATCCGTGTTCGCTGCCAGGAAGCCCTCACGGCATTCGACCGGATAAATGGCTTGGAGCGGGCCGTCGCGTCGCTCGCCCTCGACTGCGCGAACGCGGCCAGGGTCCAGTTTGCGGTCGCTCGTGCCCTGGAATACGGCTGGCTGACGCCTGACGGAAGTTGGGAGATTCACATCCAAGGGGCGGGAACACCGGCCGTGCCGGGCGTGCTGGACGCGCTTCGGTTCCTCGCAGGCATCGACGTCCTGTATGGCGGTTGTTCGGCCCCGACCAAGTGTTCCGTTCGAACGGATGACGGATTCATCGGAGCCTGGAGTCACGAAGGGGGTGGTCGGTGGGTCGAGGCTGCTGAAACCGGAACGGACGGTGAACCGCTGCGAATAAGTGTCGAAACGGCATACAGTCCGTATCATAGCATTCCACGTGAGGAACTGGATTTCGTCGTTCGCCCCGTGTACGTCCCCGCATTGATCGCTGCCGCGCAGTCGTTCGATGTGCGCAGACGGGCCGCGGTGGTCTCGACCTACGAAAAGGCTCGCGTGCCGCTCAGGATGTTCCTTCGTAACATATTTCGAAAAAAAGAATTCCGCCCGATGCAGGGACAGGCCATCTTAAACGCGCTGCGACAGACCGACAGCGTTGTGCTGCTCCAGACTGGCGGTGGTAAGAGTATCGTCTACCAGCTCGCCGGTCTGCTGATGCCCGGTGTGACGCTGGTGGTCGACCCGATAACCGCATTGATAGAAGACCAGGTTGAGGGATTACGGTCGTACGGAATCGACAGGGCGGCTTCGGTTACCAGCTACCTTGCGGGCAGGGAAGAGCGCGCAAGTCTGCTTCGCCGGGTCGAGCGAGGCGAGTACCTGTTCGTGCTTCACGCGCCCGAACGATTGCAGTCTCCGCAATTTCGGACGGCGCTCCGCGCACTGGCGGAGAGTACGTTCGTCAATTTGGCCGTCATCGACGAAGCGCACTGCGTATCGGAATGGGGCCACGACTTCAGGCCCGCGTACCTGAACCTCGCGAACAATCTGAGAAGGCTCGGGGTAGATGGCGAGTCCAATCCGCCTCCGCTCCTTGCGCTTACAGGAACTGCCTCGCGCGCCGTCCTGCGGGACATGCTTCTGGACCTCGGCATCGACAAAAATCGCTCGGATTCATTGATCCGTCCGGATTCGTTTGACCGTTCTGAAATCCGCTTTGATATCGTGCGCACGTCTCCGGTCGAAGACCCGTCAGCGGCCTTGCGCGGCGTACTGAACGCGCTGCCTGGAAGATTCGGATTGCCGAGGACGGAGTTCTATCGGTCGTCGGGAGCCGATACCGCATCAGGTATCGTATTCGTTCCAACGGTTAAAGCCCGTATCTACGGGGTGCAGGATGTGCGAAGTGTGGTGCGGCACGCGACGGGCGCGGACGTCACCATCTATTCAGGCAGCCCTCCTTCGTCTGTGGACGCCGACAAGTGGGACACACGAAAGCGTGCAAATGCTGCCGACTTTAAGTCCAACCGAGTGCCCGTGCTTGTCGCGACCAAAGCTTTTGGCATGGGGATCGACAAATCGAATATCCGATATACTGTGCATTTTGGAATGCCAATGTCGCTTGAGAGCTTCTATCAGGAAGCTGGCCGTGCCGGGCGAGACCAAAAAACCGCGCGCGCGACAATCGTGTTTTCGGAATATGACCCGGGTCGCTCCTCAGAGTTGATCGATCCCGAACTCGATCTCGAAGCGCTTCGCGAAAAGTTCGACGTGATCAGTGGAAGTACCCGAACGGCGGATGACCTTACGCGGGCATTATGGTTTCACCTGCAGTCATTCGGCGGTGCGGCGCGTGAAGTCGTTGATGTGACTGATCTGATGAATGCGCTGGGCGATCTCGCTTCAAGGCAACGCATCGAACGACCCTTTGAAGACGGCGATGACCGCATCAGAGCGGAGAAGGCAATCTACCGGCTACTGAGACTTGGCGTGATCGACGACTATGAGGTCGAGTTCGGTTCCCGCAGGTTTGTACTTCACGTAGACGCGTTCGATTTCGATCGATGCAAGGACAGTCTGCTTGAATTCGTTCGCGCCGCGCAGCCGGGACGGATCAAGTCGCTCGTTCGCAAGGTGAACAAGATCGACACCGGGCGGGCGCGTGATGCGGCGCTTGCGCTCGCTACGATTCTGATCGAGTTTACTTATGACCTTATCGAACGTTCGCGGCGGGGCATGATCCGCGAGGCCTTGCTCCTTGCCCGGCAGGCGCGGGGCGACGCGGAGATTCGCATACGGCTGCTGGACTACCTTCAGGAAGGCTTTGGCGCCGAGCACATCGAAGGGCTACTTCTGAACGAGGACGTCGAGTTGGCTGCGTGGTGGGATCTTGTTTCCAAAGTGCAGTCGATCATGGATGCGGGTGAGCTTCGCGGTCTGTGCATTCGCGCGCTTGAGTCATATCCCGATCATCCGGGGCTTCTAATGACCCGCGCGCTTTCCGAAGCCATGTGCACGGATCATGATGGAACCGTGAGCGCTAGGGGCATCAGCGCCGCGATACGGTCCGGCGTAGAGAAATACGGGATTGAGCGGACGGATATCGAGGCCTTAATCGACGAGATGTACGACTTGGCCTCAACCCGCGCTGGTGATCTAGGCCCGCCGCTTACCGTCGCGCTGCTCGATTTCGTCGACGCGTCGCCGGACTATGCATACGTGGCGGAAAAGGCGATTCAGCGGGCGGTTGAACTCGATGATCCTCGCGTCAGTGCGGTAATCGCGACGTGGAACATTCGCGACGTTTTCGATCGATTGAAAATCGTGTCCGATCGAGTAGTCCGGCAATATGAGACGCCCGGTCTGGCAGAGGCATTGGGAGCGTAGATGGATATATTGGAAGAACTACAGGAACGGCTTGGTGAAACGGAACGACGCGCCGCGGAAGTGGTCCGTCGGCTGGAACAATTCGATGAGCTCCAGCAATCACTGGCGAAAGCGGGAACAGGACTCGGCGAAGCCAATGCGAACGTCTCGGATCTCGCGTCGGTGGCCGGGGCCGCAGTTGAATCGCTAAACAGCGTCCTCGTTGAATTCCGGAGGGCCGTTGAGCTTTTGCAGGCTACCGATCCGGCATTGATCGGCGATAAGCTCATCAAAGTCGAACAACAGCTCAACGGTATAACTGAAAAGCTGGAGGTTGTAGACGAACTCTCGTCCGAGATCCGCGGCACCCGGGTCGAAGTCGAACGGCTTTCTCAAAGGTCAATTGTCGACAAGATCTTCAGACGAAACCGCAATTCCTAAACGAGCATTACGAGACGTACCCTTCGACTTGGAACGAGAAATGTCAGCCGGCCTCGGTGAAATCGTGTTGTAAATGACCGGCGTCGGAGCCTATAAGGAGTCCTGCCATCAAGACTAGCGGCAGCCAGTGGGGTTCGCAGCAGGCTGTTGGGTGTGCCAAATCCCTTGACAGACAGTTGAAAGTCGGGTTCATTGTGTTTATACCAGAGTCGTTCTTGCCACGGCGGTCTTCCGGTAGCGCCTGCACGTAGAGATACGTGACCAACGCGAATCCCAAGAATCTGGGGGAGTATAAGCTATGCCACAACTGAAAACCTATGATCTGTTTCTGAGCCATGTATGGCGAAGCGCCGAAAACTCCGAATACTACCGCCTCGCTAATCTCCTATACGAAGCATCGTATTTCTATTGGCGCAACTACTCTGTTCCGGAGCACGACCCGCTCGGCACAAAGACAGACGCAGAATTGCGCGAAGCACTATATCGGCAAATCAGGCCTGTCAACTGCTTCCTCGTGGTTGCTGGCATGTATGTCAATCACAGGAAGTGGATCCAGGAAGAAATCGATATTGCCGAATCTTACGGCAAGCCAATTGTTGGCGTCATTCCTTGGGGACAGGAACGAGTACCGATACAAGTGCAAAATGCCGCAAATGAAATGGTTGGTTGGCAGACAGGCGGCATAGTGGATGCCATTCGGAGATGGTCTTTGTAGCCAAACAGACTGGAATCTATGAAAATCGTGTCTAAACTTAGATCGCGGAGGTGACGTAGATTTGACTCAAAACGACCTACGCTTATTGCTAAAGGACAAGAAAGCTTACGGCGCTGGATTTGAAAACCACCTCCTCGAACAATATAAGCTATATGTAGAAATGGCCGATCGAGTTAGTGCGCGTCGAATGCTCGCAAATTCGTTTTTCGTTGGTGTACATACGACCCTGACCATCGCATTCACTGCGCTATTAAAGGAAGATATGCTAACACCGGATTGGCTAATTGCAGCGCCGTTCATTGCGTTAATGCTTCTTTGTTACGTATGGGAGCGGGTGGTGAAATCCTACCGACAACTGAATTCAGGTAAATACAAAGTTGTACTTGTGCTGGAGAAAGAACTACCGGTTGCTCCTTATGATGCTGAATGGACAGCACTCGGAAAGGGAAAGGATAAGAAGCTATACAGGCCACTTACCGGCGTAGAAAAGTGGGTGCCGCGGAGCTTTGGTATACTATATATAATATTAGCCGTTATTTTCTACTTCTTTAAAGTCTAACTGGCCACCTATCGGCTTGAAAGAGCTTGATACTGTCGCTTCAGATCGACCAATCCTGAAGACTTGCATTTCGCATCGGACATGAAAGGCGGATCGTTGAACTATGAGAGTCTTCATAAGCCACGGATATACGGATGAGCCCCTTGCCAAGAAAGTTGCAACGGGCCTGGAGAAGGGTGGCCTCCAGGTATGGGATGCCATGCGTGAGATTTCGCCCGCTGAGAATTGGGACGACAAAGTAAAACAGGCATTGCAAGAGTCAGATGCCATGGTGGTTCTCCTGACCGCTAATGCCCTGCGTTCAAGCTGGGTGCGCAGAGAAATTGAGTATGCTCTTGGGGAACAAAGCTATCGCCAACGTGTGATTCCGGTCCTTGCCGACGATCCAGAGGAATTACATCGGCACGACATTCCATGGATCCTTAAGCGATTCCAGATGATCAATATGGGCGATTATTCAGAGGAAGACGAAGGGATTAATCAGATCGTAAAGGCGCTTCTCGATAAGGATTCCTCAAACTCATCGCCCAAACCTACATCAATCCCCTAATTTATGCTGCCAAAGGAAATCTTCCTCTCGCATTCCGACGAAAATCGACAGTTCGTGGAAAATCTGGCGGCCTTGTTGGGGCGTCATGGGCTTAGCGTTTGGTACTCTAGAACCAAAGTAAGAGGGGGACAGCAATGGCACGATGAAATTGGAGCGGCCCTAATCCGTTGCGATTGGTTCGTAATTGTATTGTCGCCGAGTACCGTGGAATCTATGTGGGCAAAAAGAGAGTTGTTTTTTTCTCTTCAACAAAGTCGTTATGAAAATAGAATTGTCCCGCTTTTGTACCAACACTGTAGCTATGAACAGCTCTCTTGGACGCTAGATTCCTTCCAAATGATTGATTTTACTCAATCTGTCGAGCAGGGATATCGAGACCTTCTGCACGTTTGGGGAATACGGTACGACGATCGGTAGGGATCCGCCATTCGCATCTACACGAAACGAGCTTTCAGTATTCCAACTGTGGGCGGCGAGCCTCACAATGAGATGGATTTATAGGCGTAGGGTGCGGCGATCCGCTCGCATCATAGGGTAAAAAGGTAAGAGTATTCATTAAGTTCAATATTGCACATGTTCGCATGTATAATTAATGCACGAATGTAGCTGGAGTCACACATGCGCCCCGATATTCTGACTGAACGCCGCCGGTCTTCCGTGCCGGCAAGGGAAACCCCGTTGAGCAGGCGATACAAACGCATCCTGGAGAACTGGGTGCCGATAGGCCTCAGCTATTTCGAAGATTGGCCGGAGCGTCCCAACTGCGGGCATTTTTTCGGCGGGGCGCACTGGTACGGCAGCGATACGGTCGGACCGGCTTTCGTCTTTGCCACGCTCGCCAATTCCCCTGAATACGATGCGAAACGCACCGGATGCTCCAAAAAGGAGCTTCGGGAGATCGCGCTGAAGGGGATCCGCTACCTCTGCTATACCCACGACACGGGCCCGGCGGACTGTATCCGCCCCGAGAAGAGCCTCGGCAACCCCAGGACCTGGGGTACCAAATGGGGCGAACGCGGCCGTGGCTTCTTCCCCGAGAGCCAGTGCGGAACGAATCTCTCCGACGTTGGCCTGACCGCCCTCCTGCTGGGAGATCTGGTGGACGACGAGACGTGGACCATGATCGCCCGCATGCACGAAGACTATGCCGGAAGGTTTGGGGCCATGGCGCCGAAAAGCGGCGTCTACACCAACACGCAGATGGAGGAGAACGGCTGGACGTCGTGCGGTCTGGCGTCGGTTGAGTGTTTCCTGAGCAACTCGCCGCACGTCGACTCCTGGGCCGAAACAGCCCGCCGCTGGATGTTTTCCACAACCACAACCCAGCAGGACACGAAGAACCACGCGCCGTTTTCAGACGGTCGGACCGTACGGGAACTCACCGGCCAGACGTTCACCGCGCTGCCGGATTATATGGCCGAAAACCACGGCATGGTGCATCCCAGCTACACTGCCAGTTCTGTCGTGTTCACCGGCCGGCTGGGCATCATCTACGGGACGTTCGGCGCAAAGATACCGGACCATGCCCTGTTCAACCGGAGAGAGATTTACGACGAGCTCAAGCGAACGACGGACCGGACGGGCTCGATGCATCCCGTACAGGGCATGGACTGGCCCTATCTCCCGCCGGACCCGGGCACGCTCACCCATGCGACGGCCGCGTATTTCCTGGACGACCCGGAGGCGGCGTATTTCGAACACCAGGGGCTCGAGACCCTGGAACAGCGCGCCGAAAGCGCCGGCGGGCGAATGCACGACCGTCAGATCGCCGAGATCGTGCATGGGCCCCAGGACCCGCTGATCATCCGGGAACACAACATCGACAATCCCGCCCACACCTATTTCTTCCATCGGATCTTCGGCGACGGTCCGGACCCGTCGTCGTCGTCGCGTGTCGAACGCAACCTGAGGGGTGTCAAGGTCTATCCCCATTCCGGATTCGTCTTCCAGAGACATCGCACCGGACAGACCGCGCTCTCATGGCGAAACGACATCATGGCGCTGCCGTTGAACAAGGACGGACTCTATACCGTCGCGCCGGCGTCCGGTTCGTTTCTGGCCAGCATCGATATCGAGGACAAGCCCGACAGCCACGACCTGGTCTCGGTTCGCGTGGACGAACATCAGGACGGCTTTGCCGCCGCAATGATCCTGGACCGAGCTCAGCGCTCGGTTCGACAGGAAGTACTCTTCGCCGGTCTGCCCTCGGGAATCTCCCTCTCGTGCGAACGGCTCACCGCCAATGAGGCGATTACCGTCCAGAGTGTCGACCAGGGCTTCCTGCGCATCGTCAATGAAGATTTCAACGCCCTGAAAGGAAACTGCAACGGGTTCCGGACCGTCCACACGCCGGACGGTTCCGATCGCTTCGGGAGTTACGTCACCACGGATCCGGACAGCGACATCATCAAGACCTACGATCATCCGGAATGGCTCAACATCGACGGCCGCCTGGGCTTCGTCTACGCGGGTTCCGGGAAGACCGTCTATCACAATCGGCACTTTTATCAGGTCTGGCGCGCGGTGGCAGACGACCTCACCCTCAGCCGGGTGGACGAACCGTTCCAGGTAACCGGCGGAAGGACCGTCTCCGAACTCACGGCGCTCATCGCCCCGGACCGCAGCCACAGAAAAACGGCCGATATCGGCTTTGTGGCCATGGAAACGAGCCGGTCCGCCATCGGCCTGCTCGCGGACAATCACCTGGCTGTGGCGAACTTTGGTGAAAAGGCGGGCGCTTTGACCTTCAGGGCGAATCGTTCAGAACTCAGCGAAGTTCCCATTTTCGCAGGCGTTACTCGACTCGACGAAGACAATGTCGCCTTCGAGCGAAACCTCGGGGCGGGCGAAGCCCGTCTGCAGGAAGCGATCCTGAACGTGGTCACGGACGGCGCGCTGGAAATCAACGCGGCGGATTCCGGGGCAGTCTGGGCGAGGAATACGGGGGCCGCCCCTGCACGGGTCACGCACGAAGGCGGCGAAACGGTGATCCCCGCGGGGGAAATCGCCGCACTGGAATAGAGCGGCGCGGCAATAACGTCAAATTACACTGCGATAGAAGAAGAGGGCCGAGGCTAATGCTTTGGCCCTCTTTAGTATGCGTGGTCCCTGCAAGCGGCCCGAGCCGCTCCCCGAGCCCGCCGAAGGGTTGTCGAAGGGGTCGGCGAGAGGCGTACAAGAATGTCAAATTACCATCTCACCCGGAAACGTGTTTCCGCCGTCGCCTGTCGACCGGTGTGCAGGTCCTTCACCACAACTCGAAACGCCCTCGGCCCCGGCGAAGCGCCGTCCATATCCACGCGGAGATCGCGCGGCTCCCAATCCCGTGCGCCACGGTACGTGTATGAAACGGCCGTCGTCCAGCCGGCCGGGGCGCCGTCACCTCCACCCTCCCTCAGCGACTGCGTCTGATAGCTTATACGGTAGTGGGAGGCGCCGAATTCGTCACGCGAGAGATTGTAGATTTCGAAATAGAACCAGGCCTGCCCTTCCGTGCGGCACACCTGCAGCGGATTCGGGAGTACCGCGAATTGCTCCCGCCCGTACGGCACGTCCTCACGCTTTCGAATGCGCCGCGCCATCAACAGGTCGCTGATCTCAAGCGTGTCCGGCCCGAAAGACCTTACCCGCAACCGTTCTCGAAACGTGCCTACCCGCTTCGTCTTCCGGTCTTCGACTTCACCCGCCAGAAAATACATTCCCGGGCCAAGGACCATGCGTTCCCCTGCCAGCAGGAAGGCCTCTTCCGTGGATTCATATGCGACCCTCGGCAACCGATCTACTTTTCGGACGTTGTGCCGGACGGTGTCCCACCGGGAATCGAAGAGAAAGAGCGCCTGTCTGACGTCGACTGCGGCGGTTCCACGGTCGCCGGATCGCGCACGCCGCACATTTTCCTCCGGCAGCGCGTAATACACCTCGATGCGCGTATTGCCGTTGTCGTGCCGGAACTGTGCCGTCTGGTACTGGGCGTCATACTGCAGGGGATGTTCATAGAGGTCGGGTACCGCCTCCACCAGTTGTTCGAGAAACAGGCGTTTGTTTCCCCGGGTGGCCCATCCGAATCGCCAGGAGTCCCAGGTTAGTGTATTACCGAATACGACCGTGAACGGACCATAGTCCCATATTTCCTTTCTTCCCCTGGCAGGGTCTCTCATGAACCGGACGCGCGGGTCTCCGTATCGGATGTAAATCTGCCCTCTGTCGGTCTGCCAGCCTTCCCGCCCGAGTGTGGGATCGGAGAACCGAAGGTTCGCGTACGCCACGCGCCGGCACTGTTCCAGCAGGCGTTCGTTGACCGATGTCAGGTAGATCGGGTCCTTTCCAAGCCAGAACTTGCGAATTTCCTCGTCGCTGGGCGGGGGGGCGCCCCTTTTTGTTTCCGCATGGTCCCTGATCAGGAAAATCGACTGCATGAACCTGCGCGACGACTCGGTCATCCTGTTCAAGCCGTCCAGGTAGGAACGATAGGCGCTCTCCAGGTCGCCCTTCATCTGATAGCCCAGGCCCGCGAAAAAGTGGGCGTTCCAATTCTCGGGACGTCGCTGTCGATAGGTTTCGAAGAGCTCAATAAGGGGTCCGGGCATATCGGCCGCGTAGTAGGACAGGCCCAGGTACTGGTGAGAAGGCCAGTGGACGGGGTCCACGCTGATGGCTCGTGAAAGATACCCGATTCCAGTGTCGATACCGAGGTCCGGATATTCGACGAACGTCAGTGTTTTTCCGCCCCGGATTGAATACATACCGATTGCCGCCTCAGTGTCGTCATCGGGCATTTCCGTAAAATAGGTATATTCCCATGCCCAGACCGCGAAACGCCCTGCCCAGAAGAGGCCCGCTACATGGTCCGGATCCAGTTCCAGAACCTGGAGCGCCTTTCTGTAGGAGTCCGGACGCTGCAACGTCCGCCATAACAGCTCAGCATGGGTTGCCCGATAGTCAGGGTTCTCGCGCTCACGCATCACGGCGCGCAGCAGCCAGTGGCTGGCAGTCTGGCGGGAAACCGGCGTGCCCTGCGCCATGTAAAACCGCGCCAGCGCGTGCATTGTCCTGCCGGACCGGTCATGTCTGAGCGCGCGCTTCATCAGGGCTTCGCGACGGTCGCGGTCGAGCAGCGAATCCGCCGCGGCATCCAGCAGCGAGTCCACCTTCGCAGGATCGGACCGTCCGGCCTCAACGGCGGGAGCGCACAATGCCAGGAGGCAAATCGATACCGTGAGCCGAATCATTCAAATATCTCCCTGGGCCCCGCGAACTGAATTTTCCGGATCTTGGCTGTAAGGAAATTAAGATACAAGGCTTGATTGACAAAAAAGCCGCGTTGCAGGCCGCGGGATCAGGCATTTACGCGTTCGCTAACCTAAGACACATGTTGCAGGGTACGGGTTCAAAAAAACGAAAACGCTCCGGTATCCCTTCGGAAGATATATGATGGTTTCGAGGATTGTCAACGAAATTAAATAAAGAAGGATCCTTTAGGACCCTTCTTTGTGTGATTAAAAATAAGTATTTATATTTTTTATATTTACATCGGTATCGAGGTCCGGTGGCCCTGCTATCCATCCCTGGCAGCGCGTTACTAATGCATTTGTTTCGTGTGTGCTAAAACTGAATCTGTCTTCCCGCAAGATTGCTCAACATCAACTGGAATTCATCCATGCGTTTGTTGCCTCTGAATATGAGCAGGTTCACGCCTTCGATCCCCTCCGTCGTCGGGAAGTCGATCTGGTTGACAAAGGCGAGAAACGCCTCGTGGAACGTGGTCAAGCCCTGCTCGTACCGGTCGTGAATCCTTTGCAGTTCGAGATCGTCCGGCCGGATGTCCCGAACCTGTAACTGCAGAGTCTCCAGGCGGGAGATCAGATTCGACATGAACTGCCGCGTCCAGTACCGCGAAACCACGCCGCCCGACCAACCCTGTGCGATGGAACCGAATTCGGCATTCATCACGTTCACTGTCTGGTAGGTTCGAAAGACATTGACGAGGTACGCGTTAAAATCCGACGCGGCGACCGACAGCATCTCTTCGGTGGGGCCGGGAGGAGGTTCGACCACCCCTACGGGATCCGGCGACCCGCAGCCCGGGCAGATGATCAGGAGTATTCCCAGACAACGCTTCATATCTGCATTCCTGACTTCCCGCCTCCACGCTGCGGCATTCAACGCTGTGCAATGACGGACGGACTGCGACGACCCTTCAGCGGCTTCTCGTACAACGCGCGCCTTAAGATGACTTCGAAACCCAGACGGCGGTACAGGCGAACGGCCGATTCCAGCGTTTCACTCGTATTCAGGATGGCCTCGCCGTACCCAAGCGCTCTCAATTTGTGTAGCGCGCGCACGTTCAACACCCAACCCAGACCCTTGCTCCGGTGTTCCGGTACGACCGCTACCCAGTGAATCAGCCCGACGTCCCTGCCCTGATTCGTCGCCGTCCAGGCGGTGGTAGTGCCCACGGGTTCGTCGCCGCAGATTGCAAACAGGACGCGCTTCGGATCAAAATACGGCGAATCCAGATATTCCTTTTCGAAGTCAGCCGACGTCCAGGCCCTTCCGCCTGCGTTCTCGCTCATGAACGCCGCATTCTTGATGCGGACGAATGTCGTGTCATCGCCGGTCTCGTAGGTCCTGATCCGGTACCCCGCCGGCGTCCTTGCAACGGGAAGGTCATTGAGTTCCCGCCACATTTTCAGGCTCGCGCCGAACACGGGATTCCATCCTGCTTGTTTCAGGAGTCCGGTCGCGGCCACATGATTGCTGTCGACAGCCGAGCCGGTCCGCAATGTCTGAAAGCCGTTTTTGCGGGCAACCCCTTCCGCTTCCATCAACAGGCGTCGACCCAACCCCGCACGCCGGCGGTCGGGATGCACACCTAGGAACTTTAGAGACGCGTCCCGCTCTCCGTCCGAAAACGACATTGCGCAGACACCCACGGGCGTCGATCCGTGGATTGCCAGCAAGATCCCGTCGTTACTCAGATTTTCGAGGATCTCCCTGGTCGGCGGCGTTACATCTTCTCCCCCCTCCGCACATCGCGCCACCAGGTCCGCGAGATCCTGATCCGAAACGGACTCGTCCCGCATTCGAAGCGATGCGTTCACGAGAGTTTGCCCTCGACATGCTCCAGAAACGCGGGGTTTCCCGATGTTACGCCCCCGTCGGCCACCACTACCGAACCGGTGACGAACGACGCCTCGTCTGAGGCAAGAAAGAGCGCTACATTCGCGATTTCTTCAGGTCTGCCCACGCGCTTGAGCGGATAAACCTCGGCGATACGTTCGAATATCTCCGGGTCCTTCTCGAGGACGTGCTGCCACCCCTCCGTGATGACGGTGCCGGGGCAGATTGCATTCACGCGCACGCCCCTGGGTCCGTGATCCACCGCTGTGGTTCTGGTGAGCGAGATGACACCTGCCTTCGCCGCGCTGTACGCACTCTCCCCAAACGACATGATCGCGTTGACGGACGATATGTTCACAATGGATCCGCCGCCACGATCGATCATCCGCGGCAGTGCCGCGCGGCTGCAGAGGTAGGCGCTCTTCAGGCATCCCTCTATATTTCGGTCCCATAAATCCGGATCGATATCCAGGATGTGGGTCCCATGGCAAAAATAGGCGTTGTTTACCAGAATATCAAGGCCGCAATATGTTTCCACGGCTTTATCACACGCGCGATTGACGTCCGTCGGATCAGTCGCACTGCCCACGACGAGCGCGGCTTCGCCATCCGCCCGTTCGATCGCTCCGACCACGGCCTCCCCGCGATCCCGATCGAGTTCCAATACAACCACCTTCGCACCTTCCTTCGCAAACCGCATCGCCACGGCTTTGCCGATGCCCGCACCGCCGCCCGTAATCCAGGCGACTTTACCCTCTAACCGCATCGAAAACTCCCTGGGTGTCGTCCGGTTGACATTGCCATTGAGCCATCTGCTACGTTGCCAGATAATAACAGCTAACCGCCATGAACGAATATACGGGAGCCATCCGTTCATGTCAACGAACACTATCTGAAACCGGACGCTCCGATAGACGCAAACTGCGGAAGGAAGCGCATGGGGATCTCAATTCCTGAAGAATGAAGCCTGTGTCGTACGTGCGTACGTTCGATCGCATCTTCAGTACCATAGGCACATTTTACCGAACCGGAATGGACAAATCTGTGTCCTTATTTGTTGGCGGGTTGATCTGCAGAAATCCCGCCAGTATACGAGGGGAGACTGTATCTTGTGCATCCTGACACAAGGTGGGAAGATCAGGATGGCGTTATCTTGGCGGAGGGTTAAGGAATGTCATTGAAAACACATCTGTTTACTGTGTTGGCCGTGCTTTTTCCAGTATTTCAATCTCTAGGCGACAGTGTTGCCGGGAGTCCAGCGGACTCGCTGGATGCGCTGCGCAACGCACGAGACTGGGTCGGTCTGGGGTACGCCTACCTTGAGCATGGTAATTTCGAAGATGCCAGGAAGGCATTTCGGCGAGGCGCGAGAGGAGATTCCGCGGCTGCGGCGTACAATGGGATGGGACTGGCATACGGACGCGACCCGAAGGCGGTCAAGCGGAAGGCCTTCGAGTATTTCCGCCGCGCGCTGGGGGTGGATGAGGGTTACCTCGAAGCGCGAATGAATATCGCACGGTTGCACATCCACCTTGGCGACCTGAATGCAGAGCATGCCTTGAAGGACGTGATCGAGACGCATCCGACCTATGCGCCGGCCTATCTGATGCTGGCGGACTGGTTCAGGGACAGCCTCTTCTTTGAAAAGAGAATTGCCCTCTACAATCGCTATCTCGAGATCATGCCCGGAGATATACGGGGGTATCAAGGTCTCGCCATGACGTACATCGAACTACACAATTATCCGGAAGCGTTGAAGGCGCTTGAATCCGCCATCACGGATATTTCACCGGATTCCCGGCTTCTGCCACTGGCCGCTCAGGCACACGCGGCATTGGGCGATCCGGAGCAGGCTGTTGAGCTTTTCCAAAACTATTTTCACGCATTGCCCGACAGCGAAAGGGCGTTGTATGAGGATTTGTCTCTCGTGACCTTTCCGGCAGAGCTTGAGACCTATACGGCTAAGTCAGGCAAGGAAAAGGCGAAGTGGCGTCGAGACTTCTGGAAGAAACGCGATATGGCGCTGGTTTCGGCGGGGAAGGCGCGGGAGGCGGAGCACTACCGGAGGGTGTGGCATGCCCGGACGTTTTTCGGGGAGAAAGTATTCCCGTGGGACCGGCGAGGAGAGGTCTACATCAGGTATGGAGAGCCTGAGTATCGTGCGCGTTCGGACAGGGTCAACGCGTATCCGCCGAGCCTGGAGGTCCAGCGGATACGCGACGTGCACGGGCAGCAGATCTACGGCGTTTACGACACCCGATCCGATCTGGAGAGGCCCAAGGGATGGACTCTAAAGGACGACAAGTCCGCTAAGAAGGAGGAGTGGGTATACACGAAAGTCGCAGGCGGCCTGCAACTTATTTTCAAGGATGATTGGTTCGACGGAGATTGGGACTTTCCGAGTGGCGTACCCGGCAACGACATCAGCCTGACCCCAAGGATGTTGTCGCTGCATCCGGCTGTGGTTTACAGGAAGGCGACACAAACGCTGCCCGATTTCTACGACGTTCCTCCCGGAATGGAACCCATCGAGTTCTACTATGACACGGCGAGCTTCCGTGGTTTGGACCATCAAGGCGCGGCGATGGAAGTCTACTTCGGCATTCCGCTGGACCTGGTTGAGAGCGAAGAGAAGGATGGGCGTGAACTCTCGAACGTCAGGATGGTGGCTGCGTTAACGGACACGAGTGGCGACGTATATCATCGGCGGCAGACAGACCTGGTTTTTCCGGCGCCTCGAGGCGAAAAGGCTGCGCGCGGCACTTTTGCACCGGACCTGATCCGGATTGAGGTTGCACCTGGAGACTACCGGCTTGCCGTACAGCTTGTGGATCGGAGCTCGGGAAAGTGGGGCGTGTACCTGCAGGACTTGAACGTCCCCGATTTTCTGGATTCGCTGGCAATCAGCGATCTGCAAATGTGCTGGGACATCCGGGAATCGACACGGGATGGAAAGTTCAGAAAGGAAAACCTCTGGGCGGTACCGATGCCAAGCCGGAGCTACCGGCAGGGCACGAATATACACATTTACTATGAGCTGTATAACCTGCGGACAGACGCGTTTGGAAGAACCCGATACCGGGTTTCCTACTCCATTCAGAGGGATGCCCGTTTGGGGAAGGGGGTCTTCGGCGCGTTATCGTCGCTGGTGCGGAGGATTATTTCAGCCGGAATAGAGGAGGTGGTTGTGAGCTACGACCGGACAGGCGTCGACGCGACCGAGGCAATCTACTTCGAACTGGACGCCGGAAACCTCAAACCCGGCTTCAGCCGGATCAGGGTATTGGTGACCGACCTGAACAGTTTACAATCCGCGACTCGCACGGCCATCTTTCACGTTGAATGACAGGACAGGGGCCAAAAGTCGCTTTGCGTTGACTTTGCCATCGGCTGAATCATGCGCGTCGAATCCTGGGCGCGATTTCCGAAGAGCAGGTCTTGCGTCTTCCCGCGCGAACGTCGAGGACCTCCGCCAGCGCTGTTTCCGCTTCGTCAACCAGGCACTCGGTGTCGACTCCCCGGTGGCCGGGACTGTACGGCTTCAGCTTTCGGATGCCCCGGGTCAACAGGTGTTCGGCGCCCGCATAATTCTCGCACGTCAGGTGATAGAAGCCGACCGCCACTTGAATCATGCCTTGAAAAAAGGGTCTTTCGGATCCCCGCACATCCATCCAGACGTCCTCCCACGTGTCGTGAGACGTATAGAAGTCGCCGGCATTGAATTCGCGGATGCCGCGTTCGAACCTCTCGGTTATGTCAGATTCTTGTGCCAAAGTATCCAGCCTTGACTCGCAGCCGCAAGCTGCCAGTTTGCGGCTGCGAGTCAAGCACCTTCACACTCACTTCCTCAGCGACCAAAAACAAACGGTGGTGCAACAATAATGGCGGGCGCCAAACCTCAGGGGCCCGCCTTCGGCGAATCTCAATGCTCAACTCAGCGGTCTCGTCCCTTGTAGACTTCCCTCCTTCTGACGTAACCGTCCGTATTCTTCCTGAAATTCGCGATCTCCTCCTCCGTCAGTTCCCGCCTTACCCTGGCCGGCACACCCGCGGCCAGCGTCCGGGGCGGGATCTCCATACCCTCGAGGACCAGCGCGTTCGCCGCGATGAGCGATTCCTCGCCGACCCGTGCGTGATTCAACACCGTTGCGCCCATTCCTATGGTGGCCCCGCGATCTATAAGACACCCGTGCAGAATCGCGTTGTGACCGACTGTAACGTACTCGCCCACGGTGCAGGGACATCCCGGATCAGTATGCAGGACCGTTCCGTCCTGGATATTGGATCCCTTGCCGATCCGGATCGGCTCCTCGTCACCGCGCAACACGGCGTTGAACCAGATACTCACCTCTGACGCGACATACACCTTGCCGACAAGTATCGCCCCGTCCGCCAGGAATGCGGAATCGTCAATTTCCGGTGTTGCGTCCTGATACGGCAGAACTCTCAATTCATCCTCCCCGCAGCGAGGCCGTGTGCAACGGTATCGCAGCCACGCCCATTCGGATCGCTCCGGGATTGACCGAAGGGCTAGGCGGCGCCTGATTGGACGTGGGACTACCTGCCCGAGCGCTCACGTTTCTCCCTGTCGCCATCACCGTCCGGTTTACGATCACGACCGTCATCTACAGGGCCCAGCACGAACTCACGTTTGCCAGGGCCGCCACCGGAACGGAACAGCCCCGTGAAAAACCCGATCGCGCCAGATATCGCGCCGAACAGGATCGCTGTGTCTCTGACCGGTGAGTTCGACTGCCAGCCGGCAAACGCGCCCACCAAGGCACCCGATACGGCGCCCCCGACGCCCATCCGGACCGCGGTGCCGAGCTTTGTCGAACGTCTCCCGCGAAGGAACAGGACCCGGTCGATATCATTGACCGGGACCCGCCTTGCGTCGAGACCGGATTGTACCAGTATGGTCCCGTCGTCGTATTCCGGCAATAACTGTCCCTCGATCCGCTCACCGTCCTTCAACACGACTCCGCCTCGAAGCCGGCGCGTTATTCCGGCCCGCGGCCGCCGCTCTTCGAAGGAGATCTTCCGGTCGGTATACTTGGGGTATTCGGCATCTTCAGGCAACTTGGATTCAAATCCGATCTTGTATTCACCCTTTCGGACCTCGTCGAAGTGTTCGACGTATTCCCGCAGTCGTCTGAGTGCGTCCTCGTCTCCGACCGGTACGGTCCTGTTCGCGATTTTCGGGCCGGACCGGTACCGGATCCTCACCATCACGCGATCTCCGCTCTTCAGAAACGAGGCCGTCTGTATGCCGGGCACAGCCATATCGAGCAGCCGCAGGGGTACCCTCTCGTTATAGACGCTGCGCCCTTGGAACAGGGAGTAGCGGTTGCTCTCTTCCAGATCGATTTCCGGCCCTACGAGCGGGCTCAGCACCACCAGGTTGCCCTCGATCTGCCTCACATCCACGATGGCCCAGCCTGCATCCTCCAGGGCTTCGATTATCCGGGTGGTCTTGGGGCGATCTTCGCCATCCTTTTCTGCCTTTTCCGCATCTTCAGCGCCCGATTCCGCCGCCCACGTCTGACCTGCGCCAACAAGGCTGGTCCACAGCACGCAGCTGGCGCATAACAAAGCGATTGACTTTCGAAACATAACCATCTCCCTGGATGTGGGGTGACTTCCCGGCACAACTTCAATTGTACGGCGGCCGATTCCGTGGGTCAAGCGCGGGAGCCGATATAACGAAAAAAACGGGTCGTCGACCCGCGCGCCCGCGGTCGGCCCGTGCGTTGCGCTGCCACGTAAACGCCCCAACGGACGCAAAGTTCCGTCTTCGGGGCCGCTATGCGGGTTCGTCCTTCAGATCCTCGATCTCATCGGTAATACCATCCATTATGTAGGGACGGAATTTTCTGAACACCGCCCGTCGTCTGAACCATCCATCGTCGTGCGTCGCCGTTCCCGCAACCCGTACGAATTGCATCAGGTCGATCCCGTCGGAATCGCACTCGCCGTAGAGCCACACATCCAGCAACCGCCGGACTTTCTGCAGGGATTCGCGGGAAACCGGCATCGCTTTGTCGAGCGGAAAGAAGACTTCGCCGTCCGCCAGCACCGAGGCGTCGCGCAGGAATTTTCGAGGAGGTTGGACGAGCCGATCCGGATCGCCCACGGCCATTCCGGTGACAAAGTCGATATCGCCATCCTCAACCACGTCCATGAACAGCGTGCGCATGCGGTTTCGCAAACCGCCATAGTCCTCCATCAGGCGATTCGACCGCGGGTTCACACCCACGTACAGCGTACCCAGTCCATTGTACCGCAGACACTCCGAAACGAAGTCGGCCTCGTTATCGAACAACCCGATGCCGATGACATGGTCTCCATCCATCGCCTTCAGATGTGTCAGGCCATGTTCCGGACCGTGTTGCAGAAGGTCGTAGTGCCGCCGCACGTCGCGCTCACTGAAGGATTTCACCCTTCCGCTCTCCGCGTTCTCCGGCTCAGTAGCTGCCTGCCGCTGCGAACCTGCGCCGCAACGGCCTCGTAACCGGTCCCTCCGTCGAGTTCCCGACGGTTGACGCTGGCCTCTACGCGAAGCGACTCCGCCACATCCGCCTCGAACAGATCGCACTCCGAGCGGAGGGTCCGCAGGTCCAGCTCGTCGAGGCGCCGTCCCCGCGAAAGCGCGGTCCGGACCAGCCTGCCCACGATCCGGTGGGTTTCTCGAAAGGGCAGTCCCTTTCTCACAAGATAGTCCGCGAGATCCGTCGCCACTACGGTACCGTCGAGAGCTTCGCGCATCCGATCGGTATGTACCGCCATTGTCCGCCACGCGCCTGCGAACACCTCCAGCACCTGATGAACCGTATCGACCGTATCGAAGAAGGTCTCCTTGTCCTCCTGAAGATCCTTCGAGTAGGTCAGCGGCAATCCCTTCATCACGGTCAACAGCGCCATCAGATTGCCGTACACCCGCCCCGTCTTGCCGCGGACCAGTTCCAGCGAATCCGGGTTCTTTTTCTGCGGCATCATGCTCGAACCGGTGCTGTACGCGTCGTCGAGTTCGATAAACCGAAACTCGGACGACGACCACACGATCAGGTCTTCGCAGAACCTGCTGAGGTGTCCAATGAGAATTGCCGCGGCGGACATATACTCGAGCAGATAGTCCCGGTCGCTGACCGCGTCGATGCTGTTTCGGGTTATTCGCGAGAAACCCAGTTCCGACGCAATGAATTCGCGGTCTATCGGAAAGGCGCTGCCGGCAAAGGCGCCCGAGCCGAGCGGCATGGCATCCGCCCGGTCGGCACAGGCGGCGAATCGTCCCCGGTCCCGATCCAGCATCCAGAACAATGCCATTGTATAGTGCGACAGACGGACGGGCTGCGCCTGTTGCAGATGTGTATATCCCGGCATCAGAGCGTCGATGTGCCGATCGGCGAAATCCACCAGAACGGTCTGCAACCGATCGATGCCGTCAACGGTAATCCGAGTCGCCTCCCGCAGATACAGCCGCTCATCCAGCGCCACCTGATCGTTCCTGCTGCGTCCGGTATGGAGCTTGCCGCCAACCTCTCCCACGATCTCGGTCAGCCGCGACTCCACCGCCATGTGTATGTCTTCCAGACGTGCGTGCAGGGCAAGGCGGCCGTCGGCAATTTCCGCTTCGACCTGGTCCAGGCCCTTCAGGATGCAGTCCAGTTGCCGGGCCGTCAGGACGCCGATTTTCGACAGGGCTTTGGCCTGTGCCCTGCTTCCGGCGATGTCCGCGCTGTATAGCCGCCTGTCGAACCCGATGGACGCATTGAATTGTTCCATTGCGCTCTCCGACGCTTTGTCGAAGCGGCCCGACCATGGTTTTTTTTCAGCTTCGCCCATTGAATAATCCTGAAAAGCCGGCGAATCCCGTAACGAGGATTCTGAATCCCTGGTTCTCAGTCTTCCGTCAGCCCTGCTTCCACCTGGCGCGACGCATTCAACGCCTTTGCGCCGACACTCAGCACATTCAGAAATCCCTCCGAATCCCGATGGTCGTAATCACCGATTGCTTCCATCGAGGACAATTCGGAGGAATACAGCGAATGCGCGACGGAACCGGAGGACTGATAGGTTACCGAGCCTTTGTATACCGAAACGGTCATCGAGCCCTCGGCCAGCTTCCGAACCGGCGAGAGGGCGCCTCGAATCATCTGTGAAGACAGGTCGAAATAATACCCCTGGTAGATCTGCTCGGCAAGCACCGAGGAGAGCGAGTCGTAGAATCGCCGTGCCCGCCTGTCGAGTACCTGCTGCAGCAGGTACTGGTAGCATGCGCCCAGCAATGCGAGCCCCGGGCTTTCGTACACGCCGCGGGATTTAATGCCCACGAAGCGATTCTCGACCGTGTGGATTCCGATGCCGACTCCGTGACGCCCGGCAACGTCGTTGGCCGTTGCGATCGCCGATACGGCGTCCACGTGCTCCCCGTTCACAAGTACGGGACGCCCTGCTTCAAGCGTTACGGAGAATGTCTCCGGGCGATCCGGCGCGTCCTTCGGGAAAACGCCCATGCCCGGCTCGATGAAGTCCGCCGCCACGTCGAGGTATTCCAGCTTTCCCGCCTCATGCGTGAACCCCAGCAGATTCGCGTCCGTCGAATACGGCTTGTCCTGCGTAGCCGTAATGGGCAGGTTCCGGGCCTGGCAATAGGCGATCATCTCCCTGCGTCCGCCGAAATGCTCCAGGAATGCGTCGTCGCGCCACGGCGCATACACCTTGATGGCGGGCGACAGCATATTGGCGACGAGCTGGAATCGCACCTGGTCGTTCCCCCGGCCGGTGGCTCCGTGCGCGAGTACGTCGATATCGCGCGCCTGCATCTCTTCAAGGATCCCCTGCGCGGTCACGTGTCGGGCAAGACCGGTCGTGTTCCAGTACCCGCCCTCGTAGACGGCATTGGCCAGGAGCATGGTGATTGCCTCCTCTGCCAGGTCCGACTTCAGGTCCAGGATAACCGAATCCACGGCCCCGCAGGCCAGCATCCGTCGGCCGATATCCTCGATATCGTCCTCGTCCGGCTGCCCGATATCCGCGGTGATGCTCACCACCTCCACCCCCTGGTCGGCAAGCCAGCGCGTAACCGTACAGCTGTCAAGCCCGCCGGAGGCCGCCAGCGCAATCCGCTTGCCCCGAATGTCCGCCAATTTCATTACAGACGCTCCTTTCCCGTCGTCCGCCAGTGCACTAACCCTGCAGAATTTCGTCGAACACGTCCATGACCCGGTCGATATTCTCCTGTTCAATCACCAGGGGAGGCAGAAAACGCACCACGTCCGGACCGGCTACACATACCAGGATTTCCCGCTCACGGAACGCGCCCATCACGTCGGCGGCAGGAACGTCGGCCAACACCGCACCGGCGATCAACCCCCTGCCGCGGACCTCGGTGATCTTATCGGGGTACGTTTCCATCAGCGCATTCAGCCGGCCATTCAGATGTTCGCCCTTCGCCCTAACGGCCGCGATGAAACCCGGATCCGAGAGCTGCCTGAAGACCTCGATGCCCACGGAGCAACTGACCGGATGCGCCCCGAACGTAGCCGCATGGTCGCTGGGCTCCACGGCATCGGCAACGTCCTGGCTCATCAGTGTTGCGCCAATCGGCAGACCCCCGGCCAGGGGCTTGGCCAGCGTCATTATGTCCGGTGTTACGCCGTAGTGCTCATAACAGAACAGGGCCCCGGTCCGGCAGAGTCCGGACTGAATCTCGTCGAACACCAGCAGCATCTTCATCTCATCGCACAGCTGCCGCAGGCCTTCAATGAACGAAGGTTCCCCCGAATGAATACCGCCCTCGGCCTGGAGTGGCTCCAGAATCACCGCTACCGTCTCTGCATCCACCAGGCGTTCTACCGACTCGAGATTGTTGAATTCCGCGAACGAGATTCCGGGCAGCAGGGGTCCGAAGCCTTTGTGGTACTTCGGCTGACCTGTGGTGGCAACCGACCCCATGGTGCGTCCGTGAAACGAGTTGTTCATCGCAATGAACTTGTACTTTGCGCGTTCCTCGAAATTCGTGTATCCCCATTTTCGCGCGAACTTCAACGCCGCTTCCCAGGACTCGGTTCCGCTATTGCAGAAAAAAACACGATCCGCGAATGAACGCTCGCACAACATCTTCGCCAACCGGGGCGCGGGAATCGTATGGTAGAGGTTCGAGACGTGGATCAGTTTGCGCGCCTGCGCCGAGATTGCGTCGCCAATGGTCGGGTTGTTGTATCCCAGTGCATTCACGGACAACCCGCTCACAAAATCCAGATACCGTTTCCCTTCGGTGTCGAAAAGATGCACGCCGTCTCCGCGCTCCAGTACAAAGTCGGGCCGCGCGTAGGTCTGCAGAATGTAGCTTTGTTCAAGGTCGATTATTTCTTTCGTGTCCATCATCCACTCCCCGGTTTTTGGGTTCCACATACACAGCTTGATCCGCGTCCTTCTTCATTGAACAATCTCGGTGCCGATCCCCTCACGCGTAAAGACTTCCAGCAACAGGGCGTGGGGAACACGTCCATCTATAATGTGCGTCTTGTTTACGCCCCCTCTCACCGAACGCACGCAAGCCTGAAGCTTTGGAATCATTCCTCCCTTCGCCGTACCGTCCCGGATCAGCCTGTCCACGTCATTGACGTGCAATGTTGAGATCCTGGATTCCGGATCGGCGCTGTCACTCAAAATGCCGTTTACGTCCGTCAGGAAAACCAGCTTTTCCGCCTGAAGCGTTCGCGCGATTTCTCCGGCGGCCGTATCTGCGTTCACGTTGTAACTCCTGCCGTCGGGACCGAGGCCGATTGGGGCGATCACCGGAATCGTTTCCTTTGCGCACACGCTTCGAACCGGTTCCGGATCCACCCGGTGTACGTCGCCCACAAACCCGATGTCCACCGGCACGCGTGTACCGTTGGACGCCACCTGCGCAAAATGCCTGCGCACGTGCATGACGCCGGCTTCCTTTGCGGACATGCCGTGCGCGCATCCGTCCAGCGCCCGGATGCCCTCCACAATCCTTCTGTTTACGACGCCGAACAGTGTGTCTTCCACCACCTGCATCGAATCCGCGTCAGTCACGCGCAATCCGTTGATCCATTTCGACTCCAGTCCGGCTTCCTGCAGGCGTCTGCTGATTTCCCTGCCGCCGCCATGGACGACCACGGGCCGCATGCCCACGGTTTCCATGAATACCAGATCCGCCAGAATCGTGTCCGACCCGCCGTCGTCAGGCTGCGTGCTTCCCCCGTATTTCACAACGACGATCTTGTCCCGAAACGAGCGGATGTAGGGAAACGCCTCCACCAGCGTGGCGGCTTTCTGAATGAATTGCTCCATCGCAAAATCCCGCGTTACCAGGCGGCTGCGGGCCGTCGATTTCGACAGACGGTTCAGCCCGTGCTGTACACTTCGTCAATTCCGTAGAGTCTGGGCAGCTTGAACATCAGGTTCATATTCTCGACCGCCTGGCTGGCCGCGCCCTTGCCCAGGTTGTCTTCCATTGCGCATATATAGGCAAACCCGTCGTCCACGCCCACCTTGATCGCCAGCTTGTGCGTGCCGACGACGTCGCGCGTACCCCACTGCTTGTCCTCCGAATCCTCTACGGGAACGACAAGGTCCTCGTTTGTATACGCAGACGCGATCGCCTCGACCAACTGTCTGCCGGCCTCGTGTGCGGGTAATGCCTTCAGACTGTCGGCCAGCTCAATTCGTATGTTGGCATTGATGCCCGCGAACACGGAGCGCAGAACAATAGGCGTGAAGTTCACCCGAAAACCGGAATAGAACTCCATCTCCGGTACGTGTTTGTGCCGCCTGCCGAAACTGTAGGTGACCTCGTCGGGTTCCTGTTCAATCTCTCTGCGGGCGCCCGAATTTCCCGAAGTGGCCACCACAGTCGCTTCGCCCTGCACCATTTCCTTCAACGGTTTCAACGCCAGAATAACGCTGGTTGGATAGCAGCCCGGATTACCGACCAGCCGCGCGCCGGCAATCCGGTCGGCAAACAGCGCGGGCATGCCGTAAACCGCCTCTTCAAGAAGTTCCGGAGCACGGTGGTCCAGCCCATAGCCGGATTCGAACAGACGCCTCGGCAACCGGAAAGCGCCGCTCATATCGATAACTCTCGCGCACGCGTCCAGTGCCTGCGGCGCGAACTGCATCGACTCGGGGTCTTTCGTGGCCAGGAATACAAGATCACACTCGTCCAGGACGCCCTGCCGTCGTCGGGAATTCTGCCGGAAGCCGATCTCCGCACGGTCGTGATGCGCCAGTACCCGTTCCAGTTCCTGGCCCACCATCCCGGTATCGCCGTAGATGCCGACGCTCAAAGCCACGTGAATCCTCCCGCGGGCTTTGGTTTACACTCCCGCGTCGGGGGTTCACAAGCGCTCAGCCGAGACCGCGCCCGGTACTTCACTCCCGTTCCTTTCGACGACGTCGCAACCCGGATTGCCTCGTCGCCCGGTATGCGATTGACTGTTTCGTCCCCGTCATTGAGAAATCTCAAGAATCCGCTCCTTCAGCAATTCTCGTTCTTCCACGGATTGGCAGAGGATGAAAATCGTATTTTCTCCCGCGATCGTCCCCACGACTTCGGTCCATCCCGCCCGGTCGATGGCTTCGCACACACCCTGCGCGTGTCCTGTCATCGTCTTCAACACGAGCGTATGCCCCGCCCCGCCCGTTTCAACGACGAAATCCCTCAACTCCCTCGCGAGCAGATTCGATCCACTGCCATCATGTCCGGATTCGTCGGCCGGCGCCTGATAGCGAAGTCCGCCCGAGGCGTCCGGGGACTTGACGATACCCAACTGTTTCAGGTCCTTCGAGAGCGTGGACTGTGTGGTGGAAATTCCAGCGGCGCTGAGCGCTTCGATTAACGCCCTCTGAGTCCCGACCGCACGGGATGTGATAACGTCGAGAATATGCCGCTGACGTTCCTGTTTTTCACCCATGGAATTTTATTCCAGTTTATTGATAATTATTCGAACAATACACAAAAAAATTCGAAAGTCAAGAATAATTATTCAAAATTGCGGATCTTCTGTCAGATGCTGTCGAAATCATATCTTCACGACCTTTCCCGGATTCATGATGTTGAGCGGATCCAGTGCTTTCTTGATCGCCTGCATGACCCTTACCCCTTCGCCATGTTCCTGCTCAAGTTCTGCCAGTTTACCCATACCGATCCCGTGTTCAACTGTACACGTTCCGCCCATTTCCAGGGCGAATTCGACGATCCGTTCGCCGAATTTACGCGCTTCGGCAAGCTCTTCGGGGCGATTCGGATCGATCAGGAAAACGACGTGGAAATTCCCGTCGCCGACGTGACCGAACAGGGGAGCAATCAGGGTCGACGTCTTCAGTTCTTCTTTGGTCTTCAGGATACAATCCGCCAGTCTTGAAACCGGTACGCACACGTCCGTCACGTACCCCACCGAACCCGGCCGCATGGTCCGTGACGCGTAATAGGCGTCATACCGCGCCTGCCAGAGCCTGTTGCGTTCTTTCTGTCCGGTTGCCTTGCGAAAGTCCTCGCCGCCGTGCCTGTCCGTGACCGGCCCGGCCGCCGCGACGCGCTCGATAACGGACGACTCGGAACCGTGGAACTCGAAGAACAGAGTTGGCGCCACTTTGTAGTCGAAGCCGGAATACGCGTTGATCGCGCCCATCTGAACTTCGTCGAGAAGCTCGATCCGCGTCATTTCTATTCCCGTTGACATCAATTCAATAACCGCGTTTACCGCCGAAGAAATGTCCGGAAACGCACAGACCGCCGCGGATACCGCCTCTGGGACACTCGCCAGCTTCAGCGTCACCTCGGTAATGACACCCAGTGTGCCCTCGGATCCGACGAACAAATGCGCCAGGTCGTAACCGGCGGACGATTTCCTCGCCCGTCCGCCTGCGTGAACGATGCTGCCGTCAGCCAGTATGACCGTCAGCCCCAGGACGTTTTCCCTCATCGTTCCGTATCCCACCGCCGCACTGCCCGACGCCCGTGTCGCCGTCATTCCTCCCAGGGAGGCGTCCGCTCCGGGATCGACCGGAAAGTACAGTCCCGTCCCTGCTTCCGCCAGATGCCGGTTAAGCTGCTTTCTCGTTACGCCGGCCTCCACCGTTGCGTCCAGGTCGGCCTTGCCAACCCTCAAGATACGGCTCATACGGCTCAAATCGATGCACACGCCACCCTGTACAGCGACGATTCCACCTTCCACGGCCGTTCCCGTACCAAACGGCACGACCGGTGTCCGGTACCGGGCACAGAGCTTCACAATCTTCGACACTTCTTCATTGCAGGTGGGAAAGACTACAGCATCCGGCAACCTGGGCCTATGATACGAAGCGTCGCCCGCGTGGGCTTCCCGGATGCCCTCGTCCGTCCTTATCCGATCGCCCAGCAACGACCGGAGTTCGCCGAAAACCGGCGACCTGTTCGGATCCGAAGATCCCTTCGCCGTCCGCGCATTGTCTGTCATTCTCTTCAATCCTCTAACGAGTTCACTGCGTGGTCTCTCAGAGGTGCCGTGCCAGCCATTCCGCCATTTCCCAGAACACATGCATGACCGACTCACGGGCGGTGTATCCGTGGCTCTCGTGGGGCAGCATCACCAGTCGGGTTGTCGCGCCGTGACCCTTCAGCGCGTTATATAGCCGCTCGCTCTGCATGGGAAATGTCCCGGAATTGTTGTCGGCCTGGCCATGTATCAACAACAGCGGCGCCTTGATCTTGTCGGCATGCATGAAAGCCGACATGGCATGATAGACCTCCGGCGCCTGCCAGAGCGTACGCTCTTCAGACTGGAAACCAAACGGCGTCAGCGTACGGTTGTACGCACCGCTCCGGGCGATTCCCGCCTTGAACAGATCGCTGTGCGCCAGGAGATTCGCTGCCATAAACCCGCCGTAGGAATGCCCGCCGATCGCAATGCGGTCGCGGTCCGCAACACCCCGGCGCACGACTTCCTCCACGGCCGCTTCTGCGCTGGATACCAACTGGGTCACGTACGAATCGTTGGCTTCCACGCCGTCTTGTTCAACAATCGGCATGGAAGGTCCGTCCAGGACCGCGTATCCCTGCGTCAACCAGGGCAGCGGGGACGTCCAGGTCACACGAGTGAATCGATACCGGGAGCCCGTCACCTGCGCGGCCGCACCGGCGCTTTTGTACTCACGCGGATACGCCCACATCAGCAAGGGCAGCGGACCGTCCTCATCTGAATACCCTGGCGGCAGATACAGGGTGCCGTTCAGGCCGGTCCCGTCGGCCCGCCCGTAACGGATGATTTCCTTCCGCACTCTCGACAGCTGCGGCGCCGGGTGGGGAAATTCAGTCAGTTGCCGGATGTTCCCTGTCTCCAGCGTCCGCAAAAACACGTCTGGCGGACGCTGTGCCGTTTCCTGCAACGTCAACAGCACACCATCGGCCTCATCCATCAATCTGACGGGTTGTTCATAATACGGCGGTTCGCATTGCCAGGTCCGTTCCACCGATTTCGTTTTCAGATCGAACCTGTCAAGGAAAGGGAAGTCCCCCTCCGGAGATGCCCCGCCGCCCACCAGGAAAAGGTGTCGGCCGCAGTCACCGGTCAGCAACACCCTCCGCCCTGCGGGGTTCGATGTCGTCACCGGTGTACCCGGATCACCGTACCGGTCTTCCCAAGACCGGTCGAAGAGCAGTTCCCGGTCGTGGGAATCCGCGTCCGGGGCAAACCGCCAGGTCCTCGTCCGGCGGGTCTTCCACCAGCGCTCGGTCACCAGCGCCATCGCGCCGTCTCCCCACGTAACCCCGGCGTAACGGAGCTCGAGAGACTGCAACAACGCCGGTGCGCGATCGAAGGGCTCGGAAAGCGTGTACACGCGATCCCGGATGTCCGTCTCTGCTGCCGGGTCGCCGCCATCCTGCGCTTCCGCCCAGCACACCGTCGCCTCCGCGTCGTTACGCCACCGGAACGAGCGCGGCCCATCGCGTACGGCATCGAACGCGATCGGTACGTTCTCCGCCAGGGGCGCATCGACCAGTTCGCGAATCAGCCGGCCGTCCAGGTGCCATACTTCAATCCGGACAGGAAATCGATAGTGCGGCACCAGGTACGAAAATGGTTGGTGGAGGGTTTCCACCAGCAGGTGGCAGCCTCCCGGCGCCGGCTCGGCACGGCGGATGATTCCGGGGTTGCCCACCTCACGCTCGCTTCCATCCGGTGTGATCACAACCAGGCGGGACGTCGCATAGTATTCGAAAAGCGTTTCGTCGTGCGCCCCTTTCAACAGGTCCTGCCAGGTTCGCGAAGGCGCCAGCCGACCGGTATTCTCCCGGATCTCGGGGCCCGTGGGAACCTGAGGCGCATCGGGTACTTCAGCCCGTTCCGCAGGAACAGCCCTGACGATCAGCGACGGGACGGATGCCGGTCCGGACGGTATCCAGGCGAACGGCGCGCCGAAGATGCCGTTTAAGCGGATTTCGGACACCTGCCGCGCTGCAACCGAGTCCACGTCGGCGTACCAGAGCGCGATCCCCGATCCGTCACGAACGGTAAAAGCAACACGGGTCCCGTCCGGCGCCCATTGCGGCGATCCGATACGGCCGTCGCCCGGCAGACCCGTCACCGGGTGCAGCGATCCGTCCGAAATCCGCAATAGCGTCAGTCCCGTATAATATCCCGACCGGCTGAGGCCGTTGGCGCTGGGATCGATGCGAAGGCCAGCGAGACGCAACTCCGGCCGGGCCAGTTCGGATATGGGCGGCAGACCCGGTTTCGCGAGCATCAGGATCCACCGGCCCTTGGGGTCGACGCTGAGGTCCGGCGTGCTCGGCGCGTCCAGCAGCGCAGCGGTTTCTTCAGGCGGCATCCTGTATTCGGGTGCTTCAGAGGTCTGGTTCATCTTGTTTTCGAGTTACTTCAACAGTCAGGGGAATCTCGAGGTTTGTCCTACCTATATTGCTACGGGCTCCAATCCGTCCGCGGACCGTTGCCTGTTTACATCGTCAATCCGCCAGGGAACCACGGAACCGTCCTCTCTGTAACGATTATAGTAGCCGTCCTCATAACGGGCGATCGGCATCAATACCGTCCCCGATCGAATCTGCGCCAGCGCCTGCGGGTCCATCGTCCCGCCATCCGCCAGATCCGCCACCTCGATCTCATCCAGCCTGTTGCTGCCCAGTCCGCGCTGGGCTGCAAATCTGAGATAGGGTGTCGTCTCGGGGTCCAGGCCCATCAGGTACGTCGCAACGGCATCGACGTGCACCTCGTTCTCGCCGATCAGGGTCCACCCCAGCGGATAATTTTCGCCCTCGTTGAACGCGGTACCGTCCCGTCCGATAAGCCCGTCGACCATGCAAAGCCGGGGAATGTCCAACGATCGCAGGGCGGCCACCAGGTCGCACAATTTATGGTAGAACCGGTCTTCAAACAGACTCAACCCGCTGTCCGTCAGCCGCCAGATCCCGTTCTCGTGCGGCCGGTCAACGTCCTGTATATGACACAGGTGGCGTTCCGGCCGCGCCAGGATACCCATCAGATTCTTGATTGCCAGGGTCGTACATCCCAGGTTGTGGCATTTCGCCAGCGGCACATTGAAGAAGAACGCGCAATCGGTCACGTCCCGATAAATCGGATAGGCTTCGAATACAACCCCCCCGGGCACCGGAACATTCCGGCTGGGGCGGTCGTTCAACTCGGTTAACGTCAACTTTCGGCTGTCCGCCATCCTCGTGTACCCGGCGCCCTTCCACGTATTGCCGTTTTCCGGCTGCTCGCCGGATTGTCCGTCCGCAACCACCAGCCTGCCGGCGTCGACGCCTTTCTCCACGAGCGCGTCGGCCATCCCCGCCAGAAATCCCGGGTGGGTCACGATTCGTTTCTCCGCGGGAAACAGGACCGTTGCATTCGGCTTGAGCAGTATGGTTCCCTCTTCCGGCACCGCAAGGTCCACGCGCCGTAACGCCGCGTGGGCAAGGTCTCTGTATGCCTCGAACGGCGCCTCGTTTCCCTCGATCCCGGCTCGAAACAGGTAGACTCTGTCACTGTCCGTTCGCATCATGGTCTCTTCCCTCGTGGGTGAATGGACTCGTCTGCCCTGTATGGGGAGACAGTGGATCGTTCGTTCGACTTGACTTACCTGCCCTCGACGGCGCCAATTGAATATCGGCAGGCACCCATATTGCAGGTCCTTATCGGACACCTTGAACGCTCTTGATTTCAACAATTGTTCAGCATATATTCACGGGGTCACACACGCAAATTTCGACCGTTTGTCTGGGGTCATGGAAATCCGACTCAACGCTGAACAGTTGCCATTGTGGCGGATTTTCGCTAATCTTTGGATTGTTGGGTCGATATCTGCAAGAATGCCAACTATCAGAGACATTACCGGTCCCTATCGATTCTTCTTCTTCAGCTTTGACTGCAACGAACCGAAACATGTACACGTTCAGCGGGAAAAGCGGATCTGTAAATTCTGGCTCGAACCGATCAGTCTTTGCAGGAATCAAGGTTTTTCACCCCATGAACTCAACCGAATTCGTCGAGCAATCCGTGCGAATTTAATTCTGATCCTGGAGAACTGGAATGAACATTGCGGGTAGTCCGGAACCGAGAATTCAGCTTATCCGGGTTACTGATGACTCCATCACAGCTGACTTTGTTGACGGTCGTACAATCAGTGTTCCTCTTGTCTGGTCGTGGCGGCTGTCGGAAGCCACACCGGAGGAACGCGCCAATTACGAAATAATCGGCGATGGGATCGGGGTCCGCTGGCCCGATATCGATGAGGACTTGAGCGCTCAGGGCATGTTGGCAGGCGTTCCGGCTCGCCCTCCCAAACACAGGGTCTGAATCAGTCACTCCGTTTCTTTTGGTGGCACAATGCCGCGGTTCATATGCAGGTATGGATGATGCGCTGTCGCCGTTGCGCCCCGGATTCTGCAAGATGTCCGCTCTTCACCCGATCGCGTCCAGAACGACCTCCCGGCTTCGCTTGAGCGCATCGAGCGGATCGGGCAATTCCGGATGTAACTCCAGACTCAGATTCCCTCGGTAACCGATATCGGTAAGCGCGGAAATCGTATCGGCCAGCGCTGCATCGGTCAGAATGCCGTCCGTCAGAGCCAGATGCAGGTCGCGCGAGCCGTCATTGTCGTCCAGATGGACATATCCCAGCAGCGGTCCCGCTTCTGAAATCACGGCTGCCGGATCTTCGTCAGACATCTGCGCATGGCCGATATCCAGCAGCAGGAACAGGTTGGGATGTCCCACATCCCGCAGGAACGCAATCGTCCGCGCGGCGGTAGGCAGCGCCGAGCCCGGGAAATGTTCCACGCACACCCGCACTCCCATTTCGTATCCCCGTTCGGCCAGCTTCTTCAATTCCTCAGCGTACCGGTTCAGAGCCGACCGGTCTCTATCCGGAACGACGTACGCGGTGGACGCGCCCAGCGCTGCGCCAAAGGCCAGCGTCCGTTCGAGATAGGTTGCGGCTGCCGATCGGGAGTCCCGTTCGGGGCTGCTCAGCCGGGCGCCTTCCGGCATACCGTACGATGCCGCGATACAGGAAACCGAAAGCCCGTGCTCCCGGATGTTCCGCCGTGCTCCGTCAGAAGAAAAAGCGAACGGCCTTACGTCGATCCACTCGAACCCCAATGCGGCCGCATGGGCCGGGATCGCGATTTCGGTGCCGCTGATGGCCCAAACACAGCACGCAAGGTTCATACCGGCGTCTCCCGCATACGAATCGCGTCCTCCACCATATCGTAAACCGTGTAACCGGGTTCGTAGCCCAGCAATCGTTCCGCCTTGCCGCTGGTGATATACCAGGGCCGTCGCGCGGTGGGAATGCAGGCCTTTACATAGGGCAATTCCAGCCGAGCAGCCAGAAAGTCAACGAACGCCTCCGCGCAATGCGGTTCGCGGCCTCCCATATTGAACACTTCTCCCACGGCCGCCGCTGTCCCCAGTACGCGGATACATCCCGCGGCGATATCACGGGCGTCCGCCCACTGCCTGACCTCGGGGTTACGGTCGCGATCCGCGTAGACGACAAGCTGCTCGCCACCGGTATCAAGCGCTTCCAGAGCCGACCGCGTCTTCAGTTGCGCTCCATTCGTCGGTGCCATCGCTCCGGCGTGGGCGATCGCCGCACGGAGAAACAACCAGCGCGCGAACACGCTGTCCGGATTGACGAGTTCCCGGGCATCCGCTGTTGCTCCGAAGCGCAGGACCGTTACGGGAATCCCAAAGCCGCGGCTGAAGCTCCAGCAGAGTTCCTCCGCGCCAATCTTGCTGGCGCCGTAAACCGAACCCGCCAACAGGGGATAATCTTCGTCCACGGGAAGGTACCGGGCGTCCTCATCCGGTTTCTCCAAATAGACGGCATCGCTGCTGGCGTAAACAAAGTGGGCCAGTTCGGGGACCCGGTCGCGGACTGCTTTCAGCAGGTGGTACGTACCCTCGACGTTGACCCGGACGAATTCCTCCTCGGGGCATCCTCGCGACGTCAGCGCGCCGGCGAGGTGAAAAACGGCTTCCACGCCGTCCACCGCGGAACCGAGAGAAGCGGGTTCCTCGAGCCGTCCGAAGACGACTTCCACGCCCGATGGCAGATCCGCCACCCGGTTATCGTGAGGCAGCACCAGCGCCCTGACGGCATGCCCGGCATCGGTCAGCGCGCGCACCAGGTGTCGCCCGATTCGCCCGGTCGCCCCTGTCGCAAGAACCCGCAAGATGAATCCTCCCTGGATGTCACGTCCGGGACGTCATACCGCCTATCAGCGTGTCCACGTGCATGACGAATTCCAGCGTCAGTTCGATGCGCGATCCCTGTGTCTCGTATCCGGGCCAGTACCAGCACCCTGCCGGCTTCTGCGTCTGAATGTACCAGTCCCCCATGCGCCACGCCCAGTCCAGGTAAACAGGTTCGCCGGTGAGCTGATACAGGAGCGAACTTCCCCAGCTGCTCTTGCAGACCTGGGCATACTTGAACTGTGCATCCGTCGCCGCCATCGAGAAGGCCTGATAGCGCCGCGCGAGCGCGAGGTATTCGGAGCGGGGTTCCGCAAGGTAGAGACGGCACAGGAATCCGGCCGCAATGCCCCCAACCGTCCAGCGCTGCGGCCGGTCCACCCGGTTCTCCACCACGTGCCAGAAGCCATCGTCATCCGAAAAATCGGTAATCACACCGCCTTTTCTGCAGGACCAGGTATAATAGAACCGCTCGGGCAGATCCGGCTGCGCCGAGTAGATTCGCCGCAGGAACCGGTAAACAGATCGCGCGATATTCAGGCGACCGGTCGCCAGACACGCCAGTCCGGGGCCGCACGCGTACGGAATATCCATGCGGTCGCTCATGCCGCCATCGGCCATGCGGTCGTTGTGAAAGCCGCCGGATTTCCGATCCTGCCATGACAGCAGGTCCGGCATCAGCCCATAGCTCAGATCGTACTGCCGCGCGAGATGCGCGCCGACGATCAGCGTCGCATTCCGATAGGCGTACGCATCGTCAAACACGCGGTAGGGCCCCTCGATCCTGCCCTGTTCGGTCAACATCTCCCGCCGGATCCAGTCGCAGACCGCCGCCGCGGTCGCGGTTTCGCCAAGAACGGAAAACGTCCACGGCGCCCGGTAGAAGTGAAAGCCCTCCGCCGGGTCTCCCACTGACCCGTCCGCATTCCGATGGCTCAATAGCCATGCCACGCCGTTTCCGCGAGCCGCTATGAGCGCTGTGATCGTCTTCTGCTTGCTTATCATCAAGAGCCATCGCCGTCTGAAAATAGCACCAGGTCCGGAATCTCCAGCCAATCGCCAGCGCCGACCATGGCGACCGAATACCTGGGTCCGGCGTCGCCGTCGGCCACCGGGAAGTCTTGCATCGTCATCGGTCGTCTACCTTCGCGGTCGATCCGCCAGCCGCCGTCCTCCTTCGCGGCCAGCCGTCCCTGCGGTTCTCTCAGGCTGTTCAGCAGGGTCATACCTGCGTGCGCGTGCGGATTGGACGCGCTCGTGAGAAGGCGGTCGGCACGCACATCCAGCACCGGCCCGCCGGCCACGTTCACGTCTTCATCCCCGATAGAGAATCGCCGTCGGTCAATCACTTCCGACAACGTTACGCTGTCGGAGAATCCATCCGAGACCACCGGAATGGCCTGTCCGGCCCGGAGGGTGTCCTCGATCACGGCGTCGGCGAGTTCGATGGTCCCGCGCCCGTAATCCACGGACGCGATCCGGTTGCGGCGCATTCCCTCTCCCTCCAGCCGCAAACCGTCCGTCTCCAGCGTCCTGCCGTTGAACAGCATCGCCCGGACGGGCCGACCCGTTTCGTCCAACGCCAGAATCGCCAGCTGTCCGGCTATTCTGATGTCGTTCTGCAGCGTATACGTCCTGTCCGCGTCCAGGGCGTGGAACAGATAGTGCGTGCTCCCGTCGTCCAGGTCCACCCTGACGGCGGCCGCCTGAAAACCGTCCGGCGTCAGTTCTATCCGTGTCACGCGACGGATCCACGTTGTCTCCCTATAGGGTTCGAATACCGTGGCGAACACGCTGGAAAGATTGGTTCCGGTCCGCCTGCGCACAAGGAACTTCACGCTCTCGGGCAGGTACTTGTATTTCTGTACCGGTCCATCGCACGCGAACAGCTCCTCGTCTCTTCCAATCAGATGGGCCCGAAGCCCGATGCCCCGCCACGGGCGTTCCGGCTGGCCTGCAATGGGCTCCGTAAGGCGCCATTCAGCGGTCGCCTCTCCGGTCAAGTTTCCTTTCTGAACATTGTACAAGAACTGGTAACCGCTGCCCCGGTAACCCGTGTATGGCACGCTTGACAATCGCTTGTCCTTCAGACCGGGGTCGTCGTAGAACTGCTCGTAGGGCACGTCCTCGCCTGCCAGCGTGCCCGGCTTCCGGACCGGACCCAGCCCCGGCTGGCAGTCGAACGCCGCCTGATTGCCGTGAAGCATGAAGTCGTGCTGCCGTCCCCCGTCCACGTGAAACGCGTCGAACAGGTAGTGCTGTCCGCGTGCGGCTTCAACCAGCACGTTTGCCCGTCTGTAGACATCGACCCTTCCGGCATAAGCCCCCTCGCAGGAAGCATCAACGGCCTGAGCGAATCCCTCCATAACCAGTCCGTGAAGCCGTCCCGGCCCGCGACCCTGCCTCACTTCATCGACCACAACCGTGTTGTGCGCCACCGTATTGGTGAAAAAACCCGCGAGCCGGTGATTGAAGGCGTCCGTCTGTTCCGGGTATCCGATGTCGGTCAACAGCGCGTTGTCGTGTGAGAATAGCAGGATGTTCAACTGGTCGAAATGCCGGTGGGCCTGGTGGTCGCCGTAAAAGAACGAGACGGCCGACCGGTTCGTTTCGTCGCCGCACTGCAGATTGGCCATTCCATACGCGGGAAAATGGCAGGACCGCAGACCGATCTCCGGTTTTGTGCCGTCCGGCCCAGCCGGGACCTGCGCCTCAACGGGCATGCTGAAGAGGTCCTGGCGGGCGCCCGGCTGCGTTTTCAGGACCCAGGCGAGGCGGGCGTCGTCCACATACGGCAGCGCGAGTTGACATACGGCCGGCTGCCAGGCGCTCCGTTGCGCAAACATGTCGCCAGAATCTCCGGTGGAAGGGGTGAATTTTCCCGCAATGCAGACGTCGAACGCCCAGGAGACCAGTTTCCCGTACCGTGGGTGTTTAAACAGATTCGCACCGGAATCCACCATCAACGCCGCCAGTTCCGTCAGGTCGTGTACCCAGATCTTGTTGTATTCGAGCGACTCATGCGGCATGCCGTCGCGGTAGACCAGGTTTTCGAGCGCATCCCGCAATCCCATATCCGTGGCCATCACGGGATCCGGATTCGCCAGAACGTATTGAACCATCTCCTCGCTGCGAGGACGGCCTTCGGAAGCCGCCAGCACCTGTGCCAGCGTCAGCAGCGCCTTCTGGTGCATTCCGTAGTTGCCTCTGATGCGCCCACCCGCCGCGTCCAGAATGCACCTGGCTGCCTCGCACAGCAGCCGATCCCGGATCGTGGCGTGGATCTCCGGGCCGTTCCTGTCCGCGAGACACTGGAGTTCGGTGTCGGTATTCAGATAGGGCCGTACCGCGTCGTAAGCGATCGCGCAGGTATGCGGGGGACGCGTCTCCCAGATCCTGTTGAACAACTTGCCCGTATATTCGGGATTGTGTTCCTTCGATTCCCTGGACTGTCGTTCGTACTTGTAGTCGGGGTAATACTCGGCCAGTTGCCACAGCAGAAGCGCACATTTGTGGGCGAACCGTTTCGCGTTCTCTTCTTCGTCATCCAGCACGGCCGCCTGTCCCAGGACTTCGATCGCTTCCATCAGGAACCGCATCATGCTCCAATGCGCGTAATAGGCCACGAACCAGTAGTTCGCCGGTACCGGGTCTCCCGGACGATGCCACCCCCAACCGTCATCGGCGTACGGACCGGTCAGCAGAGACCTGTCTTGCATTCCCGTGGCGAGGAATGCCTCGAAGTCGTTCGATGGATACGTCTCACCGCCCACGGGACATGTCACTTTATACGGACGGTCAAAGTCGATTATCCACCTGTATAGCCCCTGTTCGTGGACCTTGACCCCGTGTACCGGGCACCCGTCGTTGTGTACCTGGTATCCCCGCGGCACCTGAGGGGGTGAAACGAGGGTGCGCAGCTTTGCATCTCCGTAGCTGGCCCAATGCTCCGCTTTTTTCAGTATCTCGGCTCTGTGCTCCCGGGCCCAGCCATAGTGCTCCAGATTGTGCCGGACCACGTCCATGCGGGCATCGGTATAGTACGTGCGCCTGTCGGAGGCATTGGCCGTACGAACCGCACCCGCTATCATCAGCACGAATATGCCGGTGGCCAGCAGGCCCGCCGGCAAGACGGCGAAAAAGAAATCCATCATCGTAATTCCCGGTACAGGTTATCTTCAGCCTCGGTCTACGCTGTTGTTCCTGCTCATGCGCGTGATATATAGGCCGGGGCGGTTCGGGTTGTCAAGCGATTAATCTCAGGCAGGGGGCATTTTACAACGTGGGGTACGCCGAGCGCGCCTGATCGCGACTTGACAGTGAATGATGCAGATATTATGATGCAATGTCGGCATTGTTCTGCCCGCCGGAAACCGGGGCCCGGACATGGACGGACCGCAGGGGTGTCTGCGGTTTCAGTCAGGAGGTAGTTATTAATGAGCGGATCGAACCCTGATGGACAGATACTGGCGGGTTTCGGGAAGGCAGACATTACGCCCGCGGCGCACGAGTCGTTTGAAATCTACGATCCCATCTACTTTCGGGCGCTCCACGTTCGGCAGGGCGACCGGCAGGTGACGTTTCTGGCGGCGGACCTGTTCCTGTTCGATGATTATTGTTTCGACATGATGGCGGAGGACCTGGCGGAGACGGACGTGGACCCCGCCTGGATCCTCCCGGGCGCAAGCCATATGGGCACCGGACCCACGCTGTTCCAGTTCTACGTGAATCAGCCCACGGAGGCGTTAAAGGAATTCGGCAACGAGGCGCACTACGCGCGAGCCGCCGCGGAGGCCGTGCGCATGGCCAGGGCCGACGTTTCGCCGGCGCGGGTGGCGGTGGGCACGGGCCTGGCGGAAAACGGGCTGCAATACAACCGCCGGGCGCACGATGAGCATGGCAATCTGCGGATGGTCTCGCTGACGGAGTTTCCCAGACCGCCGGACGATCTTGTCTATGACGCGGTGGATCTCCAGGTGGGCGTCGTGCGATTCGACCGGGACGGCAGGCGGCCGATCGCGCTGACGAATTTCGGATGTCATGCGCTGGCTCTGTGGGATCTCCGTGGCAACGTCTCGGCGGACTACCCGGGCGTGGTCGTCCAGGAGCTTGCCGAAAGGGGGATCGACGGGCTATTCATCCCGGGTGCGCTGGGCAACGTACATCCCGTACGCGAAACGGAAGACCCCTGCGGCCGAATCGGCAGGTCGCTGGCACGAACGGCGTTGGAGATATTCGACGGGCTCTCGCCGCAAGCGGACGTGGAACTGGGACGCTTCAAGCACACGATTCAGATTGATCGGCAACCCGTGGCCGAAGTCGAGGCCGCCCGGAAGGAATGGGAGGCAAATCCCCCCGCCGCAGAGGGACTCGCGCGATACGAATACTGGCTGGCGGAAACGTACCGGGATCGGCCAACCTGCCGGTTTGATTTTCATGCGGTCGTACTCGGCGACAGCGCTTTGGTCCACTTTCCCGGCGAGCCCTTCGTGGAGACGTCGTTCGCCATTCGTGAGGCCGCCGCGTTCGACAGGGTTCTGCTCCTGTGCAACCCGTGTCCCGAGGTCGGATATCTGCCAACCGAGCGCGCACGCATCGAGGGAGACGGCGAGGTGTTGTTCGCGCCGCTTGAGATGGAATCCGAGGCACAGATCCGGAAAGGAGCGATCGCGCTGTTGGAGGAGGCGTGGCGAGAATCAGATTCACGAAAGGATTCTTAACAGATGTCTGAAGGCCTGTTGCAGCGGCTGGGAAAAGGCTTCGTATTGGGTGACGGCGGGTACCTGATGGCGCTACGGATGCGGGGGTTCGTGAGAACCGGCGCCATGACGCCGCAGGTGGTGGCGACCCACCCCGAAGAGGTGCGAAAGCTCACGCAGGAATTCAAGGACGCCGGGGCCGAGGTGCTGCAGACACTCACGTTTTTCGGGACGTCGAACATGCTGGAGCCGGCGGGACTCGAGGACCGTGCCAAGGAGATCAATACCACGGCCTGCCGGATCGCGAAGGAAGTCGCGGGCGACGATGCCCTGGTTGCGGGCAACCTGAACAGCCCGACGATCACCTGCATGGACTACGATCCCTCCGACGCCGAAAAGCGTGACCGCACGCGCGCCTGGCTGGACGAGCAACTTCCGTGGTTATGCGACGGAGGCGTTGATTTCCTGATACTGGAGACGTTTTCGTGGCTGGATGAAGCGCTGCTGGCCCTCGACGTCGCCAAAGGAACGGGACTCCCGCTGGTGGTTACGGTGAGCATGGAGGGAACGGGAAACGCGGAGACGTTCGACGGGTTTTCGCCGGCGGAATGCGCCAGACAACTGGCGGATGCCGGCGCCGACGTGGTTGGATTGAATTGCATCTGCCCGCCCGCGGCAATGCTCGATTTCGCAACCCGTATGCGGCGGGCAGTAGATATCCCTGTGTGTTGCCAGCCTTCCGCCTGGCATTCGTGGTGGGACCGGCCCGCGGCTACGAAGGCGCAGTTCGCCCGGTTCGCAATGGATGCCATGGAAGCCGATATCCGTTACCTGGGGTCCTGTTGCGGCGCCGGCCCGGAACACGTGCGCGCGATGGCGGAAGCGATGGGGAAGCAGGGATCCCGCGTGCCTGAGGGGACTTCCTGTTAGACGACGGGGTGCTTGTGTTTTATTTCCGGACGGAAGGCGATCCGATGGCGCGCGGTATCGCTCACGGACGCGCCGCATCGGATCGGATCGCAGGGTTGATCGATCGCTACAGGGAGGACTTTGCCGATGGGCATGGCGGTTGGCGCCCGGGGCTGTGTCCGGAAGCGCGGAAGCGAAAGGTGGACCTCTGGGCGACGCAGATCGACGGGCTGTTTCCCGACATGATCCAGGAAATTGAGGGGATCGCCATCGGCGCCGGCTTGCCGTTCGACGACGTGTTCGAGCTCAATCTCGTCTTCGACCTGGACGAGACCACAACGCCGGCGTGTACCGTTTTCGGATTTGCGGACGAGGATGGCCGTGCATGGCTGGGGAAGTCCGACGATCTCGGGAAGCGGGAGCTGGGGGCCAATGCGATTCATCACGCGGCGCCGTCCGGTAAACTGCGTTCCGTCCAGATTCACTTTGTCGGAACAATCTGGACGTCGGCGGCCGTCAACGAGGCCGGGTTCGGGTTCGGCATGACGGGACTGAGCGGATGTAAACGCCGTCAGGGCGGCGTTCCGGTGCTCTTTCTCCTGCCACTGTTGGCGGAACAGTGCCGCACCGTCGAAGACGCCGCGGCGCTGTGCGCCCGGTTCGAGGTCCCGATGCACGGAATGAGCGTGTTGATGGGCGATGCGACCGGGGACGTGGCGATTCTGGAAAAACACGTGGCGGGACAAACCATCAGGCGCCCCTCCGCTTCCGGGGCCGCGGTGTGGGAGACCAACCATTGTCTTGGGA
>JAAXHE010000274.1 GCA_012271065.1 Candidatus Latescibacterota bacterium
GATTGCCGCCGCGCAGATTGTACCCGCCGCCCTCCGTCATCACGTAGTCTTCCAGCATGCCGTCGGCGATATTTTCTCTGATGTTGACGCGCGCACCCCCGCGCGTGGGCGAAATCTCGTCCATCGCCGGAAGCCCGGAAATCAGATCGTATGCCTGCATATCCACAAACCGTTGCCGGTTGACGTGGCAGGTCTCCGCGTGCATGCGGCCCATCTCCCGCTCCTGGCCTTCGGGGATATCCAGCGGACCGATCGTCGTTGGGGCCAGTGTTGCCAGCGCATCGTAAATCAGCAGCGCCTTTTCACCGAACCGGATCTCGCCGGTAATCGCATAGGCAAGGGCCAGATTCAGCAGCGCGTTGTCCGTGGGGCCGCCCGACCCGTACGAATAGGTGCTCAGCATGCTTACCACAAAGCTGTTCCACACCGGCACCGGCGCGAACCACTTCCCCTCGTAGTAGAAACCGTGTCCTTCGTCGCGGAACGGAGACCCCTTCCGATTCTCGGGATACGCTCGCCCACACTCCGCGCAGAAGGCCCGCCCGGGCTGTGACACGTCGCACCGCCAGGCCGCCTTGCAGCAGGGACTCCCGTTGCGCCCGCTGCAGAAGATCGACCCCCTGACCGGCACCAGCGCATGAATCTGCTCGTCGGACATCCGCACCCACTTCTCCGCCACCGCGCTGATCCGCGCCCACTCCTTCGCGGCCCACGCCTGGGTACGGATGTTCTCCCGCGCACGGCGAATCGCATCCACCGTGTACCAGATGGATCGTCCCGGTCGTGGGACCGGCGCTTTTGGATCGATAGACAACATAGGCTTCACCTCCGAGCGTATTCCCGCGATGTCCCGAGGGTCACTTACGCGTCCTGAATGGGTATTGCCTTGCCGGTATTGGCAGCTTCTCTTGCCGCAAGCGCGATTCTCATCGCAAGTTTCCCGTCCTCGCCCGTCGTCAAAGGCGTATTTCCCTCTCCGACGCACCGGACAAAATGCTCGACTTCGGCCAGCAGCGTCCCCTGAATTCCGCGCTCCCCCATCGGCCACGTCACCGAATCGGCCACCTGGTAACCGGCATCCGTAAATACTTTCAGGGGCTGGGACATGAAGTCCACGTGCAGGACGCCCCGTTCTCCCAGAATCTCGAGGTTCCGGTCCACGCCATGGGGATAGGCGCCCGGGTATGCAAAGGTCTCATAGAGCGTCGCGATGGACCCGTTGGGGAACCTGAACGTCATCACCGCACAATCCGTGAAGTCCTGATCTTTCAGGATGAGCTGCCCCATCTCCGCGTACACGCGCTCGGGAGGCCCGCCCATCAGCCAGCAGATCAGGTCGATATTGTGCGGCCCGGCATAGTTCAGGACGCCGCCGGTCTCGTCGTCGTTCACCCACGCCCGGCCTCGCAGCACCGAACGCGGATGGCAGCGCCTGGCGAGCATCATCCTGGGGACGCCGATCTCGCCGGCATCGATCCGCCTCCTGGCTTCCATGCACGGGTGGCTGTACCGCTCGGTGAACCCGATCATCAGAATCACGCCGTTCTCCCGCGATTCCCGGATCATCAGGTCCGCCTCTTCAGGAGTCCGGCACATCGGCTTTTCGCACAGCACGTGTTTTTTCGCCCGGGCGGCCAGGACGGTGTGTTCGCAGTGGAACTCATCCGGGGTGGCCACGATGACCGCCTGGATTTCCGGATCCCCTAACATGGCGTTATAGTCCGTGGTCCATCCGGAGACCCCACTGGATTCCGCCGCCGCTCGGGCCGAATCCTCGCTCCGCGTGCAGAACATCCGCACTTCGGCGGCCGCGCAGGACCGGATGGCCAGGGCGAAATTCCGCCCGGCCTTGCCGCCGCCGATGATTCCGATCCCTACTGGTTCATCTGGCATGGTAAAACTCACAGGTTTCTTCGGGAATTGTCCAGTGTATTTCTATCGCACGGCTGCGCGATGCTCTGACCATGAAATCTGGAAACGACTCTCAATGTTTCCTCAACAGTACGATCCTGTTGGTATTGGTTCCCTTTTTGAGGTTATCCACGCCCCAGCAGTTCGACGTTTTGGTGAAGATCTGGTCGTTTACCAGGACCATGAGCGGATCGAGCCCCGCTTCCGCCGCCGCGGGGACTACGAGAGATTCGAGGAGGATCTTCCCGCTCCGGACTTCGCCGACCTCGAACGAGACATAGCCCCCGGGTTTGAGTACTCTCCTGAGCTCGACGAACACCCGCGTCATGGCTTCCTGCCACGCCTTCGGCCTGCTGAAATGCCATACATCCACGGTTTTCGGGTCGATGCCGTTGAACCAGCACCGCAGCCAGTTGTCCGTCTGGTAGTCCACGACGTCCAGAAACGGCGGAGAGGTGACGACGAGGCTGATGGAATCGCTCTCAATGCCGGGTGTGCTGTCAGATGTTCCGGTGATGATCAATGCCGTTCCGGAAGCCACTCTCAGCCGTTCGGCTTCGTGTTCCTTCAGTTTGCCGAGGAGCGACCTTGATTTTTTGAGGATCGGTTCCCTTACGTCCCGTTCGGGCGGTGTCTGCTTTCGACTCCCGTTGATTGCCCGCTGCCGCTCGACCGTGACGGCCTGGTTCGGAGGCAACGTATAGACCGAAAAGAAACCGGGCGAATGACCCGTCAGCCGGTTTGTCGCCACCATTCTGATCCACCGGTCGACAGCGTCCAGGCTGCCGTTTTTCTGTTTTCCAAGCACGTATTTCCGCAGATTCGCTATCTGGCGAAGTGTATTCGGATGATAAAACGCCAGCAAGTCGTCCCAGGTGTCGCATTCGCCTTCGAGAGGCAGATCGCTCAGGCGTTCGGAAACGGCGGCAAGGGGGGGAGGATCGAGCCTCGGCGCCACGAGTATCTCGCTGAGCGGATTGACGTCCGTTCCGATGGGCGTGCGCTCCAGCAATGCCGCCTCGATGGCGGTCGTCCCGCGACCCAGGAAGGGATCGTAGACCGCGTCGCCCGGTTGCGTCAGCCGCTCAATGAAAAACCGCGGCAACTGGGGCTTGAAACAGGCGCGGTACGAGACCTCGTGGAGTGAGTGGGCCGCCCGCTGCCTGGATGTCCAGAACCCATTGACGTAGACGGGAATATCGAACGCCGGATCGGGGAATTCCAGAATCGCCGTTTCCTTGTGGAAATCGCTGAACCGTTCGATATAATATTGAAAATCTTTGAATGAAAGTGGCGCTATCGAAGTGTCAGGCTGGCCAAAGAGCTGTAATTGATTTGCTGTCACTCGCAAGCTCCCGAATTCTTCAAAAACCTTGCGGAATGTTTCAGGTAAAACGGATGGTGGGGCAGTAGGGGCGGTTCGCGAACCGCCCCTGCTCATCCGGGCGCATACTGCTCGTACGATCGATGGACTTGCTACTCCCCTTCCGACACCTGCCGGCGGCGGCGGCGGGCGAGTTCCCGCATGTCCGTAACCGTATCGGACTCATCCACAATCTCCCTGCCCAGAATCTCCTCCAGCACGTCTTCCAGCGTCAGGATCCCGGCGAGTCCGCCATATTCGTCAATGACCGCAAAGAGGTGCTGCCGCCGCTCCAGAAACATCTCCAGAACCCGGTCCAGCGAGACCGTCTCTGCAACGAAGTGAACGGGACCCATCAGTTCCGAGATTGGGGTCTGCCCACGACCGTCCGTGAGGGCGTTGAACGCATCGCGCCGCATCACGACGCCGATCACGTCCTCGAATTCATTCTCGTAGACAGGTACCCGGCTGTGCTGCCAGGTCCCGGCCTCCTTTTGCGCCTGCTCCACGTTCAGATCGGCGCTCAACGCGAACACGACCGTCCGCGGGGTCATGACATCCCTTGCGGTCTTGCGTTTGAGCGATAGGATGTTCTGCATCACGCGGGCTTCGTGTGGCTCGATCGCGCCGGCTTCCCTCCCCATCCGCGCCAGTGAGGCGATTTCGTCTTCGGAGACCTCCTGGGACGATCGACCCTTCGAGAATGCCCGGGTCACAAGCCGGCATGTCTCGACAAACGGGTACATTGCCAGGACCAGAATTCGAAGCGGTATCGCGATCAGACTGGCCAGGTACCGGCTGTAGACCACGCCGACGGTCTTGGGAATAACCTCCGACAGGAGCAGGACCGAGAGTGTAATAAATATCGTAAAATAGTGTTCCCACTCCGCGCCGTAGACCTTTATGAACGCCGCGCCTGCCAGGAACGCGCCGCCCGTGTTCGCGATTGTATTCAGCGAGAGGATGGCCGAGATGGGACGGTCGACGTTGCGCATCCGCAGGTCTTTCAGGATACGGCCCGATACAGTACCCTTCTGCGCAAGGCTTTCGACGTAGCTCACCGGAACGGCGTAGAGAACAGCCTCCGCGAGAGAGCAGGTCGCGGAAACGAAGATAACGGCACATACGAAAATTACCAGTTCAACCAAGTCTGTTCACCTCCTGCACCTGAGAATAAAGTCATGAGTGTACGCACCAGAGACAGTTTGCCGAAACTCCCGAACCGTACCACACGGGTCGTTGTACCGCGGAGCACGACAGTCAATTCCCGGTATTGCGCCTGCCGAATTGGGCCGCGAGAATCAGGAAATCCCGAAACCCGACTTCGCCGTCGCCGTTCAGGTCGAACCGGGCGTCCCAGCCCGCGGTTCCGGCGTGGGACCCAAACACGTGTGCGAACGCCAGGAAGTCGCTGAAACCCACCGTACCGTTCCCGTCGAAGTCAGCGCTCAACGTGACAGGCGGCTCCTGGAACGCCGGAAGCCAGACACCGTTCGCCAGGACGAATTCGCCCTCTCCGTCCGGGAAGTCGCGGAGCCGACCGGACCCGTCACGGTACCGGAGCACGTCCAAGACCCTGGCCCTGCGTCCCCCGGTTCCAACAGGGGCAATCACTACGGCGCGCCCGTCGGTCTCGAGCCCATCCACGGCCACCACCTCCGCCGTTCGATTGAACCCTACCCGGGTACTGTCGGAAAACGTAACGAGCAGGACGCGAGGTGTGATTTCCAGCGCCGGGCGCGTCCCCGAGGGGTCAAGGCCCAGCACGGCCACAATCGGCGTGGCCGTTACCGGCCCGGTGGTCAACTTCAGCCGGGCGACTCTGGGGTGATAGTCGGGCCGCGCAATATTGTTCCACGTCGGTTCGTAACGTTCAAATTGCGAGGCCATGCCGTCCGGCGTCAGAATATCGATTCGCAGCGACGCGCCTTCGTAAGTCGCCGCAAACCGGCCCTGTCCCGACGGCAGCACGTCCGCGTCTTCGTCGAAATGAAGCAGCCACGTGAAACGCCGCGGCCGGCCGGCCTCCAGATGGTCCGCAACCAATACACGCTTGCCGTCCAGCATCAACATCTGGCGTGTGAACCGCTTCAGACCCAGTTCGCGAGGGTACGCCGACGCGGCCTCCCCACGCACATACGGGAACTCTGTGGAGGCGTACCCGATGTACGACCACCCTGGATACCAGCGCGGCCACCGCTCTCCGTCGCCGTACTGCCCCTGCCCGTCCACCAGGACCGTGTTGTGGTTCGCCGTCAGCTTTTTCAGCGTATAGCCTGGATCGATCAACAGCTCCTTGCCGCTGCCGTACAGCACAAAGCTGTTCTGCGCGGGGTGGTTGTGCCCTACGCCGCCGATCCAGGGATACGCCTCGATCAGTCGTGCCAGTGTGTGACCCCCGAGCGGACGCGCCCCAAGTGCGAACATCGTTGCGTCCGTCCGCCACGATGTCCGTGCAAAGTATGCTTCCACGTCCCGGTAATAAGCCAGCTTGGGCATCAGCTCGTCCAGCGTTCCGGCCGACGCCCTCGTATCCCCGGCCAGCGCTTTCAACGTCCACCAGTGGGTATTCTGCCTGTCTGCGTGAATCAACTCGGCAATACGAAAGAGCCGGGCGTCGCCATTGCGCCCCGCCAGCCAGAACAGCGTTTCCAGCGCAGGTACAACCCCCGGTCGAAATGTATCTTCGATTGCCGCGCCCGAACGCAGATCGGGATACACGTAATGAATCGGGAAATAGCCTGTCTTCCGCAGCCACGTGTCCGCATACGCGATGGTCTGCCCGGTTGTGTGTTCATACAGGTCGATCCATCGAAACAGCGACCCCATGGAGAAGTTCCAGTACGCAGGCCCCTCGTGGAACCCCCCATCCTGAGCAAAGGTCTTCAGTGTCCCCTGTAGGCGGTCCCAGCTCCAGGCCATCCACACCTCGGCCTCGGGCACCTCGCCGTAAAGCGCCGCGCCGGCCACGCCGATGGCGTAATTGTCGAACCAGTAGTGGTTCTGCTGGACCGTGCGCGCCCAGTACATGCGCTCCATAAAGGACGCCTCGAACATGAGCCGCGCCTGGTACGTCAGCTTCTCCCGGATGATCCGTCTTTCCTCCTCCGTAAACCAGTTGTAGAGCCAATCGTACGCGACGGCGGTCCCATGGATCATATAGGCCGCGTCAAGATCCAGATCCGGTGTAGCATGCGACCAGCCGTCAGGGAGCCACTTGTCGTATGTGCAGATTGTGAGAATGTGGCGCCGGATGGCCTCGAAACGCTCGGTCGCATCGGGGGAATTGGCGAGCAGGCAAGGGATCGCCTGGTTCTCCATACGCCACGTCCACCCCGCGCGCTTCGGCGGACCCGTGCGGGGAGGCGGCGTGCCCCGCAACATCCCCTGCCGCCGATAGAGCCGCTCGCCGGGGTTACTGCGCTGTGCGTCGCGCAACCGCTCGATGTCCCACCGCGTGAGAAAAAGCCGCGGGCGCTCTCCGGTCAGCGCTGGCCGGATGACCGAAGCGGCATCGAAATGAACCGTCAGATGCGTCAGCCTCAGGCGAGCGACGCTCACGCCGGGCCGTTCCCGAAGCACGAGACGAATGTCCGTTCTTCCCGACACGTCCAGTCGAAAGCCCCGATGCACCTCCGCGTACCCGCCCTTGGGCAGCACGATCGGTTGCGGCTGCCGCTCTCCGTTCACCTCCAGCCAGAAGGAATCGGTTGACGTCGTCGGGGCCAGGCAGAGAACGCTCAGCCGGTAGATCCCCGGCATCAGGTCCCGATCCAGCGTCAGCGCGAAATCCGTTCCCAGAGTGCGAACCACTGTCCCCGGCTCGCGACGGACCAGATCGAACCTCCCGGAAGCGACCTGGTTGAGCGCTTCCCCCGCCGCCGAAAAGAGCACGTCTTCCCTAATTAGATCGCTCCTGGAAGGATCGTCAGGAACGGCAGTGGCAGGGGTTTCCATCCAAAAGGCCAGGAACAGGACCAAAGAGAAATATCGCCGCATGTTTCCGGCTCCCTCGACGTACCCGATAAATCCGGATCCAGTCATGGCATTCTGTGCCGGGGGATCAGAGCGCCTGGTACGCCACTGTCCAGCCGACTCACAGGCCCATTACCGAGAGCGCCCCGTCGGACCCGCCGAGAATCAGATGGCCTCTGCCGTCTGCCGCCAGCACGTGAACCGCCCCGCCCGTCCGGTGACTCGCAACCGGCGCGCCGTCGCGGTCCAGGACCCACACGGACCCATCCTCACACCCCGCAACGACCTTTGCGTAACCGTCCAGGTCGGCCACCATCACCTGTTGAACGGGCGCGGCCAGGTTTCGCCGCCATCGTTCCTTCCCGTGTTCATCCAGAAGATACAGATAGAAACAGTCCGATCCGACCAGGATCTCCGGCCTGCTGTCTCCGTCCACGTCCGCCGCGCAGACCGAGTTGACTTCCTCTCCCACCCGCTGCTTCCAGAGCGTCTCCAGTCGATTGCCGTCCAGTTTCAACCCGAAAACATGCGACCGGTTCGTCCCGCACGCGATGAGGTGCTCGTCCCCCCGTACCCAGACGTCGCACGCGGGCATCATCGACGCCCAGCCGTCCAGCCCGTTGCTCGCGACCTCCGCGCCGTCGGCATCCAGCACATAACAGGTCCCCCCGCATGTAATGCGGCCCGGACCGCCGATCACCTCCTGCCTTCCGTCCCCGTTAATATCCGCGACACGAAGCGGCGCGAATATGCCGTAGATCATAAAACTCCAACGCTCGTCGCCGGTCGCGTCAATACAGTGGAGCTGCCGGTCCGAGACCGCCGCCAGGATGTCCGTCCGGCCGCAACCGCGCAGGTCCGCCGCCGTCACGAACTCCACCGCGGAGTTTCGCGCGTACCGGTCCCACGTCCCCCTGAATATCTCAAACGCGCGAGACCACCGTACTTCTCCGCCTTCCTCCAGCAGATAGAGACGCCGGTCGTCGGCGCCCGCGATCACACAGCGGCGGCCATCCAGGTCCGCCGGGCACACCGAGAGAACGGACCCCTCCGCCTGGAATGACCAGGCCGGCTTTCCGTTATCGTCCAGCGCCAGGACCCGTCCGTCTTCCGTCCCCAGGACCACCCCGTCCGCGTTCGCGGCGGCACAGCGTACACCGGAACCGGCGTCGTGCGTCCAGACCCTGTGCAGCCCGGTTGCGGACGCCGCCGGTGCGGGCGCTCGAAAATCCGCCTCGTACGCCGGCAGGTCTGCAGTCCCGCCCATCGAAAATACGCCTGCTCCTGGCTTATGCGTCTTTACCTCCTGCCGCCCGGCCGCAACGGTTAACCGCTCCTTGTTCAGCGTGATCTCAGCGGGCCGCGGTGTTACAACCACGCCTTCGCCCCGTTCCAGATCGAACTCGATTGAAACGGGGTGTTCGCTTTCGAAAACCACGCCTTCCGAACACAGCGATGTGCCGTTGCACAGCGCAAACCACCCGTCGCCGGCAGCATAGATTTCGGCGCGGCCGGAAATCGACCCGACTTCGAACGCGCCCGTCCCGCCTCCCGTCCCCACCAGCATGCGGCCTTGCGACCCCTCGACCGCCACCGCCGATTCCCCGACGCGGCGCATCCGGTCGTCCACGGGCTTCCGCGTATTGGTGGCATAGAACAGGTTGATAAACGTGTGCCGGTCTCCCGCCTCTATCTCCCTGTTGGCTGATTCGCGGAGAATATTCACATAGTCATCCGCATAGGGATATGCGTCCCACCAGTGGCCGAAATTCTCCCAGTCCCGCTCCAGCGACATCCGGCCTCCGCCCACACTCTGCAGAACAAACCGGTCTTCGCGCCCTGTCTCGGGGTCCTGCTGAATCACCTCGAGCATTCCGTCCTTCAATGCGGGTGTCCCCATTGTCCGCCAGTGACACTGCAGCGCGAACGCGCCCGGCTTCGTCGCTTCGACCTCGTCCACCACCACGAAATATCGGCCCCTTCGCCAAACGATATTCCGGACCCACAGGGCGCCCCAATCGCCATCCACGGACGTCCGGCTCATGCCCACGCGGCCCAGGTCCGCCACGCCATCCAGCCGGCAAAGGGCGGGTACGTCCCACGCCTCCCCGTCCCGCACCGCCGTCACGCCGTTGTGGTGCTTCAGCGTCGGACCCTCCGTATACGACGCGTCCACCAGGAAAATCCGGTCGTTGGCCGAGAATTCCGGTATGGTATTCCCGTCTTCGTGGCTGTGGTTGCCGTAATAGATCCCGTGCAGCATCAGGTACTGGTCGTCCCGGTTGAATCCCTCCCGGAAACAGACCGTATCGAACGCCTCTTCTCTCGGCAGGTTCAATGGCTTCACTTCGCGCGGCCTCGCCTTCGGGTCTTCGGCGAGACCGTAGAAACCGCCGGCGACCTCGAGCACCTGTACCCCGGCCATCTCACCCGGGACCTCGGGCTCGAGTCCGTCGTCGAAGTATTTCTCGAAACTCCTCACGAGCAGCGGATCGCTCACGGACTCGTACCTGCGACCCTGCGGGGAAGGCCGGAAATAGTCCGAGGGTCTGTCGAATCGTTTGCGAAGCAGGAACGCCGCGCGCCCGTCCTGCAGAACGTGCCCTGCCTTGGCCAGGAAATTCGTGGGGTAACCCTCCGTCGGCGCTCCCGTATCTCCAAACGCGGGCAGTGCTCCCCGGTTGTTGCAGTAAAGCACCGCCTGGTCCAGGGAGCGCTTGCAGTTCCCATTGTCAATATACGTGGTATCCCCACTTGCCAGCGCATAGGTCAGAATGTGGTCCAGCGTCATCCACTGATAGGCGTTGGCATCCTCAATCGGCTTGAACGACACCGCCTGCCCTTTGAACACGTCCGCAGAGGCGGCCATCCACTCCTGCGATTCTTCGAAACCGTAGTGCGTTGAAAAATACCGGCCGCCGAACCACGCCGCCAGCGCCACCAGCGTCTGGTGGTTCTGCCGTATCATCCGGTGCCCCACACCCTCCCGGAAGAATCGCGTGTACGCCCCCTCACTGGAGTCCATGATCCACAGCAGATACTGTGTAATCTTCAACCGGTCCTCATCGGAAAACACCGGACTCTCCTCGATCAGGTCCCATATGGCTGCCAGCCACCAGACGTGGAAGTGCGCCATGACCCCGTACTCACCCATCTTCAGATGCGCCTTCGCGATTTCCAGAACGGCGGACCCATACGCCTCGTACCCGGTCCGATGATACATCAATCCGTATGCGCCCGCCTCCGAAATCAACTGGTAGCCCGCCCCCGCCTCGGACGCGTGCGGGCCGGTTGCCCTCGCGTTAAAGTCCTCCCGCCGCTCCTGCAGCCACCCCTCCGGTGGTTGTGGGAAAGTGTCGAACTCGGGACCTAGACGGATTTCCATCAACCAGCCGACGTTGAGCGTCGTCTCGTCCGGCACACACGCCAGAAAGCGCGAAACCACCCGCTGCATCCCGGCCTCGTCGCTGGCGCCCAGCAGCACCACGTTGTTCCCGTTCCCCAGAGGGTTGTGCAGCGTCCGCAGCGCGTACCCGCCTCTTCCGGGATAGCAGCGGTCTTCCACCGCCCACCACTGGTAATAAAGCCACCGGATAAAGGCGTTATCGGCCATATTCCCCAGCGCCACCACGTGCCCCTCCAGCAGCGCCCCGGCCGCCGCGTCTGCTGCCCGGACCACCTCCAACCGCGCCCCCGTCGCCGCCTCGACACGCTCCACGACTCTGTCTGCCTGCCTGGCGTACGCCACCTCGCCGCCGATGACGACCTTCGCCTGTGGCTCGCCGTTGACGACCAGTGGTGTTTCCAGACACATGTCTCTCAGTGCATCTACGTTCAATCCGACCGAACCCCTGTTCATGATCCGTTCCTCGTAACAAGAACCAGCTGAATACTTCCGCCGCTCCGGATTGGACACCAAAAAGCCGAAATCAAACCACCCATAATGAAGTCACTGCCTCCTGGTCTCAAGGATTGAATCCATTGCAATATATGTGGCGCGGGGTTCATGTCACAGAAAAAAAGCGACAATACACTGGCGCACAAAGGAACAGGGGCCGGAGATGTCTCCCCAGCCCCTTTCAGTTACCGTCGATGAATTTCAGAACGCCTGCGGTTCACGATTCACGGTCTGCCGCTAAGGCGATTCCTCGGGCGACTCGGGTTCCGGCGGCAGCTCAAACACGCTCATTCCGATATGATCGAGCAGCGCGCCCACCTCGGGTTCTCGCACGCCCACCTTGCTGGCATGGAACCCTCTCCTCAGCCCGGAAAAACCGTCCTTATCTATCGCCTGTGAACTTTGGATCTTCTGCAGTGTATTCTTGTACGTCAGGGTGTCGACCCAACCCCATTCAAGCGCTGTATCCATGATCTCCGTCAGACGCTTTTGCAGGTCCTGCTGCCCAACCGAAAACCGCCCTGGCGCCAATGTCTTTCCACTAACGCCTTCCTGGTGAGCGGGAACACTAGGTATACCAATTTCATCATACGGAAGACTCGGCGCCTTTCCTTTAAGGTAACAGGTCGTCAGCACGGGGCCATACTTGCTGACGATATTGGCAGAAAGTTCACTCCCAGGCGAAATATAGTTGCCAAGGCCGGTGAAGAACGCCCAACCTGGCGAGCCTTCACCAACGCCAAGGTCAAACCAACCTTCCCAGGAATCCGACGCAGATGTTCTGATGATTAATCTCTCATCCACATCAACCGCGAAATTCTTCAGCGATTGTGGGCTGGAGGGTTGGAGGTTGACTTTATAGCTGTACGTATACTCTCCCGTGGACCGGTCGTACCGTACCGAACACGCCACCGTCGCGCTGACTCGATTAGCCGGGATATAGGGCTGATCTACTCTTTCTCCATTCTCTTTCCAATAGGTATAGGTGTAAACGCCGTTCAGACTATCAAAACGGACCTCGTGGATTTTGTCAACTATATCAAAACCATCGGCCCTGTTGGGATTGGGCACCAGCACTTCGGATACACCCAGTTCGAATACGCGATGTATGGTCGCCAGAGGTTTTCTTTCAGCGGAAACCGTGCCGATGAGCAAAAGGAACACGACGCCGGTATAGGTTGAGTATCTCATCGCCTTTTCCTCCCCGTGTCAAGCAGACATTGCCTCCAGCCTGCGAAGGCTCTCTTATCTTGTGACATGCACGTGAGTGAGTTTTTTGTCATGAATCCACTTACCCTGATGTGCGTCGATTCTCTCCTTCAAATATATCCACTTCGGATCAGTCTTGATGTTTAAATTGGGAGGCAAGTCCACATCCGCATTTCGCCCTGTTCGATGTTCATGGTGTTCAGGTCCCCAATTTCCATTTATGTCGAATAATCCGCCGTATTGAAGGGACATATCATTGACGAAAATCGCCTGTTTGTATTTCTTATAAAAGTCACTGCCCACGTTGCGTAACAGGGTATTTAATGCAGATGTGCCCCAGTGATTACCGGGATGCTTCGAGTTGGATCCGACAAGTTTGATGCCCGTTCCGCCAGTAAACCGAACCAGGCCGTTCTTGCGCGATATAAACGTAATCGAACGAGACCCCTTAACGCCATTCGGGAATTTATATTCAACCTTAACTACGGTTTCACCCGCCGCCTTCGGGCCTCTGTAATAGAAATTGAAAACACCCGATTTATTCGTTTTTCCGCTATCATGGTTTGTCGCTCCACGACAATCCCAGTTGTTGTTGTCTACCGCATGACTGTGTCCATAGGAAGGGGACGATTTTCTGGTTTTTGTGATTTTCGTGATGGCCAGTCCCGGAAACGGCGGGTCGGTTCGGATCTTGAGGTGACGTTTTAAGGTAAATTTGTCTGCGGTTCATCCCTGAAATCAACGCATTTCACCACGTCCCGTTGCGACGCCCTCATCCCCAAGTTCATACTCCTGGCCTTGAACAACCAGCAGCGCCAGTCCGTCAGAGCGATGGCTTTCATACGCCACACCGTCACGAACGCCAACGAGCACGATGTCCTCCCCGATCCGCGCCACCTCCGTTTCGCCAGACCGCTCGGTCTGTACGCCGGGCCGATCCAGCGACGCGTGTCCCGGGCATAGCACGACCCCCAGGTTGCGTCTGTCGACCAGGCCGGAGGTGGTAAACCGCAGGTGGTACTGCTGGCCCCATTGCGATTCGTCCCTGCCGGTCCGCATCGGCGGCGGGTCCCATCCCTCGCTCAGGGAAAAGAACGCGTTGTTGTGGTACATGAAATGCCCTTCGAGGGTGCTCCCTTCACGTTCCAGCAGGAAGGTCCTTCTCTCTTCGTCTACCGAAAAACGGTTCCAGGAGTGGATATTCCACTGCAGCGCCGAGTCGATACCCGGAACCGCGACGAACTCGTCGATCATCACGAAACAGCTGTGTGTCTTCAGGAAGAAAACGTGCCGCCGGCACCGTTCCGCGCGGTCGTTGTAGCTGGCGTCCGCGTTGCCTGCAAAGTAAACGATCCGCTCGTCCTCGAACGCATTTTCGATTTTCCCTCGCGAGTCGTGTGACCGCATGATCTGGGAGGCATCCGAAAGCGTGACGCAGTTGTGGGACTTGGTGTGCCATACCCAGTGCGTGTGATGATCCGAACCGTACCCGATGTAATAGCCGCTGGGCATCACCATCACCTTGCCACCGGCGTGCAGAATGAAATCGTTGTTGTTCGCGTGGGAATGGCTGATGGCGCCGAGCGGAGAAGAGCGAAAGATCAGCGCAACGTCCCGTGCGGCATCGTTCAGGTCCGTCCGGACCGCGGCCCATCCGGCGGCCGGGAACTCGCGAAATACCGATTTCTCCGCGCCGGTCTTCGGACGCGCTTTTTCAGGTTGCGCCAGGTAGAGCTGCGACATCACGCCCGAGCTTCGCCGCTCCTCCGGCGTCTGCATTTGCTCTGCCTCGGCACGGAAGGCTTCCACGTATCCCGCAAACTCATCGGTATCCGTCTCGCGCCCAATCAGGTCCACCAGGTCCGCATTGGACCTCCAGGCGCCAGCCCACCGCTCGGTATGGTCGCCGAATCCCATCCACTCCGCGTAGGGCGGCAGACAGTACTGGCGCCACCGGGCGTGGTTCTTCCAGAAGGGTCTCCGGTAGAGATCCACCCCGATACCCCGCTTCAACGCCGAGGCGAACATGGTCATGATTGTGACGTAAGCCAGTCCGTAAGAGGGTCCTTCCGCCCATCCCCCGTCGTCACCCGCCCAGATCGGCCAGATACCGCACAGCACCGGCCTGAGCCATTCCAGCCACGTCTGCGCCTCGGGAATGTGATCGTGAAACACCAGTGCGATGTGCGCCAGGAATACGATCTCGCGGCCGGCATGCGAGTCGAACCGCGTCACCCCGTACGACCCCCGGTTGTGCATGTAATCGAACGTAATCTGTCCCCGGTGCCGGAACTGCGCCACGACGGCATCGCGCTCCTCGTCCGTAAAACGGTCCCATACCCAATCGCACGCGTTGGAGCCGTTCCAGATCACCGACATATGGGCTTCGTCGTTGTGTGCGAGGTGACTCGATCCCTCGGGGTCCCAGCGCGAAATGGACGCCATCCGTTGGCAGGCGGCGCGGGCGAACCGGTCCTCCCCGCCTACCAGATACGCCAGAGCCAGGGTCTCCGCGCCTTTGACAAAGCGCCGGGACTCCCACATGATCGGCGCCCATGTCTCATGATATTCCTGATAGTTCTTGCTGCGGTCAGGGAGAAAGGGCGGCTCTTCGATCTCGTGCGGTTCGGCAAACACGGCCTCGGCGCTGCTTCGCAAACCCTCCCACGCCTGTGATGCATCGCCGGCGGAGGCCGCCCGAAGCGACGGCACCTCCTCCGGCGACACATAGATCCGCGGGTGTTCAGACGGAAACCGCTTCAGCCACTCGCTTGCCGGGGGCACCTCCACAACTGTGGCCTCAGGCCGGATCTCAAACGAAAATTCCTCCGACGTCGCCCCATGACCCGCGGACCAGCGCCAGAAATACTCCCCAGGCTCAAACGCCCGTTCCGGCAGGTACACCGGTTCCTGCAAATCCCTCTTGTCCAGCAGGACGTTCGCAAAGCTCGAATCCCTGGCAACCTGCAGGCGATAACACGAGGCGGAATCCACTGGAAGCCAGGCGAAGACAGGGGGGTTGGTTTGCGGACCGGCCCCGTCCCTGGGCTGTCTCGGATCCTTGTGCGGATGCGGATGTCTGTGTTCCTTCATGGCATGACCTCACGATTGTGTCAGTGATGCTGATTGGAAAACCAAGTACCCTGTGGCTGCCTCAGGCCCTTGCAATCGACGCCACCGGCTCCGGGTTGCCGCTTTCGATGCTCCGACCCGCCTGGATCATCATCAGCGTGGCCATCAGCCCGTCCACGTGGTCCGCGGCCATGGGCGCGCCTGTCCTCAGCGCCTCGACGAACAGCCGGTTCTCCTCGACGAATCCACCCTCTTCGCCACGGTAGACCACGGGCTCTTTCCCGGTCTCCGTATACGTCAACGTGCAGAACCGGTCCGTAAGCAGCGCGGACCGGTTTTCGGAAAAAATCTCCATGAAGAGCTTGCTTGTCATCGCCGGCTGATTCGCATCTCCCTGGATCCAGCAGCCCGCCGCGCCGTTTTCGAACCTGAACGTGGCGGTCAGATTGTCCAGCCTGCCGTTTGGCTGATAGTAGTTACCGCCCGCCGCGTAGACTTCCTCCGGATCCGAACCTGCGACGTACCTGAGGAGATCGCACGAGTGACATCCCTGGCTATACACGTTGCCTCCCCCCAGGACGGGATCGTTGGCCCAGGTATCCCCCCATCGGTTATCCATCATCTGCATCACCACCATCAATGGATCAGGGATCAGTTCGCGGGCCTTCTGTACCATCGGATAGTACCGCATCTTAAAGGCCGTAAAGAGCTGAATCCCCTCCCGCTCGACAGCGTCCCCGATCCTTCTACAGTCTTCAACGGTCAGCGCGAGGGGCTTTTCCACGAGAATGTGCTTCCCGGCTTCCGCGGCCCGGATACAGTAATCCGCATGGGTGTCGTGGTGGGTACAGATGTAGACTGTGTCCAATGCGTCATCGGAAAGGACCCGGCCGGCGTCGTCGGTGGCATAGTCCCCGCCATAGCGGGCACACAGGGTGCGCGCCTTGTCTTCGACCACGTCGCAAAACGCCGCCATGCGTATGCCGTCCAGCCCTGAAACCGCTTCGCTATGCACGCTCCCGATCGCTCCGCATCCGATCAGTCCAGCGCGAAGTTCAGACATTTCCCGTTCTCCTCCCGCCAGTATCGCTTCTATGGTGATATTATGGCCCACAGATGCAAGCAGGGCGCAGCGTACTGCGCCCTGCTAACCTCCATCCCGCGATGGGCGATGCCGTATCGATGACAGCGGCGTGCGAGTCAGATCCCGTAGCGGAACTGAATTTCGCGGGTGTCGCTCTTGCCGCTGACCCGGTCCTCGATCTTAACCTCGAGGACCTGAACGCCCGGCCTGGCCTTGTCCAGATCGATTTCAAAGTACTGTTGCTCGGTGGTTGAGGTCCCGGCGTGTTCGTACGATACAGACACCTGTGTCTTCCTGCGCTTGAAAAGAGAAGTGATGGCGCCCACCACGCCTTCCGACCGCCCCACGACCGTACGGACCAGGTATTTCACCTCGTAGTCGGTCTGTCCGAACCGGTTTTTCTTAAGGTTGTAGATCTCGTAGTAGGCATATACCTTCTGCGCCTCTCTGTAGTTCCTGGTGGGCATCGGCACCACCCGGATATCGCCCTTTCTGAATTTACCCGCCGAATTCGCGTCGGAGATTTCCGAAGCCAGAAGGATATCGCTGATCTTGAGCTTTTCGACATCGTAGTCGGGCACTTCGACCGCCTGCTTGTAGAGTCCGGTATGTCCGGAAGCCAGGTCCTTGATCTGGACCTGGAGTTCGTATTTGCCCGGCGGCACCGGGGTCTTGAGCATTTCCGGAAGAAACGCGCCTCTGACCCTGTCGAAGTCCGCCCGTCCTTCGTAGTGGAACTCCCGGGTATCGCGATAGATCGTCGTGTGCGCCGCGTCGGCCAGGGCCATGGCGCACTGCACGCTGACCTGCGCCGAGTCCGCCTGCTCGGCAATCCGGACCTGTTCGGGTGGAATGCCATAGTAGACTTCAACGTTGGTCTGGCCGTCGGATCCCTGGAAGTTGGCCAGGTCATAATAGAAATTGAGCGCCGGTCCCTGGATTCCCGGCCGGTAGTAGTCGGGGGTCTCGTGCGCGGCGTTCTGGTAGATGATCTCGGGTGCGTATTTGACCAGGCGGGTAATGTTGACAAGCTGGTTATTCAGAGCGGTCACCGGGGGAATCGGGGCGAAATTGAACTGCCCGCTCTTGTTTTCGTCGGTAAACACGATCTCGATTCCCCCCTTGATCTGCGTGTAGATCCAGGTCTCCCAGGGAACCGTGGCCATATCGGTGTGGATCGTTACGGGTATGTAGTCCCCGAATTTATTCCGGGCGATCTGATTTCCGAATTCTTCGAACCTGGCGCCGTCCTGGTCATCATAGTCGCTTCGCGTGAGCGGCGCTGGCAGTGGGGTTCCTTCCAGGTCGCGTTCCTGGAACTCCTCTTCATCCGCGGCATCGGTGTTGGAAGTAAATCCGTCTTCCAGAAAACTGGCGTCGCGCTGATCGGCCGAACCGAATCCGTGGAGTGCGTCCTGGGTACGCTGGGTAATGGGATGACGAAACGCCCGGATCGGGAACACCGGTCCTGTAAACGTCATAAAGGAAGCCTCGGCCCCGTAGAGACTGGCGGCCATTCGCATGCGGACCGCCTCCACGTCCGGCGTATGGGTCAGGTCGCGTTGATAGGACCGCGACCGGTAGTCCGGCTTTCCATAGCGGATATAGACCTCACCCCGCTTGTCCCAGGGCGAAACCCTATCGGCAAAGAAAGTACGCGCATACCAGACACGCCGGTAGTGTTCGACCATACGTTCGTTGACGCGGGTCATCATATCGGGGTCGCGCCGCAGCCAGAACCGCTCCTGGAATGCCCTTCGCTGAGTCGTGTCCGGCAACGCCTGATATTCCCGAAGTTCCTCTACTGAAGCCACGTACGCAATATCCGTGTACAACTCGCGCTCGCCCGGCCCGACAGTGTCCAGGAAACGTTCGAAATTGTCCAGCGCCTTGTTGTATTCTTCCTCGTAGAAATGGCCCTGCGCTGCGATGGGCAGCAACCGGGTCTCCTCCTCAAGCGCCGCCATATGTGGAGCAATGTATTTGGAGATCCTTTCGTAGGCTTCGGCCTGTATACATGCCAGGCCGAAATAATACAGGCCGTCCGGATCGTCCGGCTCCATCCCAAGATAGGTATCGAAAAAGCCAAGGGCCTTCTCGTGGTCCTCCTTGAAACGCTCGTGCGCCTCTCCCAGCGCACGGTAGGCATCCGCCTGTTCGGGATCCAGTTCGATGGCCTTCTTTGCCGCGCCAACAGCCCGGCGGAAGTTGTGAAAAGCGCTTATCCCCTTTGCCGGCATCTCAGCGTACACAAGTGCCAGGCCGGCGTGCGCCGCTGCATAATCTTCATCCAGTTTCAGCGCCGCCTCGAAGGACTCCTTTGCCGCCTTGAAGTCTTCAGCCTTCAACTGTACGCGGCCCAGACGGGTCAGTATATGCGCGTCGTCCGGAAACGCTTCGGCAAGCCCTGAAAATGTGTCCAGAGCCGCGGCGAGTTGGCGGCTGTCCAGCTGCCGTTCGCCGACGGCTTGAATGGAATCCCGTGTCGAAGACGTCCCCGCTGTCGACGATACGCTCAGTCCCAGCATCAGAACGACGATACAGTATCGCTGAAGGTGGACAGACTGAAATCGACGTCCGGTGTCCATGGTGTGCCTCCTTGTCTCAATCCGCCGCCGGATTGTTTCTCAGCGGCGTTCCGGCAACAATTCCCCGTCCCTCCCGAACGGTCACGGTCTGCCCGGCAGCAACGTTGCTGATCCGTTCAATCCGGCCCGATGGCCAGGCCACCTCAACCGAATCGACCGCCCCGGCGCCTGCCAGACCGAATGTCAATACCTGCTCACTCTGCGAACAATAGCTCGATCCCGACCTCACGAAGCGCGATTGCACCACATCCGCCGACCGCACGCGCACGGTCGCGCCAACGCCGTCCCGGTTGGACCAGGGCGGCTCTCCGTCCGGCTGGCGGACGTCCTCGCCGGCGGTCGTAATGCCTCCAATCAGTTTCACCCTCAGACAGCGGTTCCGGTTCCCGCCTTCGTTGCGATAGAGCGCGGGACGACCGTTGTTGGCGGCAATCAGCACGTCCAGGTCGCCGTCGCCGTCATAGTCCGCGTACGCCGCGCCGCGCCCCACCAGGCGATCGACGAGACCGCTTGCCGCACCCATCTCCTCGAAGCTGCCATCGCCCCTGTTCCTGTAGAGTAACGGGCGCTGGGCGTAGCTGAGGTGGGATTTGACCCGGCGGATCCGGCTGTCCACGTGTCCGTTTGCCGCGAAAAGGTCCAGGCGCCCGTCCAGATCGAAATCGAAAAAGAAAACTCCGAAGGTGACGAACGGCGCACTCGGGCGCCCCACGCCGGAAGGCAGGGTCCGGTCCGTGAAGTATGCCCCGTCCCGGTTCTCAAACAGGGAAATCATCTCGTAGGCGAAATTCCCGATGGCCACGTCCTCCCTGCCGGCGTTGCGGACGTCTCCGGCGCCGACCCCCATCCCGGACTTCGCCTCTCCGGCGGCGCTGTACGCCACGCCCGCCAAAAGGCCATCCTCGGTAAACGTGCCGTCCCCGTTGTTGCGGAACAGATAATCCGGCATCGTATCGTTGGACATCAGGATGTCGGGCCATCCGTCGCCGTTGTAATCGAGGGAGACGGCGGACATACCCTTGCCCGGCTTTCCGCCGATGCCCGACGCTTTCGTAACGTCCGAAAACCGGACTCCGTCATTCCTGTACAGCCGTGAGTAAACCGGATCGTACAACTGAGGCGCATACGAACGCGCCCCCGAACGCGCTGACAGCCAGGAATCCCGTTCCGCCGACCATCGCAGGTAATTGCCCACAAACAGGTCCAGGTCCCCATCCCGGTCGTAGTCCAGCCAGACCGCGCACACGCTCCACGTGGAGTCACCCACCCCCGCCTGCGCCGTGACGTCCTCAAACCGTCCGTCCCCACGGTTTCGAAAGAGCCGGTTCGCGCCCAGGCCGGCCACGTACAGGTCGCTGTCCCCGTCGTTGTCGTAGTCTCCGGTCGCGCAGCCCATCCCTAACATGGGATGCTTGAGCCCCGCCTGCGCGGTCACGTCGGAGAATCGGCCGCTTCCGTCATTCCGGTAGAGCGCCATCGTGGATGGCGGCTCGGACCCGCGCTCGTGCAACGTGGCGCAGCTGATCAGGAGAATATCCGAATCCCCGTCGCCGTCAAAGTCCCAGAACGCGCATCCGGACCCCATCGATTCCGGCATCAGCTCGCTGCCGGAGCCCCCGTTGTCGTGCCTGAACACGATCCCGGAGGAACGGGTCACATCCTTGAAAATCACCCCTTGCGCGAGGCCGTTTCCCTCCATGCACATTGAGAACGCGAGAACCGCGAATATGGTCCTTGTGCGTTTCACTCTTTTCGAGACGCTTCCAGCCGGGCGAGCCTGGTCCTGGCGTCCGCGACCCATGCCTGCTGCGCGGAATCCCGCCGGGCCAGCCTCAGATACGCCCGCCAGTGGTGGATGGCGCGCTCCACGTCGCCCGTCCGTTCGTGAATAACGCCCAGATTGTAATGTCCGTCAGCAAAATCCGGCGCGAGGCCGACGGCGCGCGTATAGGACTCAATCGCCGCCGTGTGGTCGCCGAGATTGAAATACGCGTTGGCCAGGCCCGCGTAACGCATCGCGTGCTGGTGTCCGGCCACCGACCGCGTGTACGCACCCTGATTCGCATCCACCATCGACACGACCGAATCCGGCGGCGCGCTCTCCGGTTTCAGCCGGATGGCCTCCCTGTACGAGGCCACCGCCTCCCCGTACCGTCCCTGCCGGGAATATACATTGCCCAGATTGTAATGCGCCTCGGCGAGGTCCGGATCCAGCCGGATGGCCTCCACCTGCCGGGAAACGGCCCCGTCCAGGTCTCCCCTGAGCATATGGACAAGGCCCAGATTTGCGTGCGCCTCGGCGTAGTCCGGCATCAGCGCGACGGCCTCTGCATATGCCGCTCCCGCCTCGTCGACCTTTCCCCTGTCCAGAAACTGGGTGCCCGTCGCGACCTGCTGCGCGGCGGCCTGGCAGCGGGCGACCGCACCTAAAAACAGCGCCTTCATCGGATCGTCGGAAAAGGGCAGCCCTGCAAGGGCGGCCCGGCGATAGGCTGCCAGCGCGTCCCCGTACCTTCGCTGGCGCGCTTCTATCAGGCCCAGCAGGTAGTGCGCCGCGGCGAAATCAGGAGCGGCGACCAGGGCCTCGCGCAGGCGCGCAACCGTGAAACCGATCTCCGACCGGGTGAGGCTCCAGCCCGGCTCACTCCCGGTCCGGTTCCCGGCCACGATTCTGGCGACATCCGCGAAGTGTGGATATGCGCGGGTCGTGCCTCCCGCCCCGAATCCCGTCGCCGCTCTAGAGGCCAGACCGGTTGCTTCGTGCAAACGGTCGGCCACGCTATCCTCGAGCGCGAACCCCGCTTCCCTCGCCACCAGAGGTTGCGCCGACGAAACGCAGAACACCAGCATTCCCTGCCAAAGCGCGCGACGCACCGTGCCGGCGCGCAGGCTATTGACGTACGTCCCGAGCACAGCGAAATCCGACGAAATTGCCCTTCTGGTCGGGATAGAATCGGAACCGGGCGGAGGTCTTCAGATAATGGGGCAGGTGATGCCAGGAACTGCCTCTCACCACGCGAAACGTCCCGGCCGCGGGGCCGGCTGGATCTTCCCCTGGACTTCGACCATAGTAGGTGTCGTCGTACCAGTCGTTGCACCACTCCCACGCGTTGCCCGCCATGTCCAACAACCCGTAAGGGCTCGCGCCCCTGGGCCTGGAACCCACCGGCAGGGTATGGCAGAACTCTCCCGGCACGGGGCCGGCGGAAGGATTCGCCCAGTTGGTGCGGCCGCACGTGCCGCCCAGGTCCATGATTGCGTAGTCCGCGCCGGGCACCTGTTCACCCCACGGGTAGGTCCGTCCGTCTGTTCCGCGTGCCGCCTTTTCCCACTGCGCTTCCGAGGGCAGGCGTCCGCCCCGCCACCTGCAGTAGGCATCCGCTTCCACCCACGTCACCCCCACGACCGGCTGGCGGTCATTCGAAAATAACGGATTTCCGGTCTCAGCCGGCAATGACGCCCCGGTCGCGCGCGCGTACGCACGGAACTGAACATTCGTCACTTCGTATTTGTCAATATAAAACGCGCTGAGATAGACGACGTGCGCAGGGCCTTCGGGGTCGAAACCCTGATTCGTACCCATCAGGAAGTCGCCTGCGTTTACGACCAGCATCGTGTCCACGGTACCCGCCGGCGTGCGGTCCAGGAAGACCCCTTCAGGCAGTTCGTCCAGGAGGGACTCTCCGCTGCACCCGGCGCACACCAGGAGACCGTACCAGGCAACTCGCCACCACTTGCGCCGGCGCATGGTCAGTTTACGTCCCTCGCGCAGCGGACGCCCCATCCGTCCGTGGCTCCCGTGGGATCGGACCAGCTGCGATAGGTGATGCTGAGCTTGTTCGGATCCTGTCCTGCCGCGGTCCGCCAGGAACCGCCCCGAAGTATTCGAAATTTGCCCTGCTCCGGTCCCCTGGGACCGATGGTCGCGCCCACCTTGTAATATTCGGCGTCGTAGTAGTCCGCGCACCACTCCCACACGTTTCCGACCAGGTCCATCGCTCCGTAGAAACTGACGCCCTCGGGGTAGTTTCCCACCGGCGCCAGGGTATTGTCGTACCCGTCGTCGCCGTCCCTGTAATTCGCCCGTGAACCGTTCAAACCCCTGTTCCAGGGGTAGGGCGCCCGCGCCTCGTCTCCGCGTGCGGTCTTCTCCCATTCCGCTTCGGTGGGCAGCCTGGCCCCGCGCCAGGCGCAGTAGGCGGCCGCGTCGAACCAGTTGATCCCCACAGCCGGAACATTCGGCCTGGTTTCCGCCCGGTCCGGCCAGTCACCAATACCGTTCGTGGACCCATGGCTGGCTGGTGTATAGCGTTCGCGGTTGCCGCCGTCCGGAGCGGCCCAGAATTGGAAATACCGGGCATTGGTCACTTCATACCGGTCTATATAGAACGCGCTCAGGTACACCTGCCGCGCCGGCTGCTGGTCCGCCGGTCCGCGTTCCATGCCCATGGTGAAGTGACCCGCCGGGACCCGGACCATTTCCACGCCGTCGAAGAGCCGCACCAGACCCACCGGAAGGGGTCGATCCTTGTTCGGATCGAATTCCTCCACTGCGCTGGTGGGCGGTTCGTCCGCACCGCCGCAAGCCAGGACGCCGCAGCAGATCAGACAAGCACGGAAAAACCCGATGGCACGCATGGACCACCTCGCACCAGGGACCCCTCCCCGACCACGTTCTGCTGATCTTGGATTTGTTCCCTTATCAATCCGTGTACCGATAACAAAACGGCGGCCAATGCCCCTTCCCGCCGACCCGGCCGGAGACACATTGCGCCGCCGTTAGCGCTGTTTCTGTTTAAATTGGAGCGGCCCCGCTACGGACCGCCACGTCATCTGATACTAAAATGCGCCGCCGATACTGAACCGAAGCGGTGCGTCCAGCAACTCGCCGACGTTGGTATAGCCAACATCCACCAGTACCGTCCGGTCGCCCCAGTCGCCCTTGAATCCCGCGCCGAAGCTGTAAGTCTCCAGGTCGTGGTTGAACTTGTAACCGGCGCGCAGGGCCACCGCCCCCGACAACCACAATTCGCAACCCATCTGCCACCGCTGCTCGTAGTCCACCTGGTAGGAACTCTCGAAAGAGACCGTCAGGTAATTCGGCTCGTCCATCTGACCGAAGAGCTCCATGGCCACGCCGATATCGAAATTCATCGGCATCAGGAATTTCTGGTCTTCCGCCAGCACCTTGGTGTCAGGCCCGAAATTCCGCATGGCCAGGGCAATACGGGAACTCCGGAAACCCGTGTAGAAGTGGGTGCCGGCATCCAGAACGAGGGAGGTCATGTTGTCCACGTGCAGGGTCTCGGAGATATACACCACCCGGACGCCCAGGCCCAGCTTGTCGGTTGCATGAAACGCATAGGCCAGGCCGACGGAAGTTCCGCCGCCCTTGATCATTTCCCCCGTGCCCTCAGGGTTGAATATGGTCCGTACCGGCATATCGCCCACGTCGTAATTCAACACGCTGGCACCCAGAACCCCCCAGCCCGTCCGGTAGGCGAACGCGCCGCTGTAGAACCCCGTGTCGACCAGCCACCGGGTGTGGGAAAGCTGGTACCCGAAACGCTCCAGGTGAACCAGGCCGGCCGGGTTGAAATAGATCGCGTTGATGTCGTTCGAAACGGCCGTAAACGCATCTCCCATGGCCGCCGCGCGCGGGGACTGGGTCACCTTCATCCACGGAAACGACGCCAGTCCCAGTTTCCGGAAATCCTCGGACTTGAGGATTTCGGGCACGTCCCGCGCTTCCACTGGCGAGTTCCCGAATGCGCCGGCCACGAGAACGGTCATCAGTGTCATGCAAAGTATCCGCTTCATAAGCTTATCGCTCCTTCCCGGGATTGCCTCACGCCGGCTATCGGATGACCATGAACTTTCCTATCCGTTTTTTCCCCATACTTTCGGATACGAGAGATTCCACCACGAAGAAGTAGACGCCCGCGGAGATCGACCCCGTGCCCAGCGACATCGCCAACTGGTCCCACTGCGCTTCGCCCAGCCAGACGTTCGGATCGTCGGGCGCATCCGTGCGGTCGTCGTGCAGGATCTTTCCGACCATGTCGCCCGCGCTGTTGAACACGTAGATCCAGGCCTTGCTCGGCACATTCACGAACCGGATCTGCGGTTTGCCCGGGTACTGCAGATTCGCGTCGCCAACCCGGAAGGGATTGGGTACCACGAAGACCTCTCTGCCCAATGCCTCGGTCTCGCCAACCGCGGGCTGCTTCGGACTGAAGAACGGCGGCTTGCGCTGGGACCGGGCCCACTGGCCGCCTTCGAGGCCGGCCTTCACCTGCGCCTGCACCAGGGCTGGCAGGGTGGCCATGGTGCCCACGCGGCCCACCCAGTCTTCATGGCCGTTGGCGAACGTCCTCACCGAATACCAGTAATTGAAGCCGGCTACCGACTCTACGTCCGTATACGTATGCGTCCCGGCCGGGACCTCGCCGATCCTCGTCCAGGGCCCGTCCGGGTTCCACTCGGAGCGGTAGATACGGTAACCCGCCACGTCCTGCGCCTCCGCGCCCATATAATCCGGGTTCATGGCGCCGTCTGCGGAGTTCCACGTGAGCAGGTTTTGCGCGTCCGGGCTGTTTGTAACATCCACGTACACGTCCGGCGGTGAATCCGGCACGTCGTATTCATTATCATAGGCCCACTTCGCGCGATTGAAGAACTCGACCATCCATTCCTCGCCCTTCTTCAGGCCGTCGAAGTCGTACAGGTGGGACCGCGTCCAGGTGTAGAGGTCGCTCTCTCCCGCGCCCGAGCCGCCCACCCAGGCCACCACCAGCTTGGCCTTGTCGCCAGGGCCAAGTGAATACGGCCCGAAGGTCTGGGCGCTGTAAAACACGCCGATCTCGCCGGGATTCGCCTGATAGCCGGCATCCGCGATCATATTGAACATGGTCTCCCGGTCGTGCGCGCCGGGCCGGGGGTCTTCGGACACCGTGGTGCTTTCGATCCGCCAGAAGCGCACGGCGTGGGGCTGGTCGCCCTGGGGCTGAACATACTTGCCCGCGTCCCGGGTATTGAATCCCCAGTCCCCGCCGTCCTCATACGCCAGAGGACCGAAGCCCATATATTGATAGGAGGTGAATTCGCCGTCCTTGCGGCCCGTATCGCAGGAGGGCGAAATAATCAGCTTGTTGACGGGATCGCCGGTGTCATCCCATGGAAACTCCGGACTGTCGCCGTCCCAGTCAACGATCATCTTCAGCCCTTTGGCCGGGCCAGAATAACCGGCATTTTCGGTATAGACGATCCAGTCGTCGAGACCGCCCACGTTGTACCAGTGCCAGCTGTCCGACCGGTTGTAGTGGGACAGCCCCGAGTCAGAGATCATCCAGGCGCCGATGATGGGAACGAAAACGTCGTCCAGCCTTGCCACGGGCAGGTCCCTCTCGCCGTCTCCGTCGCTGTCGCCCGTGTTTTCGATTTCGATCTCGGTAATAATGAAGTCATCCCACGCCGGATAGCTCCAGGCCATCGTGCGCCGTGTAAAGGTAACGCCGGCAAGCGTGGTCCACTTTGTCACGATGATCTCTTCGGGCCACTCGTCGGAACGGGATGACGGCGCGGCCGGAGGCCCCGGAGTCGCGTATTCCCCCCACGACCAGTTGCTGATCCTCACGGGGGACCTGTTCAGCGGCGCATTCTCCAGAATCTGCGCGAGGTTCTCGCTCCACGTTGGCGCATAGTACCACGGTGCGCCTTTACGCCAGTCCAGGCCCGGATTCTCGGCGGAGGAGGGCTGCGTCCTGACCTCCCCGCCCAGGTATTGCAGTTCCTCATCCATGGCCGGGTCGCCCACCATGGGCACAATCTCGTCGAGCATGTCCGACCGCGGGCCGGTCAATACCACGTAGAACCCGTTCTTGGAAAAATTGTCGTAGGCTCTCGAGCCCTGGAAGCTGGATGGAAGGCGCAAGGCCAAGCCAATGCCCTCCCCGTGCGACGTGCTCTCGATCCGCCCTTCGCTGTTGCAGTCGACGCGAAAGAAGGGCAACTGGCTCGCCCAGCCCTGGCCCGTGATGATGTCCCCGCCCACCGTGGCCGGGTACACCATGCTGGAAGCCCGCGAGAGCGCGGCGCCGATGGAGCCTCCCTGCGTGCCCAGAGTGGTCACGGAGGTGTACAGCATCCCGCGCTCCAGGGCGGCTCTGCCGGCGGATCCCGGGTGATTCGCCTGGCCCCAGACCTGCCCGGACCAGCATATCGCCAGGACTGCTGCGAACGCCCAACCACCGCACCCTTTCAGGACGGTGTTCATACGGTTCGGACGCATCATATCCTCCTTAGCGTGTATAGATCGTCAATGAAAGAATCGCGTGGCGACGGGAACCCGGGCAACCCTCCGGGCTCCCGTCCACTCGGGAATTTGAAGCCACAATGGATCAGAACTGCATTCTCAGACCCATTTCCGCGCGCCGGGGATGGTTGTAGAAGCTCCGGTCGCGCGTATCCCCGTACTGGAGGAATTCGGAATTGTCCGGGCGTGCCGTCAACAGTCCCCAGTTGGTCCAGTCGGTGGTATTGTATGAACTGTCGTCCTTCTGGTTGAACAGGTTCCGCACCTCCAGGAAGAGGCTGACGTCGCCGCGCCCGTGACCGAATGGAAAGCGTTTCTCAACGGCGAAGTCGGTCCAGGTGCGGATGGGACGCAGCCTCCGTTCACGGCCGGATGCCGGCGGCGTATACCAGAACGAACCGGTATTCTGCATGCGCCAGAGCAGGTTGACCCGCCAGTTGGCAAGGAACTTGCTTCCGAACACCTTGAAATCGGGGCCGTAGTCCCCCGGCGTGAGATAGAGGAACTGCACGCTGCCCTGGTTGCGGATGTTGCCGCCGTCGGCGTTCAGGCCGGTCTGATAACCCCTGGCCCAGACGTGGATGTGGTCCAGTTCGAAGTCGTCCAGACCGATGAGCCCGTACTCCCGGGCCGTCATCCGGGTCTGCTCGTATCCTCTGCCTCCCGGATTGCCGTCCCGCCGGTCGTTGTTCCGGATATATCTGTTGGCGGTGGCCCCGATCTCCCGGATCTGTTCTACCGTGAGGGGCACCGGCACCTCAACGCCGTTCTCCACCCTGTACTCGTACCAGTATCTCCCGCTCGCGACGTAGAGGGAGTCGGGATACAGGAAGTTGAACCAGGCGTCGAAGTTGCCCCATCCGGCCTGGGCCCACGTCATGTTGTACGCAAGGTTGATGGCGAAGTTGTGACTGAGCGGCTTACGAAGGGAAAATTCCAGACCCCGCTGCTCTTCGAAACCGTTGTTGTGCAGCACCCTGGCGTAGGGATGCACGAAGCCCGGCCTGTGCGGGGCGAAGAAGCGGACGTCGGAATGGTAATGGTACTGGTCCTTCGCGCTCTTGTAATACAGCGCAATCGCGCCGGTATAGTCCTGCACGAAGTTCCAGTCGGCCCCTACCTCCATGGAAACGGTCTTTTCGGGTCGGATTTCAGTGGTGCCCTGCCCGCTGCGAATGGGATAAGAAGGGCGCATGGCGTTGTAGCGCTCACCCGGGTCGATCGCGCCGTTCCCGTTCCAGTCCTGGTCGGGACCCGAGGTCCTCCAGTCCCCGTTGAACAGATAGTAGATATCCGGATAGGCCAGGAACAGACCCGCGAAATAGTGCATGGACGATCGCGCCGTGATCGGATGCGACACACCCACCCGCGGGCTCAGGTTCTTGAACACGACCGGTTCGCGGTGGGGCGCATTCTGGAACCGCAGAGGCGAGTTGTACATGGGCGAGAACGCGTAAGCGCCCGAAGCCGGAAAGTTGGATACCGGATCGAACAGATCCAGGCGCAGGCCGGCATTGATGACCATGCCTTCGAACTCCATCTTGTCCTGCGCGTAAATTGCAAGGTGCTGGGGCTTGACAGGGTCTCCGATCACGCCCTGCGCGCCCGCGAACTCCAGCCGCCTGGCCTGTGCGCTCTCTCCCGTGTAGCGGGTGAGATACATGCTGTACTTGATGAACTCGAAGCCGGCCTTCACGAAATGCCCCTTCGTGATCTGACTGGCCAGGTCCAGCTTGACCTGGTACCGCTTCCGGTCCGCTACCTGGTAATGGCGGACATCCCGGTCCACGGCGAACCATCCGTCCGCATCCGTGCGCACGTCCGACGTTCTCGCCGCGATTTCGCTGGTGTCGTCGACGGTTGAATAGCGCGATATCCGCAGGTCGTAGAACGTCCTCGGCGAGAGAGAATGGGTGATGGCCAGGTATTGCATATTGTGGGTCGTGCTCATCTTGCCCGCCGCGCTCCAATCAACCGGCAGGAATATGTTCTTGCCTGAGCCGCGGATGACGCCGCTGGAAGTGCCCGCGGACCGTTCGTTCCGCCACGAATCCCGGTCGGTTCCGATGAATTTCTTGTTGTACTCGAACAGACCGCCGATCTTCATCTTGACGTTTTCGGATGCGCGGACGGTGACGCTGTATGATCCCTGGTAATTGTTCAAAGACGGGACAAACCGCCCGATGTCGTCATAGTAGCCCCTTTCCGTGCCCGAGGGATAGATGGGCGCCTTCCGTGCCGTCTTGCCCGAAACGATGAACGAAGCGCTCTTGGAAAGCGGCCCCGAGACATTCCCCTCCACCTCGTGGCCGGTGATTTCATCGTAGTCCGAGCGCTGGTGGACGAGTCGCCCGGTTTCCGGGTCCCGCTCGTTCTGCCACTCGCCCTCGCCCCACTTCATTTTGTCGAGATGCGACGGACTGTCGTAGGCGTTTGCGCCCCAGTGCTTTTGCCCCGGAGGTGTCCGCCGGTACTCCGCCCATCCGTGGAAGTTCTGGCTACCGTCCTTCGTTATAATACTGACAACGCCGGCCTGGGCATTGCCGTATTCGGCGTTCATCCCGCCCGTTACCACCGAAATCTCCTGGACGGTGGACCGGTTGATGGCCTTCCAGTTGTGGGACCCGGCGCCGTCGCTGTTCACGATTTTCACGCCGTCCACGTAATAGGCCACGTCTCCGCCCGTGCGGCTTCGCCATTCCCCGGGACGGTTGCTTCCCCGCATGCGGTCGGAGCCGTCGAGGTGCACGCCCGGCTGCAGCGTGATCATCTCGCTGGTGGTGCGCACGATGGGAAGCTGCTCGATCTCATCGGCGCCGACGATGTACTTGCTGAAGGTCTTGTCGACCTCAACCGGAGGGCGTTCCGCCTTTACAACCATGTCACCGAGCTCGAGCGTCGCCTCCTGCAGCGTAAAATCGACCTCCGTGGTCACGTCGGCCTGCACGCGCACGTCCGTCTGTGACTCGGCCTGGTATCCGATCAGGGACGCTTTCAGGGTATACAGCCCCGGATCGGCGCGGAGAATCACGTAGAACCCCTCCGCATCGGCCGTCGATCCGATGTTGAGTCCCTCGACGACCACATTGGAGCCAGGCAGCGGTTCTCCCTGGTTGTCAAGAACCTTTCCAACAATCTTTCCGGTCGTTCCGGCCCAGACGCTACCGCTGAACGCCAGTGCCGTGCAGAGGGAAAGAATCCCGAAAAACAAAACACACTTCTTCATTGCTGAACCTCCGTTTGTATGGTTTAACAGATTCTCCTCCGCCATCCGCGCCCGATTCGGATTACAGCTCCTCCTTTCCCGGGCGCCACAGGCGCGTTAATCTCTTCCCGATTCGTAAAATTTGACGGCGACTTCCAGATCCAGCGTCTGCAGCAGCGGCATCACACCCTTGATGCCCCAGGCTTCCCGAGGACCGAGCGTCCCGACCAGGAAATTGTGCTGAACCCGGAAATCCAGTGAAAAGTTGTTCGACATGAACCGTTCGACGCCGAATCCGAAATGGGCCCCGAGCGCCCACCGGCTCTCCTCCACCGGTTCGAGAACCACGCTTGGGTCCAGCATATTCTCTTCCGAGCCCTCGACAGGGATGCCTTTCTGCCCGGGATAAATCAGACCGCTCACACGATTGCTGTAGCTGTGGAATCCGCCCCCGGCGACCACGTAGGGGGACGTCCCCTGGTTGTAGAACAGCCGAGATTTGTCGCCGAGCCGGAAAACCATGTTGCACAGCACGCTATTGATCCGCATACTGGCTTCGGAGTCCGGGCTTGCGTAATCCTTCGAATCTTCGTTCCAGGTGAACGTCTGGTTCTCAATCTTGCCGTCTTTGTATTCGAGCCGGTGATATTCGAACTCGAGCGCGTTGTTGATATTTCGGTTGTAAACAACGCTGCCGCCCCATCGTACGGCCTGCGTATACCAGTTGGTCCGCAACCCCATAACGGGCAGGTTGTATCCCAACAACATCCGCCCTCCGATCCGGTCGAACTCCCGCGCGCCGGTATCCGGCGCCAGAAGAGCCACCAGAAGCCCGGCAACAGCCGCATACCTCCATGTGCCCATAGACTGCCCTCCTTATAATGATGGATCAGGCCGTAAGCGTGCCGCCGGTAATCCTTTCAGGACCTGGTCCGTTTGCAGTACTTTGGCTCAACCTGTCACCAATTCCCCCGGCAACGTACTCGTCGTGACTTCGGTTGCCCGTTGGGCGGCATCCGGAACGGGCGTCCCCAAATACCGGAGGAGGGCCGATAATTGCAGATACGGCAAGATGGCACCCCTCCCACAGAGTAAGCCCTGGTGATGCCGTTTCGATACCCGCTTAATGACGCGGATACGCTACTAAAATATATTGTATGTCATGATAAAACCGGTCGGCGTATTTTGTCAAGTGAAAAAAGCAATGTCTTTTTAGGTTTCGAGATATCAGGTTCGCCTGAGGGCGATGCAGGGTCATGTTCGGGGATTTTTCGGAATGATCCGGAACGATCTACGGCTGCCCGAGGTACTGCCTGACGCGGGCAGATCAGACACATTTCATACCTCCGCTGGCGGATATGTATGTCCGGGCGGCCTGCAACGGGTTGGTCCTGGATGGAGGCCTGGTTGCACCGTAAAGAACGATGGCGTTCGCGCCGGCCTTCACTCCACGGTCGAAGAGACTTGCAATCCCTCCCGGTATGGTTTAGACTTGAGATAAGCGGTTGTTTGGAAACTGGGGCTCTTTGGGATTTGTACGGTATTCGAGCGGAAGTTCCCTGTGCGTCCGGCGAAACACAGGCCCTACTCTTGTCGGGAGATTCCTGCAATTGAGGGTATGCTGCCGGTTGGGCAACCCGATTCCATACCAGATCCGAAAATGGATTTCCACAATGGTCGATCCCGCGGCGCCGCGGCTGATTCTGTCTGAGAGCGAACTGGATGAACTGCGCAATCGCAGCGCTTCGACGCACGCCCGGTTCATCCGGCCAATGGTCGAAGACCTGAACGGCCGGTTGCCTGTCGATCCGCCCGAAACGCTCTGGAACCTGGAGGAGCCCGCGTACAGCGATCTCCTCGAGATCTGTTTTTCTCTGGTGGTGAACTGCGGCATCGCCTGGCACGTTACCGCAGACGGGCGTTGGAGCGGACTGGCCGAACGCTGGCTGGCGCGATGGGTCGAGGTCGAAAGCGCACGCGACGAACAGGTCAGGGCGTCCTACCTGGTGGCCTTTCACGTCATGGCGCTGGCCTATGGCGTGGACCTGTTCGGGCGGATTCTGCCGGAACCGCTGGTACAGCGCGCGGTCGAGGTGTTACGGGTCGAGACCGGACGCATGGTCCGGCACATGGATACCGGCGAAGCCGGCTGGAGCCGGCGATACCATTACCACGACTGCTGGGCGCCGGTCTTCGGCGCCGGCGTCGGCTGTCTGGCCCTGTTGCCCTACGCGCCCGAAGCCGCGGCCTGGTTATCCACGGTGGAACGGGAGGTTGAGCGAATCGTCTCCATCCAGGGAGAAGACGGGGCATGGAACGAGGGCGTGGCCCCTCTGAATTACGCGCTGGGGCCGATGCTGTTCTACCTGGAGGGCAGGAAGCGGGTATTCGGGGAGAATGCGTTTGATATTCCTTGGCTGAGGGCGCTGGCGTGCTGGCGCGCGTACCACCTGCTTCCCGACGGAAGCTACGTATTTCTTGACGATTCGACACCCAGCGGCCGGTACCACGGGGAGACCGGCGGGGTTGTGGCTTTTCAGCTGTACAAACTCGCGGCCGAGTTCAACGACGGCCTGGCGCAGTGGCAGGCGGAACGGGAATCCGCCCGCTCGTTCCTGAAGGATTATCACGACTACGGTTGGAGCTTCCTGTGGTACGATCCCGGCGTTGAGGCGGAACCTCCGGACGGATTGCCGGCCGCCGCCGCCTTCCCGTCGATGGGTCAGTTTTTCTCCCGCACGGGGTTTGACGAGGGCGCATCCGTACTCAGCTTCGAATGTGCCGTTCCCGGCGGACCTCTGGCGCAGTCGGGTCTGAATGCGGGGCTTCCCGTACAGACCATTACGCAGAACAAGCACGCCCATTACAAAGACCGCGCGGCATTTACGTACTTTGTTAACGGTCACTATCTCTTCCGGCCGTCAGGATATTTCAGGTTCGACACCGCGCTCAAGAATACGCTCACCTTCGATGGCCGGGGACAGTCGGTCGATCCGGACACCGGCGGCGAGATTACGGGCGTGTATCGGGGCGAGAACGACGTGTATTCGGCCGCGCGTTGCGAGGCGGCGCCTGCGTACCCGGAAGTGCCGGGCCTGTCCGACTTTGAGCGGACCGTGTTGCACGCGAGGGACCGTCACGTCGTATTCGTGCTGGATCGCGTACGGTTCTCCGGCCCTGAGACGCGTCCAGTGGAAGCCCACTTTCACGTCGGACACGAAGTCGAAACAAAGATCCACGCGGACGGATCGCTCCGGCTGCAGACGCCATCAGGGCAGGCCTGCCGGCTCATTCAGGCGTCGCCAAAGGCGGCGATATTCGAACGGGTTCCGCAACCGGTCGATTATTATTGGAAAGAGTACCTGTCCGGCTACGACATCCCGCCGGAAGACCTGGAGGCGATGGATCAGGTGGACCTTCGCTTCCGGTTCGAGATGGCCGGCGAGACGTCGCTCGACGTTCTGTGGGCGATTCTGCCTTTCGGCGCGGACTGCGTTGCGGGACAACGGGCCGAAGGTTCGATGATCTCCCTCTGGTACGCAGTTCCGGGCGGCGCGCCGCAACTGGTTCTGGCGCCTCCCGTGGAGGAAGCCCCCGGTCCGATCCGCGGACCGTTGCTTCCGCAGCGTCCTGACAGCATCTACATCCTGGGAGGCCCGACCGGAGGCAGGATCAGGCTTGCACTGGAGCACCAGGATCGCGAAAGATGGAGGACGGTGCTCGGCGAGGGTCCGGCAAATACGCTCACCGAGGCCGGAACGGCCATAATCAGGCGCGACTGAGCGCAGCGCGGGGGTTGCCCCCCGACAATGCGGCACGGAGGGGTGGACCGTGAGAATCGAAGCGATCTGGGAAAAGAAACAGGAATACACTCCGGTGGTAATGGTGAGGGAAGACCTCGCGGACCTCCCCGTATATCCGCTTCCAGAGGGGTACCGCCTCCGCTACTACCGGGCCGGAGAAGACCACCTCTGGGCGGAAATCGAGGTCGCCGTGGCTTCGTTCGATTCGATGAACGGGGCGCTCGCCGGCTTTGAACGCGAGTTCGGTGCTGGCCGGGACAGGATGGAGGAACGGTGCCTCTATCTCGAAGCCCCGGACGGTCGGGTGATCGGCACGAGCACGGCCTGGTACAACGACGCGTTCAACGGAAAGGACTACGGCCGCATCCACTGGATCGCCATCCGGCCGGAGTATCAGGGCCGGGGACTCGCCAGGCCGCTTCTGGCGGCATCGCTTCGGCGGATCGCGGACTTCCACGATCGCGCCTACCTGACCACCCAGACCACCAGCGCGCGCGCGATCAACCTGTACCTGGACTTCGACTTCATCCCGTTTGAGACCTACAGTCGATGTAAAGAGGGATGGACGTGGCTCGCGTCCGTCCTGGACCATCCGTCTCTCGCCCGGTACCGCGGCTGACTGGCAAAAGGATGCGGCGGCGACCGACTCAACTATTGGAACAGGCATCGCTCATTTAAAGGGAGACTCCCCGGATGGCAAAGAAACCCTGGTCACCGGAAGGAAAGACCGTCGTCAGGAAAAACGACATCATCGAAGGCCTGCGGAACCTGGGGGTGAATCCCGGCGACGCGGTGTTTTTCCACAATTCCCTGAGCAGTATGGGTTACGTGGAGGGCGGCGCGGAAACCGTGATCGACGCGTTTCTGGAGGCGGTTGGGGCCCGGGGCACGATCGCGGTACATACGTGTCATTTCAATGGGTGGCACTGTGAGTATGCGCTCAACAGCGGAAGCCCGGCATTCGACGTGCGACGCTCGCCCTCCAGGATGGGTCGGATCACGGAAGTCTTCCGGCGCCATCCGGATGCCGTTAGATGCCTGGATTCCAGCAATCCGATGTGTGCGATCGGGCGCCATGCTGAATACCTCGCGGATGGCGCGGTCCGCTGTTTCACCCCGTGCGGACGGGATACGGCCTGGGGAAAGCTGGGCGAAGTCGACGCTCATTACATGTTTCTGGGAACGGGATGGACCAGCTGCACGATGATGCACGCGTGTGAGGAATACGGTCACGCGCCCTACGCGCTGATGGACGAGCCCTCCCGGCTGGAGGTGGCGGACGAGCGGGGCCGCATCCACGTCCACGTTCAGAAGGTGCATACGCCGAACGTGCCCAGGGACTATCGTCTGATGGAGCCCGAAATGCAGAGGCTGGATCTTGTGACGTACGGCAGGATCGGCGACGCGAAAATCACGATTATGAACGCAAGGAAACTGATTGACGCCGGCGCCCGGCGCATCGTGGAAGATCCCGGTTTCCTGTTGAGGGACCGCAGTTTCCTGGAGCACTGCCGGGACCATCAACGGGGACTCATTCCTCCCGGATACACGGGCACTTCAGACGTGTAGAATAAATCAGGCGACGGGGGCAAGTATGCAGATTCTGCCGAATGTCTATCTCGCCGACGGGTTTTCTTGGGCGCGACACAAAAAAGAGCTGGCAGGGGGACGAAGAGTTCGACAAACCCACGTATATAAGGACCCTGAAACGGCTTTCCACGCTGCACGTGGATTGTATCCTGTCCGGACACCATATTCCGTATCTGCGAGAAGGATCCAGGCTGGTAGGGCGCGCGTACGCGAAGGCGCTGATCGAATGGCGGTAGGGACGGTGCCGCGAAAAGACAATTGCCACAATAGGCACGAAAACACAAAAGGGCTTGCCTGTCCGGAATCATCGTTACCGAATTATCCTGGACAGCTGTGATGTTGACTCAACACGAAATCGAAGAGGGGTTGTTGGCGCTGGGATTGCAGCCCGGCGCGATTGTGGTGGTCCATTCGTCACTGAGCAGCCTGGGACCCGTATCGGGCGGCGCTAACACGGTGATCGACGCGCTTATCGAAGCCGTGGGTCCCGGGGGAACCCTGATGATGCCCTCCCATCCGGCCCGCGACGGACGCACGTTCGATCCGGACGTGATCCCTTCGGACATGGGCGTCATCAGCGAAACGTTCCGATTGCGGCCGGGCGTGCTGCGCAGCCGCCATCCGTATCATCCGGTGGCGGGGTACGGTGCGAGGGCGGAGGAGATCCTCTCCGATCACGAAGAAAGCGCTGTGCCGGACGGGCCGGAGACGCCCTATGGCCGCCTGATCACCCTCGGCGGAAAGGTGCTGCACATCGGATGCGACCTGGATACGATGACGCTGCTGCACACGGTGGAGGCGGAACTGGACCTGCCCTATCTCCGTGAATTGGATATGAAATATGTGGGCGAAAACGGCGAGGTCCGCGCGATGACGATTCGCCGCTGTCCGGGAGGGCATCGCGGGGGCGTGTTGAAGTTCGATCGGCTGTTCAGGGCGGAGGGCGCCATGGCGGTGGATACGATCGGGCCGGCGGTTTGCCGCCTGATCGACGCTCCCAGGGGTGCGGCCATTATGCGGCGCGAGATGTCGCGCGACCCCGGCTTTGCGCTGGACGAAAATCCGCGTTGCGCGGACTGCGTGGGATACCGGGAGAAGATCGCGAGATCCTCCGCCGGACGTCCGGCGACCCGGCGCGGCGTGCCGGCCGCAACCGGGGAACCCCTGAAATCCATGCTGGCGGATGAGGATTTCACCCTGAGCGTACCACTGTGGGCGGTGGATGCCGATACCGGAAAAGCGCTGGACCTGGTCGCAAAGGCAGGGGTTTCATGGGTCGAACTGCACAGGAATCACCTGGTCGATGTCGACGACCTTCGTGTTTGCCTGGAAGATCGGGACCTCGAGGTCGTGGTATTGCGCACGCCGTTCGCGTCTTCCGGCGCTCTGGTGGAGGCCTGTACAATTGCAGCGGGTCTCGATGCAGGGTACCTTCACGTCCATCTCGCAGACGACGTCGAGCGGGTGGACCTGAACGATTCGCTTGAACGGCTCGCCCGGGTCGCCGATGACAGCGGAGTCAACGTACTCGTGGGAAATCCCGCCGGAGTGAACCCGTCGGATATCGCGGAAGGATTGAGAGAGATCCGGTCGGACAGAGTAAACATGGCATACGATCCGGCCGCCGTGGCGGTATCGGGCGGAAGCCCGTTCTATATGGGACTCTACAAAGGCCCGATCCGGCGGTCCGTCAGGCACGTCGACTTCAGGGACGTCGTCGCGGAAAGCGGGGCGCCGGCGATGCCCGGCGAAGGCAACGCGGAACTCGTGGAGATTCTCTCCAATCTCCGGTGTCGAAGTTTCGACGGGGTCTTCTGCCTGTGGCCGCTGCCGGGCGCTACGGGATTCCGGGACGCCGTGAACGGATTTCGAAATATAGTCAAGCGAATCTGAACGCCGCGTTTCGGCAACAGCCGGGCGACCAGAAGGAACGGCATGAGTGGGAAAGAGGACGCACCGGAGATCGTCGTGGACAATGACGTCGCCGTACCGATGTCCGACGGTGTGGCGTTGCGCGCGAACGTGTTACGGACGGCGGGAACCGGGCGGTATCCCGGACTGTTGATGCGCACGCCGTACGGAAAGCCGAACGGCGGATTCCAGCGGGTGGTGCGGTCCGGATACGCGTCGAAATCACAAGCAGTGATTTTCCGAACCACGACCGGAATCACAACACGGGCGGGAACGACCTGGCGGAAACGGAACTCGTGGCGGCGATACAGGAGGTCCATCATTCCAGGGAGTGTCCTTCGCGGCTGGTCCTGCCTGTTCTTCCCTGAACGCGCGACTGGATATGCGGCGAAAGGCTGTGTGAGAGTCAGATGACGCCCGGATTCAACTGGCGCCTCTGCCATCCCGAAGTCGACTCGACAGGCGCCGACGTGCCCTGCGCCAGAGAGGCGCCGGGAGCGCTTCTGCCCTACCGGGGACGCATCTACATGTTCGGCGGCGGCACCCTCCGATACGGCGCCTCCTCCGGACAGGGAAACAAGTCCACGCTGGGCGCATTGAACGACCTGTGGGTGTACGATCCGTCGCTCGAGGCATGGAACCTGCTGGAAGCGAACGACGGCGCTGCCGGGTTCGACGTCTCTGCAGAAAGACCGTGCGCTCGCATGCTGCCCGCGTGGGTTGAAATAGACGACCGGTTCTACCTGTTTGGCGGGTTGTCGATCCTGAGCGAGGGCTGGAAGTTCACGCTGCTGAACGACCTGTGGATGTACGAACCCCCGGATGGGCGCTGGACGCTGCTGGAGCCGGATGACGGCGTGCTGCTGGAACATCCCGATTTTGCCGGGTGCGGTCGACCGGCGACGGTGGGCGGGTTCGGCACGGCCGTTATCAGTGCCAGGATCTATCTCTTTGGCGGTTGGGGCCACCGGGCGCCGCTTCCCCCGACCGTCGAAACCGCGGTGCTGAGCGGACAACTCTGGATCTATGATACCCGGACCGGGACCTGGGACCGGATCGAACCGGCGGAGGGCGCGGCTTTCCCGCCGAAACGGTACGTCATGTCGATGACGGCCTGGGAGGACCGGATATATGTCTGGGCGGGGAGGGACACGCAGGACCGGGATCCGCAGTTCTATAACGACCTGTGGTGCTTCGATCCGGCCACGCGCGAATGGACCTGCCTCGCGGAAAATGACTTCGGGGCGGTGAACCGACCTTCAGCCAGGTACGGCCAGGGTTCGGCAAGGATCGGGGACCAATGGTATGTATTCGGCGGGTTCGGGCCGCGGAGGACCTTCATGCCGGAGGAAGTGAACGGACCGCAACTGAACGATCTCTGGCGCCTGAAGCTTGGCACTGGCGACTGGACCTGCCTGCAGGCGCACGACGGCTCGAAGGACTATTCGGAGTCCGCGGCGTATCCGGGCGTCCGGCGCGTGCCGGGCATGGCAGCCCTGGATGACTCGGTCTACCTGTTCGGGGGACTGGACCTGGCCAGCGGCCCGAACGACGACGGGCCCGTCACGGGCTTCAACGACCTTTGGGTCGGGCGCGAATCATAGACTCACGAACCGAAGATCGTGTAATGACGGGAGATGGACGATGAAGCTGATGATCATGACGGACCTGGAGGGCGTGGCCGGCATTCTGAATTTCGAGGACTGGTGCGTTCCGGGCGCGATGTATTACGATAAGGCGAAGAGGCTGCTGACGCTGGAAGTCAACGCCGCGGTGGACGGGTTCAGCGAAGGCGGCGCGGAAGAGATCCTGGTGGTCGACGGGCACGGGCACGGCGCCATGGATCCGGAACTCCTGGACGAACGCGCGCAACTGATGCGCGGCCACGCGGCGCCGATCTGGCCCTGGAGCCTGGACGGGTCTTACCACGGGGTGGCATACGTGGGGCAGCACGCGAAGGCCGGAACGCCGTGGTCGCATCTGACCCACACGGGGAGTTTCGCTTGCGTGGACTATGCGATCAACGGGATTTCCATTGGAGAATACGGGCAACTGGTGCTGTGCGCGATGGAACTCGGGGTGCCGGCGATTTTCGCGGCGGGAGAGGAAGCCTTCGCCGCCGAGGCCGAGGCGCTCACACCCGGCGTGGTCACCGTTGGCGTGAAACGCGGGCTGCTTCCCGACGGGCTCGAAGACCTGGACGCGGACGCCTACAGCCGCGCCAAGCTGAGCGCGGTCAATCTCGCGCCGGCGCGGTCCCGCGCGCTCATACGGGAAGGCGCATTGAACGCGATCGAAAAGCTGAAGCAGGATCCTTCGTCTTTCCGATATCCGGACATGAAGCCGCCTTACATACGCGCCGCACGTTACCGCAAGCGCGGCGATTTACCCGGATACAGCACCCGCGACGAGCACCCCGGCAGCATCATCGGACTGATGAATATGTCGCAAACAAGGGTGGCGTAACCCGGCCGGCATCCGGTCGAATTCGCGGAAACCCGTGTAACCGGGAGCATTCGAATGATTGAAATCACGCACGAATTCGACGCGCCGGGGCCGCAGCCGAACGGGATGCAGGCCACGGCGGACGGAATCTGGTTTCTGGACCAGAAATCGAACCAGGCGGCCCTGGTTTCATTCACCGGCGAAACCCTGCAAACGCTGGATACGGCGTCGGACCGGGGGAGCGGGATTACGGCTGCGGGTTCGGAACTCTGGCTGGCCTCCACGTATGACAGCAAAATTCTCCGCGTGGATCGTGAAACGGGCGTGACCCTGGAACGGTTCGACACGCCGGGCGCCGTGGCAACGGGCGCCCACGGCCTGGAGATACGCGATGGATGCCTCTGGATGGCGGTGCCACCCTCGGCAACGATATACCAGGTGGAACCGGAGAACGGCTTCGATGTGGGACATACGATCCCCGCGCCAGGGGACCGTCCGCACGGAATTACCTGGGAGGGCCGGTACCTCTGGTGCGTCGAGACCGATCACCGCGCGATCTACCGCTTGAATACCGCGGATGGATCGATTCTGGAAAAAATCGATATTCCGACGGAGTACCCCGAGCCGCACGGGATGACGATGTGGAACGGGGCGTTCTGGTACTGCGACGCCGGAACCCAGGCGGTATGCCGGGTGACGAGGCAATAAGGTCGCCAATTTCGCCGTAGAACCCGCGGGCGCCGGTGGGCGGGGACCGTTTTCTTTGCGCTGACCGATTGACAGGTCATGAGCGAAAACGAAAAAGATACGGCGCGCATCTTCGCGCTGTCGGACGTCCACGTGGACTCCGCGCTGAATCTGGCCTGGATGAATTCGCTGTCCGAGTCCGACTTCCAGCGGGACGTGTTGATTCTGGCCGGCGACGTGAGCGACCGGATGGACCGCCTGGAGAGGACGCTGGCCGGTGTGCGCTCCAGGTTCGCAGACGTGTTTTTCGTGCCGGGAAACCATGAGTTGTGGGTGCGGAGAGAGGGGCTGCCGCGCGGCTCTCTGGGCAAATTCGACCAGGTGCTTTCCCTTTGCGATCGACTCGACGTCAGGACGGGTCCCGGCAGGGTCGGAAACCGGAAGGCCGTATGGATTGTTCCTCTCTTTTCGTGGTATCTGAAACCCGAGGAGGGTCCCGGCAGCTTGTTCACGCCCAAGGCGGGCGAAGACGAGACCCTGTCAATGTGGAGCGATGACCACTTCGTCAGGTGGCCCGCAACCGCGCGGCCGCCCGCGGAGTTTTTCCTCGGCGCGAATGAGAGGAACATATCAGGGACGTACGAAGCGCCGGTGATCTCGTTCAGCCACTTCCTGCCGAGAAGGGAACTGATATTCGGCATACCCGCGCCGCTGCGGTGGGGAAAATCGCCCGGAGATCCCCATCCGGCGTTCAACTTCAGCCGTGTGGCGGGTTGCCGGGGCCTGGATGCGCAGATTCGCCGACTTGGATCGACCATACATATTTACGGCCATCAGCATCGCAACCGGTTTCGCGAGATTGAAGGCGTAACCTATGTTTCTCATTGTCTGGGATACCCGCGGGAAAGGGAGAACGGGCATATTCGGGGGCTTGCCGGCGGCCCGCGTCTGATCTGGGATGCGGCCGGACCCGCAGGCGATCCGGAGAAAAGCAGAGGAGAGAGCGGAGAGAAGTGAGAAAAGAGAGAAGGAGAGGCAAAGGCCACTTACTCCTCCTTCCATTCGCGTTTCCCGATCCGCTCTTTATCGTTACTCACTCCTCACTCCTCTTTCCTCTCTCCTGGCTTTGGAGGCGTTAGCTTATGAAACGGCTATATGTGATTCGACACGCGAAGTCCAGCTGGAGGGATCCGGCGCTCGGCGATTTCGATCGCCCGTTGAACAAGCGCGGCAAACGGGACGCGCCGTTTATGGGCGCGCGATTGAAAGAAGGCGGCGCGAAGCCCGACATGATCGTCTCCAGTCCCGCAAGACGTGCCGTCAAGACAGCCCGCGAGATCGCGAAGGCATTGGGCTTCCCCGCCGGAAAGATCGTCGAGGAAATGACGATCTACGAGGCGAGCCTGTACGACCTGATTGCCGTTGTGCGGAAGATCCCGGACGCCTGCGGCGAAGCGATCATCGTGGGCCACAATCCGGGCTTCTCGGATCTGGCCGGGTACCTTGCATCGGATTCCTCAGTTTATATGCCAACCTGCGCCGTCTATTGCGTGGATCTGGATGTTGATTCCTGGATGAGCGTAACGGCCGGTCTCGGAAAGGTGGTATCGTACGACTATCCAAAAAAACACGCGTAGATTGCAATGATCGACCTGACGATTGAAGACGGAATCGCCTGGCTGACGTTGAACCGGCCCGAGGTGTTGAATGCGATGGATCTCGAAAGCGTGCGCGCGTACGGCGCCCGCCTCGAAGGAATTCGCGGTAATGAAGACGTGCGGGTTGTGGTCACCTGTGGCGCGGGCCGGGCGTTTTGCGCCGGCAGCGATCTGAAGGAACTGGCGCCGTTGACACCGGAACGCGCCGCGGAGGCGGAACGGGTGCATGCCGATGCCTTCGCGCTGCTCGACGACATCCCCCAACCCACCGTCGCGATGCTGCACGGCCACGTCCTTGGCGGCGGGGTGGGGCTGGCGGTGTACCATGACTTCCGGATCGCATCGGAGTCGGCTAGCCTGGGGATGCCGGAAGTGGAACTGGGATGGACGCCGCCCTGGGGATTGGGCCGGCTTGTCGACGTGGTTGGCGGCGCGGCCGCGAGGCGGATCGCGATGGGCTGCGAAACGTTGACCGGCGGCGAAGCGAAGGCAATCGGCCTGGTGCACGAGTGTGTCGCCGACGACGCGTTGAAAGATCGGGTCAGGACATTCGCGCTGCGTCTTGCGTCGTTTCCCCCGGCGGCGTTGAGAGAGACCCGGGCGCTGTTGAACCGGATATCATCCGCTCGCGACGCAAGGTGGGACGCCGCGGCCTCGAAGGCGTTCGAGGCCTGTTTCGGAACGGCCGAGGCCGGCGCGAACCTGGAGGCGTTCATTGCGCGAAAGAAAGACCGATGATCGACGTTGCGCCGGACCGGACGCTCTACCGCGATTTCGCAGGTTTCGCCGGGAAACATCAGGACCGCGAGTGGATGGTGTACGAACGGGAAGACGGGCAGGTCTTCCGGTGGTCTTACGCCGCGTTCCTGAAGAGCGTACATCAGGCGGCCAATCTGTTGCGGGAACTGGGAATTCGCCGTGGAGACGTCTTCAATCTGCACCTGTCCAACCATCCGGCCTACGCACAGCTGATCCTTGCCGCGTCTTACCTGGGGGCGACGGCGATGCCCACGAATCCGGCCTCCACAACGGATGAACTGGCGTATCTGGTCGCCCATTCGGAAAGCACGGCGATATTTACGGAAGCGGAATGTCTGAAGGTGACAAACGGGGTTGCGGCGGATTCGGAAATCCCCACGGTGGTATGCGATACCGGAGAATCGTTGCCAGACCGATACCCGGTCTACGAAGCAGCGCTGTCCGGGCAGAATGCCGAACCGCCGGACGGGCACGGAGGGGCGGACCGCGTGGTGCAACTCCTCTATACGTCCGGCACCACCTCGCGACCGAAGGGCGTGATGCTGACCGATGCATGTTTCGTCTACGGCGCGGAAGTGTTCGCCGCGGGTTCCGGCCTGCGACGTGAAGACCGGCACCTGGTGACGCTCCCGCTCTTTCACGCCGGGGCGCAATGCCACGCGTTGTGGCCGTCCGTGGTAACCGGTGCGAGCGTGGCGGTGATGGCCCGTTTCAGCGCGAGCCGGTTCTTCGAGCAGGCCGTTGAATACGGTTGCACCGTGGCCGCCATGTTCGGTGCATTGCTGCGGATGCTGCTGAACCAGCCGGAGCGAAACACCGACGCGGCGCACGGGATCCGCAACATTACGTTCGCCCAGAATCTGACCGCCGCGCAGTATGCGACCTGGCATCGACGGTTCAGGGCGCCGCTGCAGCAGTTATGGGGAATGACGGAGACGTGCGGGCTCCCCGTGATGAGTCCGTTGACGGGCGAACGCAACCTCGAGGCAATGGGAAGACCGGCGCCGGGATACGAAGTGAAGGTGGTTGACGAACAGGATCAGGAGGTGGGCGCGGGCACGCCTGGCGAGGTGATCGTGAAGGGGATCCCGGGACGGACGATCATGCTGGGGTACCTGAAGAATCCCGCCGCAACGGCCGAAACCCTGCGAAGCCATTCGGACGGGACCTGGCTGTATTCCGGGGATACAGTACGAGCGGATGGAGACGGATTTCTGTATTTTATGGACCGCGGCAAGGACTTGATCAGGCGGGCGGGAGAAAATATCTCCAGTATCGAAGTGGAGGGCGTGATCCTGGAATGCGAAGGCGTCGCGGATGTCTGCGTGGTGGGCGTGCCCGATGAGATTCGGGACGAACGGGTCGTCGCGGCGGTCGTGCCAAGAGCGGGTGCGGATCTGTGCGAGGAGACGTTACGGACCTATTGCACCGGACGGCTCGCGGCGTTCAAGGTCCCGGACAGGATCGTGTTCGTGGATGCGTTGCCCAGGACATCGGTCGGCAAGATTCAGAAGCAGGTTGTACGAGACCGCCTGGCAACCGTGTCGTGACGTCAGGAATTCCCGCGGAATCAACCGCGGGGACCCGCGCATTTTTTCAATCTCTACCGGGGGAAAACCTCATGCAACGGATCATTTCACAGGACCAGTGGAGCGATTACCACCGGGACGGTTTCCTGAAAATCGGAAGACAGTGCGGCCGGGAGGAACTCGCGGATTTGCAGCAGCGTATCGACGAGATCATGCTGGGCCGGGCGCCGCTGGATTATGGACGGCTGACGATGCAGCTGGATTCGAACACCGATCGGTATGACCAGGTGAAGGGCGGCGGAATCGGCCATCAGGGCGCCAGTCTGGGGTATCGAAAGATTCAGGGACTGGAGTTCGATGCATTATTTCTGGCGTATATGAAGAAGCCGGTTTTCAGGGAAATCTGCGGGTATATCTACGGCGCACACGCGTCCGTGGCCTGTTTCAGGGCGATGTTCATGAACAAACCGGCACAACAGGGCTCCGACCTGCCCTGGCACCAGGACGGCGGGAGTTCGTGGTACGTGGACCGGGACCCGCTGGTCACGGTCTGGACGGCGCTGGATCCGGCCACGTCCGGGAACGGATGCGTGCAGGTGGCGCCAGGGTCGCATCAACTGGGGATTCTGAGCGAGAAGGGACATACCATTACGGACGAACAGGAACAGGAATTCTGTCCCGAAGACAGGATCGTGGACCTGACGATGAAGCCGGGCGAGGTTGTGATACTGCACAACTGGCTCCTGCACCGCTCGGGTCTGAACCGGGTCGATATTCCCAGGCGGGCCTTCAGCGTCTGCTATATCGACGCGCGGACCCGGTCCAGTCGCAAATCGCACTTCTCGATGATCTTCGGAGATGGCGCATTGATGCCCGAACAGGTCGCTGCATAACACGAGGGATCCATTCGATGATTTTCGACTCCCACGCCTATTGTTTCGAGCCGGGTGACGATCCGGCCGGGTTCGAAAACAGCGAGGAACACCTGAAGTGGGTCCAAGAGGCCCAGGGCCTCCACCACCAGCCGGCCTGGCGCGTGCGGGACCGGGCGCCGGCGACGTCGGACGGGTTGATCCCCACGGATTACGAGTCCTGGAGCGATCTGCCCGACGCGAACTTCCGCGTGGACAGAGAGAAGGGGCGTGTGGTCTGGACGATCGACGGGGAGGACTATACCAAGCAGTTCTATCCACCGAACCTGCGGAACCTGGAATTCACGCCGCACAGCCTGATCGCGGAAATGGACTACGCGGACGTCGACATGGCGCTCATCCACACAAATCCGATGTTGACCCGCAACAGCGAATTCCTGGCCGACTGCGTGCGTCAGTACCCGGACCGGCTCCGGTCCATGGCCCCCGTGGACGAATGGCGCATCCGTACCGAGACGGATGCGGTGATCGAGGAACTCGGCACAGCGATACGGGTACACGGGCTCCACGCGATCAAGTTCAACGCGCGGCCGGCGTACCTCGGCGCCACCGAGCCGTGGGACGCGGCATCCTGCCGGCCGTTCTGGGATGCGGCGACGTCGCTGGGCGTGCCGATTTTCTTTACGCTGGGATCCGGACCGGGCGACGTGACGCGGCGGATGACGCCCGAAGGGGCACGTCAGGGCTACCTGGACGAACAGAAGGTCCTGGTCCGCTGGATGGAACGCTATCCTGATGTCGTCGTGAATCTGACGCACGGTTTCCCCTGGCGCGCATTCGTTTCGGACGGAGAGTTCCTGCCGATGCCGAGGGAGATCTGGCTGCCGTTCGAGAACCCGAATTGCAATCTGGAGGTCTGCTTCCCCGTCCGAATCGGAGACTGGTTCGACTTTCCGTACCGTGAGGTGTGGCCGGTGATGGAAGCCATGGTCGCCAATGTGGGCGCGGACCACCTGAACTGGGGAACGGATATGCCGTTTCAGAACCGGTTCTGTACGTACAGGCAGTCGAGGCGGTGGATTGAGAAGTACTGCGCGTTCTTGAGCGTGGACGACCAGAGGATGATCATGGGGGAAACCACGGCAAGGATTCTTGGTTTGGAACTCACTTCTTGAGGAAAAAACGTATGGCGGAGACTGTTGCCGAAGCGGGAATGGACTGGGATCTGACAAGCTATTTTCCGGCGTTCAACGGGCCGGAGATGGTGAAGTTCAAGAACGCCCTGGAGACGGATACGCGGGATTTGCTGGATATGGCGAGGGCTCTGGAGCCGCTGGACGAGGGTAATGTTGAGACCTGGGAGGATATCCTCCTCCGCAGCGAGGACCTCTTCACGCGGCTGCGACACGTGGCCTCCTACGTGGGATGCCTGACGGCCGCCGACGCGCGAAACGAGGCCTATCTGAAGGAAGAGGCCGCGTTGACGCTGCAATACGCAGAGGCCACCAAGCTTCAGACGGAACTGCTGCGGGGATTGAAGACGGCGTCCGACGGCAGCTTCGAGGCGCTCACACGCCGGGAGTCGCTTTCGGACGCCGGCTATCTCCTGGGGCGCATGCGCCGCGAGGCCCGCTATACCATGGACTCGGCGCGCGAGGCGCTGGCGGCCGACCTGAGGGTGGACGGTATCTCGGCGTGGGGCCGGCTTTACGATACCCTGTCCGGGAAGCTGGAATTCGAAATGCGGTTCCCCGACGGCCGGGAGGAGAAGGCGCCCATTTCCCAGCGGCGGTCGTTGATGGAAAATCCGGACCGGCAGGTACGGCGGGCCGCATTCGAGGGTGGCAACGCCGCCTGGGAAAGCGTTGAAGACGTAGCGGCGGCCGCACTGAACGCGATATCCGGCACGCGGCTTACGATGAATCGCTACCGCGAGGTCCCGCATTTTCTCGAGGTGGCCCTGTTCCAGTCCGCGATTTCGCGGAAGACGCTGGACGCGATGTTCGACGCAATATTCTCCGAAATCGAGGTGGGGCGCCGCATCCAGCGGTTCAGGGCGAAGACGATGGGCCAGGAAAAGGTGGCCTGGTACGATCTTGGCGCCCCGCTGCCCTTTCCCGATGTGTCGCCCATGGATTGGGATGAGGGGAAATCCCTGGTACAGGGTGCGTTCGCCACGGCTTATCCTGCGCTGGGAAGGTTTACGCAGAATATGTACGACAGGCGATGGATCGACTATGAGCCGCGTGCGGGAAAACGACCCGGCGGCTTTTGCACGGGATCTCCGATGATCTCCGAGTCACGGATATTCATGACGTACAACCGCACCATGGGCGACGCCTTGACGCTCGCGCACGAGGCGGGCCACGCGTTTCACAGCCACGTGATGCGCGATCTGCGGCCGTTTGCAAGGCATTACCCGATGACGTTGGCCGAGTCCGCCTCCACGTTCGCCGAGATGATCCTGGCCGACGGGGTCCTTTCGAACCCGGACGTGGGCGACCTGCAGAAAGCGGTGGTCCTCGATTCGGAGGTGGGCCACGGGGGCACCTATCTTCTGGATATTCCGGTCCGGTTCGAGTTTGAAAAGGCGCTCTACGAGGAACGCGGCAACGGTGAGTTGAGCGTTTCTCAGTTGAAGGCGCTGATGACGGAGAAGCAGCGCGGCGTACTCGGCGACGTGCTTCAGGAGGGGGAAGAGGACCCCTGGTTCTGGGCGTCCAAGCTGCATTTCTACATAACGGGAGTCACGTTTTACAATTTTCCGTACACCTTCGGCTATCTGTTGAGCCGGGGGCTCTATGCCATGTTCAGGAAGGAGGGGCCGGACTTCCTGCCCCGGTATGAAAGCTTCCTGCGGTTAACCGGCAGCGACACTGCCGAGAACGTGGCGAAACGCAGCCTCGGCAGCGACCTCGAAAAATCCGACTTCTGGGTGCAGGCGATCCGCAGCCTGGAGGAGCCGCTTTCGCGGCTCGAGGCGCTGTCGCCCCGCGTGTTGACCGCGGGCGATGACGGAACATCCTGCGGCGCCGGCGCGTAGTCGGCGCCGTCGTTCCGCCGGGACAGATCGCAAGTTCGCGTTGGATATGGGAATCACAGGGAGGAAAAGGAGATGGTCGAGAGCATCCGATGGGGTATCCTGAGCACGGGGGCCATTGCGCGGTCGTTCGTGAAGGGCCTGAATGAGGTTCCGGACGCGGAACCGGTCGCAGTGGGTTCGCGGACGCAGCAGGCTGCCGATGCGTTCGGAGAGGAATTCGGTATTTCAAGGCGGCACCCCAGCTACGAGGCCCTGGCGAACGATCCGGACGTGGACGTCATCTACGTTGCAACGCCGCATTCTCTCCACAGAGAGAACAGTATCCTCTGTCTGCGAGCGGGCAAACCGGTACTGTGCGAGAAGCCGTTCGCGATCAATCGTCCTGAAGCCGCGGACATCGTCGCGGCTGCCCGGGAGGAAGGGCTCTTTCTGATGGAGGCCATGTGGACGCGCTTCCTGCCCATCATGTACCAGGTGAGGCAATGGCTTCGAGACGGCCAGATCGGCGAGGTGCGCATGGTTTCGGCGGACTTCGGGTTCGGATCCAGTCCCGGCACGACGAAGTCCCGCCTCTATGACCCTGTCCTGGGCGGCGGGGCGCTCATGGACGTGGGCATCTATTCGCTCTCGTTCGCGTCGATGGTGTACCGCCGCGTGCCGTCCCGGGTGATGAGTATGGGGCACATCGGAGAACTGGAGGTGGACGAGCAGGCGGGGATGATGCTCGGATACGACGAGGGAGCAATGGCCATGCTGTTCACGTCCATTCAGTGCGGCACGTCTCACTGGGCTCACATTATGGGTACCAAGGGGATAATCCGCATTCATCCGCCGTACTGGCGCGGATCGACCGCGACCCTGGTGCGAGACGGCAAGGAAACGCTGGTCGAGCGCAAGTACGACGGGAACGGGTACAACTGCCAGGCGGAAGCGGTCGGCCGTTACCTGCGCGAAGGGAAACTGGAAAGCGAGGAGATCCCGCTGGATGAGACCGTTGACATCATGGGGACGATGGATACGATCCGCGACCGGATCGGGCTGAAATTTCCGATGGAATGATCCCGGGGAGATTGGGCGTCCACAAGGGACGCCCCTACAAGACCACGCATCCACGAATCGCAGGCATCTGCCCTCCGCATCGTTGTTGAATTCGCAGGGGCAACCCTTGTGGCGCCCTCGTCGTGGTGAGGACAATGGGACCTGCCATCGGCGGCCCGTATCGATGTCCGGGGACGGGCGCCCACAAGGGGCGCCCGCCTTTATCTGATAGCTTAATTCCAACACTGCGATATATATTATCTATAGTATATCCCGTATATCATTTTTAATATGGAGGCCCGATGAAATACGGCCGTGTCGAGGGCATTGACAAACCGGTCTCGAGGCTGGTTCAGGGCACATTGATGGTTTCGACGGACGATCTCGAGGCGAGCATCGATTTCCTCGACGGGATCAGGGCGCTGGGCTGCAACAGTTTCGATACCGCGCCCGTTTATGGAAACGGAGAGTCGGAGCGTGCGCTGGGCGCCTGGATGGACCGGCGAAACAACCGCAGCGATGTGTTCATTCTGAGTAAAGGCGGGCATCCCAATGCGGACCGGGACCGCCGGGTGACGGTTTTCGACATCGCTTCCGACCTCTTCGACTCTTTGGCGCGGCTCAGGACGGATTATATCGACCTCTACCTGCTTCACCGGGACGATCCGGGGGTGCCGGTGGGGCCGCTCGTGGAGGCGCTGAACGAGCACATGTCCGAAGGACGCATCCGCGCGTTCGGCGGGTCCAACTGGACGGTGAATCGAATCCGGGAAGCAAACCTGTATGCGGAGAACCGCGGCCTGAGGCCGTTTGTGGCCAGCAGTCCGAATTTCAGTCTGGCCGTGCGGATGAATGAGGTCTGGGAGGGCTGCCTGAGCATCTCCGGCCCCCGCGGAGCGGAGGAACGAGCCTGGTACCGGGAGTCGCAGATGCCCGTGTTTTCCTGGTCCAGCCTGGCGCAGGGATTCTTCTCCGGTCTCCTGACGCGCGAGAACATCAACCAGACGGCAAATACACTGACGGTTGGCTGCGCGCAGGTCTACGGGTATGAAGAGAACTTCAACCGGCTGGAACGCGCGACGGAACTTGCCGGCGATCGCGGAAAGACCGTGGCGCAGATTGCGCTGGCGTACCTCTTCAACCAGCCCCAGAACGTCTTTACGGTGTCGGGCTGCAGGTCGGTCGAGGAAAGCCGCCTGAACCGTGAGGCGATGGAAATCCGGCTGACGCCGGATGAGCTGGACTGGCTGGACCTGCGGAGCGAGCGCCGGTGAAGGATAACGTGCAACCGGAAACCGGTCTATTCGTCTAAGAAGTTGTCTTAAAATTACCGGTGAGTTCCCGAGCGCGAGCGAAAACGTGGGGGTCCAGGCGGACGATCCCGCCCGTATCTTGATGATACGGGCGGGTTTGACCAACGCCGACCGGCGCTTTTGCAGC
>JAAXHE010000046.1:0-6803 GCA_012271065.1 Candidatus Latescibacterota bacterium
AACCTTGGCAAGGTTGTGCTCTACCAGCTGAGCTATTCCCGCTCCCAATGGCCTGCGATTGCAGGCGGAAGTGAAAATTAAGTAATGGACTCGAGGATGTCAAGGCATAATACGCAGAACGGGCTGGTACCGGTACCATCAACCGACTCAGCCGTCCGTTCCGGACTGGCGAGAAGCCGGAATTCTCCCATCGGCGGGATCAACCCGGCTTCAGGCCGGCGAATCCGCGTTTGAGTTGACATTCTTGGGTGCGAGGCGCATATTTACGTCTTCGGTGTGTGTGGAAATTGTGGCGCTATAGATACCCTTGAACGTTCAATTGGAGCCTGGCGGGATGGCCGAAGAACAGTACGTCCTGGCAATTGACATCGGCGGCACGTTCACGGATCTCGTCCTTCTGGATTGCCATACCGGCCGACAGGCGATTTCCAAGGTGCCGACGACGTATCCGGATCCGTCAGAGGCCGTCTTGTCCGGAATCGACTCGTTACCGGGTGCCGTCGACGCGGGCGCCGTTCAACGCGTCATTCACGGAACGACGCTGGTGACCAACACGCTGATCGAGCGCAAGGGTGCGCGCACGGGGCTGATCACGACGGCGGGATTTCGGGATGCGCTGGAGATCGGCCGCGAAGGCAGGTACGATATCTACGATCTTGGCCTGGTGTTGCCCGAACCACTGGTGGAACGCAGGTTGAGATTCGGTGCGCTGGAGCGGATGAATGTGAGGGGGGAAGTACTCGAGAGCCTGGATGAAGGATCGATCCGGGAGGCTTGCGGTACGTTTCTCGACGAAGGGGTGGAAGCTGTTGCCATCTGTTTTCTGCACGCGTACGCCAACCCGGAACACGAGCGACAGGCGGCGGGGATTGTTCGTGAGGCGATGCCGGGCGCATCGGTGTCGGTATCGCATCAGGTATCGCCCGAGTTGCGTGAATACGACAGGACGTCCACGACCGTCGCCAATGCATACGTGCAACCTCTCGCCCGCCGGTATCTGGCAGGTTTGACCAGAGGGCTGGGAACAAAAGGGATAGCAGCGCCTCTGCACATAATGCTTTCCAACGGCGGCGTCTGCTCTGCAGAGACTGCCGCGGCCTTTCCAGTCCGGCTCGTAGAATCCGGTCCCAGCGGTGGCGCGTTGTCGGCAGCCTATTGGGGCGGCCGATCGAACCTGAAGGATGTGCTCGCGTTCGATATGGGGGGCACGACGGCGAAGGTCGTGCTTGGAAGCGACGGCGCGTTTCCCGTCACAACCGAATCCGAGGTGGCGCGTGTCTATCGCTTCAAACGCGGTAGCGGGCTTCCGTTGCTGGTCCCGGTGCTGGATATGATCGAAATCGGCGCCGGCGGCGGCAGCATCGCGCACCTGAACGAAATGGGGCTGCCCGCGGTCGGTCCCGAAAGCGCGGGTTCGGTTCCCGGGCCAGCATGCTACGGGACCGGTGGAACAGCGCCCACCGTGACCGACGCCGACCTGATTCTGGGCATGCTGAGTCCCGGCTATTTCCTGGGTGGCAAGATGGCATTGGATCCGGACCGTGCAAGGAGCGCCGTCCTCGGGCTGTCGAAGCGACTGGGCATGGACGTGAATCGTATGGCGTGGGGCATTCACAGAATGGTCAACGAGAACATGGCAAATGCCGCACGCGTTCACGCGGCCGAGCGCGGTATCGACATCCGGAGCTACACCATGGTCGCGACCGGAGGGGCCGGGCCCGTACATGCCTGTGGCGTGGCCGAGCGCCTCGGCATACAAACCGTGATCGTGCCGCCCATGGCAGGCGTGAGTTCGGCATTCGGGCTGATGCTCGCGCCGATTTCGTTCGACTTTGCGAGAAGCTACGTCGCCCGGCTGGAGGCTTTGGATTTCGCAAGGCTGAACACCCTGTTCGAAAAGATGGAATTCGAGGGCGCCGGCGTTTTGCGGGAAGCGGGCGTGGTTCCCGCCGAGATGAGGATTGTACGCACCGCAGACATGCGGTACGTGGGACAGGGCCACGAGATTACGATTCCGGTCCCGGGCGGCAGACTCGGCCCCGGCAGTCTGGACGAAATCCGCAATGGTTTTGACCGGGAATATACCCGGAAATTCACACGCACGTGCGATGGTGTGGAGATCGAATCCGTTCACTGGCGGGTCCGGATGTCCGGGCCGAAACCGGACCTCGTCGACCCCAACACGCCGCCTTCGTCGGGCGGGGACGCGGTCAAGGGTGTTCGCCCGGTGTTGCTCGATGCGGAATCCGGCCCGGAACCGGCGCCGGTGTTCGACCGGTACAGGATGAAGCCGGGATTTCGGGCGACCGGGCCGGCAATCGTGGAAGAAGCCGAGTCCACCGCCGTTGTGCCGCGCGGCTGGAAGATTGCCGCACAGTCCTGCGGCAACCTTCTCCTGACGCGCCTGGAGGGTTTGGGATAATGTCGGCGGAAAAGCTGGATGCCGTTCTGCTCGAGGTGTTGTGGAACCGGCTGATTTCCATCGCAAACGAGCAGGCCGCCGCGCTGATGCACGCCTCGTTTACAACCGTGGTCCGGGAAGCGGGCGACCTTTCAGCAGGTATATTCAACCGCGCCGGCGATATGGTCGCGCAGGCTGTGACCGGCACTCCGGGCCACATCAATACCATGGCGACCTGTGTCGGACACTTTGCGAAAGCGCATCCGATAGACAGTTTGAAGCCTGGCGACAGCCTGCTGACCAACGATCCATGGCTCGGTTCGGGGCATCTGCACGATATTACCCTGGTCACACCCGTCTTCCATCGCGGGAAGGCCGTCGGGTGGTTCGCCAATACGTGCCACGCCATGGATATCGGCGGGCGGACCCTGGGCGCGGACGCGCGCGAGGTATTCGAAGAGGGACTCCATATTCCAATTATGTTCCTGTTTCGTGAGGGGAAGGTCAATCGCGACTTGATTGAAATCGTCCGCGCCAATGTCCGCACCCCCGATGCCGTCGTGGGAGACCTCCATGCCCAACAGGCCGGCAACGACGTGGGCGCCGAGAAGCTTACGGAAATGATGTCGGAATACGAAATGGAGGACATCGAGTCCCTTGCGTCATTGATTCTGGACCGGTCGGAGGCCGCCACGCGGGATGCGATCGCGGAGATACCCAACGGCACGTACCGGGATGAAGTGGTCATCGACGGTTTCGACCATGCGTTGAAGATCGCGGTATCCATTCAGGTAAATGACCGTGACCTTGCCGTCGACTACGACGGCACGTCACCGCAGGTGGACCGTGGAATCAACGTGGTCTACAACTATACGCACGCCTATACGACCTATCCGCTGGCGTGTTCAATCAGCCCCGCCGTCCCGAACAACGCCGGCAGTTTCCGGCCTGTTGCGGTGACTGCGCCGCCGGGTACGGTTCTCAATGCCACGTTTCCTTGCGCCGTGGGCGCACGGCATCTGATCGGGCACTTTCTCTCTCAGGCGGTATTCGGCGCCCTGTCCCGGGCGATTCCGGACCGGGTCCTGGCCGACGGCTCGGCAGGATTGTGGAACACCCAGCTGGAGGGACACGACAGGGAAGGACGGGTGTTTTCCTATATCTTCTTCTCCGCCGGCGGCATGGGCGCCAGACCCGCTGCGGACGGACTTTCGGCTACGGCCTTTCCCAGCGGCATCAAAGGGGTACCTGCCGAGGCCATCGAGGCGGTTTCGCCGGTACTGATGCTGAAGCGGGAGTTGCGCCCGGATTCCGGCGGCGCGGGCCGTTTCCGCGGCGGGCTGGGACAGGAAATGGCACTCAGGATGGACACGGACTCGGCGGTGCTGCATTCATGTATGTATGACCGCACCCGGAGCCCGGCGCGCGGTTTCCTGGGCGGCGGGAGCGGCGCCGTCGGCGACGTGATCCTCTCCGACGGGTCCCGTCCACACCCGAAGGGGAAATACGAACTTCAACCTGGGCAGACGGTGACCCTGAAGCTTCCTGGCGGAGGCGGCTACTTTTCACCGCAGACTCGCGATCCCGATCTGGTAATGCACGACGTACGACAGGGTCGCGTGTCGCTCGAGGCGGCCCGGGACGAGTACGGCGTGGTCGTGGACAACCGGAACTGGAAGATTGATCGGGCTGCCACGGAAGCACTCAGGAAAGCGCCGGGGGGGGGTCCCGGTTGACCTGGGTCCGCACGAACACACTGCACGGCGGGACTCTTGGCTATGTTGGCTTGAAACTTTAGTTAATTTTTAAAAACTACTGGAAGGCAGTTATTTGCGTAGGGAGATATTGTGGGAAAGTGCGATACCGACGACGGTTACCGGGGGATCTGGTGGTGGGACACGCCCGCTGACAACGAGTACAAATACGTGTACTACAGCGGCGGGTTCGCGACCTACACCGCAAAGCATATCCCGCTGGCATACTATTCCGAAACGGCGCACAAGACGTACTTCTGTTATGGAGGGACGTACAGGGACAAGAACCAGATACTGGCAATGGTCTCCTGTTACGATCACGCCACCGGTACGGTCCCGAGACCGACGATTCTGATGGACAAGGGCACTGCCGACGCACACGACAACCCTGTTCTGATGCTGGACGATGAGGGACACATCTGGGTCTTCGTAAGCGCGCACGGTACCGCCAGACCGGCGTTTATCTTCAAGAGTGACGAGCCCTATTCCGTGGGTGCATTCGAATGTGTGACGGAGACGAACTTCTCCTATCCGCAGCCCTGGCATGTTCAGGACCATGGATTTCTGTTTCTGCATACAAGGTACCTTGGCGGCCGGTTCCTCTATGCCCAAACCAGTTCTGACGGCAGAGACTGGTCTCCACCCAGAGCGTTATCGAAAATCCGCCACGGTCACTATCAGGTCAGCTGGCGGGCCGGTAAACGGGTTGGCACCGCGTTCAACTTCCATCCGGTCAAAAAGCCGGGTCCGCCCAGGACCAATCTTTATTATCTGCAGACGGACGATTTCGGCAAGACCTGGAAGAATGCCGCTGGAACGGACATGGACCTCCCGCTGGCGAAACCCCGCAACGACGCGATGGTGCATAACTACGAACAAGAGGGCCTGCAAGTGTTCGTCAAGGATCTGAATTTCGACGCTCATGGCAATCCCGTTATCCTGATTCTGACCAGCCGTGGGATGGAGACCGGGCCCCATAACGACCCGCGCATCTGGACCACGCTCCGGTGGACGGGTGACGAATGGGAGGCCCGTCCGGCATTCCCGTCTGACAACAACTACGACACGGGGGGACTTCATATCGAGCCGGACGGGACCTGGCGGATCATCGCACCCACCGAAACGGGACCTCAGCCATATAATACAGGAGGAGAGGTGGCCGTGTGGACCAGCGGTAATGAGGGGGCGGCGTGGGAGAAAACCCGCCTGACAACGCGGTGCAGCAAATATAACCATACCTATGTGCGCAGACCGGTAAACGCGCACCCGGAATTCTATGCCTTATGGGCGGATGGGCATACGCGTCAACCTTCTGATTCCCGCCTCTATTTCTGCAACAGGAGCGGGGACAGCGTGTTCCGGCTTCCTCCACTGATGACCGGGGATCATCATCGTCCCGAAAAGGTGGTTCCACTCGGCCACAGCGAGGATATCGACGCCGAAGGCGGCACGGGCCGTCGTCAGTTGTCGGGAAGGGTCGTCCGATGAAAGGGATCGTACTGTCAGGTGGGCTGGGAACCCGGCTGTATCCGCTCACGACTTCGATTTCCAAGCAGATTCTGCCGATATTCGACAAACCGATGATCTATTACCCGCTTTCGGTTCTGATGCTGGCCAACATTCGGGAGTTTCTGATTATTTCGTCGCCTGAACATATCGAGCTCTACAGGAATCTGCTGGGTGACGGCAGCCGTCTGGGCCTGCGTTTCGACTACGCGATCCAGCCCCGTCCGGAGGGCGTCGCGCAGTCGTTCCTCATCGGTGAGGACTTTATCGAGGGCGAGCCATGCGCGCTCATATTCGGAGACAATTTCTTCTATGGCCACGGTCTTTCCGGTTTGCTGGAGCAGGCGGGCGAACACGACGAGGGCGGGCTGGTCTTCGCCTACTACGTGCAGGATCCCGAGAGATACGGCGTGGTTGAATTCGATGCTTCCATGAACGTGGTGGGCATCGAGGAAAAACCGAAACGTCCGAGATCGAATTTCGCGGTTACCGGGCTCTACTTCTACGACGGAAGCGTGGTGGATATCGCCAGGGGATTGAAGCCTTCGGACCGTGGGGAATTGGAAATCACCGATTTGAATAACGAGTACCTGAGGCGTGGTGAATTGCGGGTGCAGCTGCTGGGAAGGGGAATCGCGTACCTCGACACGGGAACCCACGAAAGCCTGCTGGAAGCAAGTAATTTCGTGCAGATCGTCGAACACCGGCAAGGGCTGAAAATCGCGTGTCTGGAAGAGATCGCGTACAGGAAAGAGTACATAAGCGCGGAGCAGCTCGAGGACATCGCTAACTATTCGGAAGAAAACGAATATTGCCGGTACCTGAGACGGTTGCTGGCATCGTGAATCTGATCCCCGGGATTCCCGTGCCGATTTCGAACCTTCTTCACCGTTGGGCCGGACGGGTGCGCCCGCCGGCTTTTGAAACGGGTGTCGGGGCTTTCCGGTCTCAGCTTTCCGGCAGAACCTACGCGTTGCGAGAGGAACTCAACGTGTCTCGTACATGATGCAATCGGCCCTCGCGAACCACTGCGTACCTCGGCATAGCGAAAGCAATCTGTATGGCCGCCTTCCTTTCATCCCTTGCGGGATGCGGCGGGGACCCGTTGTCGCCTGAGGAAGCGATCCTGGGTACGTGGATGC
>JAAXHE010000046.1:6872-66557 GCA_012271065.1 Candidatus Latescibacterota bacterium
ATCCTGGGTACGTGGATGCTGACCCACGCGGAAAACGAGCCGGTTTCGGTGAATTATACGCTGATTTTCGAACAAAACGGCGTTTACACGTTTATCAATACGATCTTCGACGGAAGCCGGATTACGTCAACCGGGAATTGGTGAATCGAACAGGGCGCACTGTTTCTCGATGCCCTGGACTTCGGGTTCTCCATTGACAACGACGAACTTACGCTATACGCAAGAGATGGCGCCGTATTCGTCTATTCCAGGCAGTAGCCCCGCCAGGATTTCCAATTCGGGGTTCGGAATACAGCAGGTCAGAAACGAACCGTGCCGAAAGCCGGCAGGCGTCATTACCGGCCCGCTGCCGAACGACTGCGTTGCAACCGTGTGAAGTGAGCGATGCAGGACGTCTCCAGGAGAGGCCATGCGCGTTGATCCTTCCATCCGCCTGAGGGACGTGAATTCCGGACTCGACCGGTGTTTCGAATTCGCAATGGGCAAAATTACGTCCATTTCCGAAACATGGGACCCCCGTCACGGAGCGCCGGTCTATACGGTGGGGGGAAAGTATGCCACCCGTGGTTGGACGGAATGGACGCAGGGGTTCCAGCATGGCTGCGCGATATTGCTCTTCGATGCCGTTCGAGAGAAGCAGTATCTGGAAATCGGTCGAAAGGGTACCGTAAACCGTATGGCGCCGCACGTGACCCACACTGGCGTGCACGACCACGGATTCAACAACATATCGACATATGGCAACCTCCGGCGGCTGATGCTCGAAGGCGCCACCCCGGGCGATATCTGGGAACAGCGTTTCTACGAGCTTGCCCTGAAAGCGTCCGGCGCGGTGCAGGGGGCCCGCTGGACGAAGATTCGGGACGGGAAAGGTTATATTCCTTCCTTCAACGGCCCTCATTCGCTGTTTTCCGACACGATCCGCACCTGCCGGTCCCTCGGACTGGCACACGGATTAGGCCACGTTCTGATGGGGGAGAACGACCGGGCGATTTCGCTGTTCGATCGCATGATCGAACACGCGGAGACAACGGCAAGGTTCAATGTATATTACGGCGACGGCCGTGACGCCTACGACGTACGGGGACGGGTGGCGCATGAGTCCATTTTCAACGTGCAGGACGGCAATTACAGATGTCCGAGCACACAACAGGGATATTCGCCCTTTTCAACATGGACACGAGGCCTCGCGTGGATCGTCACGGGATATTCCGAATTGCTGGAATTTCTGGAGGTCGTCGACGATGAAGACCTTGCCGGCTGTGGCGGTCGCGGCCACGTCACGGCATTCATGACCCGGGCGGCAACCGCGGCGGCAGACTACTACGTAGCAGGCGCATCCGCGGCGGACGGAATCCCGTACTGGGATACGGGCGCTCCGGGATTGACGCAGATGGGAGATTATCTTGGCAGGGCCGCGGATCCGTTCAATGAATTCGAGCCCGTGGACAGTTCGGCCGCTGCGATTGCGGCCCAGGGATTGTACCGGCTGGGCAGGTACCTGGGCGGCACAGCGGGCGGGTCATATACGAGGGCCGCGTTGACGGTCGCCCGAACGTTGTTCGATGCGCCGTACCTGTCCGCCGACGAGAATCACCAGGGGCTGATCCTGCATTCCGTTTATCACCGCCCCAACGGATGGGATCGACGCCGGGAGGGTCAGAACGTGCCGAACGGCGAGTCTTCGATGTGGGGAGATTATCACGCGCTGGAACTGGCGGTGCTGCTGAAGCGTGAAATTACCGGGCAACCGTATTTGACTTTCTTTTACGGGAGACCCGAAGGGTCTGATGTCGGCTGATTGGTGCACCGGGCGGGAGAGACCGGAGAGTTAAGAATGCAATATGTCAAACGGATCGCCAGGCGGAAACCCGGTCTGAAGGCGTCCGGGCACGCTCCAGTGGCAATTCTGCTTATCGCGCTGTGGTCCTCACCGGTGTGGAGCAGCGACGCGACGCCGTTTGATTTCGGCCCGCTGGACCGCATGCTGGGCAGGTTCGTGGACGCGCGAGGCTGGGTTGACTACGCAGGTCTCAAGGCTGAGCCATCCGATCTGCGGCTAATCCTGAAGCGTCTGAGGGAGGCCAGCCCGGAGAGCCATCCCGCTTTGTTTCCCGAGCGGGATGACCGGCTGGCGTACTGGATCAACGCCTACAATGCGCTTGTGATCGCCGGGGTGGTCAATGCGTATCCCGAAACGAGCGTCAGGAATATCCATAAACAGCCGGGATTCTTCAAGGTGTTCCACGTCGTCGGTGGCAAGTCCAGGTCACTTGACGATATTGAGCACGGGATCGTCCGCAAAGAGTTCGGGGACCCCCGAATCCACGCCGCTCTGAATTGCGGGGCTGCGTCATGTCCGCGGCTTCGGCCGGAAGTCTACAGTTCTGATCGGCTTGAGAAACAGTTGAACGCCGCCGTTCGGGAGTTTATCCGCGATCCTCAGCACGTCCGCCTGGACCGTGACAGCGGCACTCTGGTTCTTTCGAAAATCCTCGATTGGTTCGGTAGTGATTTCACCGACTGGTATCGACGTGAATATCGGGTGAAAGACGTACGGATTACGGACTACCTGAATATCCATCTTGCCGAGGAAGATCGGGCTTTTTTGCAATCACATCCTCAGGTCACCATTCGATACCTTCCGTACGATTGGACACTTAACGACCGGGCGTTGCACAAGAAATTGACCCGTTAAACAAAGGGTGAACGCGAGCGGGATACAGTGCTTCGGCGACCTCGTCCCGCAACCTGGCCCGTCAAGGACCAACGGGTTCATTCAAATAACCTGCCGGTGTATCGATTCCGCAAAGGAGAGACCCATGGGAGCGCCGCCGGAACTGCTGGCGATTCAGCCCCGCGCACAGGAAGAAGCCCAGGGCAGCCGATTATCGTTTAAGGAGCGCCTGGGACGTGAGGGTGTCGATCTCCGTCGTGACGCGCTGGAGACGCTTCAGATCAATGTAGGGAAACTGTGCAACCAGGCGTGCAGGCACTGTCACGTGGATGCCGGTCCGAACCGGACGGAGGTGATGACCCGCGAGACGATGCGGTCGATCCTGACGTTTCTCGCCGCCACGGATATTCCTGTGGTGGATATCACCGGCGGCGCGCCGGAGGTGAACCCCGATTTCAGGTATCTGGTGAAACAGATTCGACGGCTTGGGCGCAGCGTGATGGTACGGTGCAACCTTACCGTGATCTTTGAGCCGGGCCTGGAAGATCTGCCCGACTTCTACCGGGAGCACGAGGTGGAACTGGTCTGTTCATTGCCGTGTTATCTGGAGGAGAACGTGGATCAGCAGCGAGGAAAAGGCGTGTTTTTCGACAGCATCGAGGCGCTCCGGCATCTGAATGCAATTGGATACGGAGAACTTGATTCAGGCCTGCTGCTTCACCTTGTATACAATCCGGTGGGCGCCTCGCTTCCGCCGCCGCAGGACGAACTCGAGGCCGACTATAAACGGGTACTGGCGGAGCGCTACGGCATTTCGTTCAATCGCCTGTTTACCATCACGAATATGCCGATCAGCCGGTTTAACGACTATCTGAGGCGTCGGGGGGAGTACGATGGCTACACGCAGACGCTGCGGGAACAGTTCAATGCACAGACGATTGATCGTCTGATGTGTCGTTTTCTGGTAAGCGTAGATTGGGAAGGCAATATTTACGACTGCGATTTCAACCAGATGCTGGATATGCATCTGTCCGGCCGACCGAAAAAACTATGGGACGTGTCGTCTCGATGGCTGGTCGACAGAAGGATCCGTATTGCAGACCACTGTTACGGCTGCACCGCCGGCGCCGGAAGCAGTTGCGGCGGTGAGCTGGCCTGAAGGTCGACGATCCGCTTTCGTCCTCAGGCGGAACGTGAGGGACGGATGCCCGCGCCTGTATCTATACGCAGACCCAGGGGGGTATTCGAGATCGTGTTTACCGATGAAAACAAGAGCGGGCAGTTCATTTTCGTCCCGAATTCCCCGGTGACCGCTCTAAATAACCAGCTTGTCAGCGTCACCCGCCTGGTCAAATACGCATCCGAGGTCATCTACCAGAACGCCGCGCGAAACCCCGGACTGTTACCGACCGGGAATCCAGGGACCCGCCCTCAGTTTCTATGTTGATTTCAGGGATGAACCGCAAACAAATTTACCTGTCAATAGTCCTCGGCCGGTCGGAGCCCCTTTGAGAACCGCCGCCGCCAGAGAAAGGCGGCGGCGTGTTGGCTCTGCCCGTTGGAATAGCAAACACCTTCTGATTTTTTCTTGATACAGAGACAATGTGAAGTTATATTAACGATAAGTTTTCTTGCAATTTTTGAAGAATCCGTAATTGACCTGCGCACACGCCTTCGTTGCAAATCGAGGAGTTCATCCATGAGTCGCCATGGCCTGTTTCTCATCGTGTCGTTCGTCTTATCTTCAACGGTTTACGGGAGTCATACCGCCAGGTTGGTTGTACACAACGGCGATAATACGGTTCCATTGACGCTGCGTAACGAAACCGGGTACCCGGTTGACGTTCTGGAGATCCTTCCGGACGACGAACCGCTTCCGGATTGGCTGCAATTTGGTCCCACTAACGTGGTTTCTTCCCCCGAGACTGGTATTCGGCAAGCAATTCTAAACGTCACGGTATCGGATCAGGCGGAGGGCGTCAGCGCTCATGTACCCGTACTCTTGCGTGATCAGGCGGGCCGGACCTGGCCCGTAAGTTTCGATATTCAGGTAAGCCACGCGCTGATTCACGAAGACGTTTTACTGCAAAACGCACCAAATCCCTTCAACGCAGAGACCGTCCTTGAGTTTCATCTGGCCGGAACTGTCTCACGTCCCACGAAATTGGTAATCTATAATATCCTGGGTCAGACGGTACGCACGCTTGTGGATGAAGAGCGAGAGCCAGGGATATACAAGGTACGCTGGGACGGGCGAGATGACGGCGGCCGCGTCGTCGCCAGTGGCGTGTATATTTATCACATTGCCGCTGGTTCCTTTCGCCAGACCCGGAAGACGATGCTGTTGAAATGAAAGCATGTCGTCATCCGGCCTCATACATGATGGAAAAAACGCGGGCCTTTTGAAATCGGGGATTAACGACGGTGTTCGCGGTTTTGTGGGGGACGGTATTCAAGTATTCAGTATCGGTTTTGAGAGAAAGCGACGCGATGAAAAGTTCCTGCGTCCCCTGGTATACGAGGAGGAACTGAGATGCGCTTCCTTAGCGCCTGTTTCATTGCCACAAGCGTTATTTTTGCCTGTCCCATGGAAAGTATGGCAGAATCGTCCGTGTATAACACGTTTATATTACGCGGAATCAGTGGGATCGTAAGCGATGGCGATCTTTCCGATTGGGAGCATATCCGGACTTCGACGATCCCAATTAAGATCTGGAAGGGGTCGGAGAATCGGGACGATCCATTTGGTCTTTCGAAGTTCGACGGACCCGAAGACCTGACGGCAAGCTTTCGCGCATTTGCAGACAGATCGAATATATATCTGGCTGTTGAAGTCACCGATGACGTACTCGTGTTTCAACGAGAGACCTTTGGAGAAGCCTGGTGGGACGATGCAGTTCGGCTTTATCTGGACAATGGGACCATGTTGGAAATTACGCGCCACCGGAATGGGGAGATCCTTCTTGAAGGTGTGTTAGAGGTTGGCGGGAAGAGGATGAAGATTCCTTACATCTGGCAGGCCTTAGCAGTCCGTTGAAAAAACGGGATTATAGCGAAGAATCACGGATATTCGGGTAAGGTGTGGTGGAAGAGCGTGACAGGTGGACAATCGGCGCTAAATTACCAAATACGGATGGAGGGCACAAAGGCGCGGTAAGATGGTTCTGGAGACCCGGAAAGCGCGTTTGAGGCGATAAACAAAGGTGCGAAGGGCCGATAGCAACCCATGCAGAGCCCTGGGCGTGCCCTTGCCGGTGATCTGCCGCATCAATAGGGAGAGATTGAAAGCGCCGCCGTGTATACACAGCCGTTTGTAGATGTTGGTGTGGCCGCGCAGGTGCGTGCGACGCATCCCCCCGGTTTCATAGGCATGCGCAAAACTGCGTTCGACAACCTCGGCGCGTTGCCGCTGCAGCCTCTTGCCTCGCTCTCCTCGTATGCGTCGGCGATTGGCATACACCGCCGCCTTGGCCGCCGCATCCTTTTTCCAGTTTCGACGACCGCGGTCCGGTTCCGAGACGTAGCTGCGGACCTTCGCCGCCTTCAAGGTCTTCATGGTGTGATTACTGTGATATCCCTTGTCCGCCACCCCTTCGCGAAGTGCCTTTTTGTCATCGGTATCGCCGACCGCTTGCAGATTCCGATCGGCCGGGTCCAAACTCTCGCAAAGCGCCTCGGTATCCAGATCGACCGTATGTTCGGCCTTGTGAGCCAGATGCGTGCGTCCGTCTTTCATCTTGGTAATCCGGGCATCCGCATCATGGGGATGCGCCCAGTCCTTGTTGGAAGCCTTGTTCGAACGTTTCTTGTCGAGCCCGACCAGGTCCTGCTTCGTCGGGGCTTCGATGCCTGCGGCCCGGGCCAGCCCTTGTAGGTACTCGGGGTAGGCTTTGCCCGTGTCCCGGCGCACGATGCTGCGCATGGCCGCATTGGCTTCCAGCGTGGTCGCGTCCACCGCCACCGTCTTGCCCTTGAGCAGGTCGTGGCCCGCCAACACCTTCAGTACCCAGTTGAAGACCGCATCGTGCACTTCCACCGGCAACCGCTGCCTGATGCGCGTCAGACTCGAGTGGTCCGGGGGAGATTCGCTCAACGAGTAGCCCAGAAAGCGCCGCAAAGCCAGGGAATCGGACACCCGCCAGGCGATGCCACGCTCCGAGTCCAGGCCCTCGAAATAGCCGATCATCAGCATGCGGAAATAGACACCGGGGGCCATACTGGGCCGCCCCAACGTCTCCGCGTAATACCGCGCGCACAGCCCTTCTACATAGGAATCGAACCCATGCTCGAAAAGCAGCTTGTTGAGGCGCGTGTAAAACGGATGACCCGGCGCCTCGGACAACGTGCGGGTCGGCACCCACATTTCCTCCTGCACACGCTCTTCACGCTTGCTCATCGACATCTCCGGCCTCCTTCGCGCTTCCGCCCTTTTCCTTTTTCCTTCGTGTCCTCCCATTCTAAGTAACACTTATACAACAAGCAATCCGGTTTTGCCACGATACCGAAATTTGATACTTTTTCAACGGGCTGCTAACTCACGTGCACGTTACAAGATAGGTGAGCCTTTACTCGCAGGCTGGAGGATATGTCTGCTTGACAAGGGGAGGAAAAGGCGATGAGATACTCAACGTATACCTGCGTCGTGTTCCTTTTGCTCATCGGCACCATTTCTGCCGAGAGAAAACCTCTGGAGACCATCCATCGCGTATTCGAAACCGGTATTTCCGAAATACTCGTACCCAATCCCAACAGGGCCGATGGATTTGATGTCATCGATAGACCGCACGAGGTCCGGCTAGACAGCCTGACCGGCGTTTACACCTACACCTATTGGAGAGAGAACGGAGAAAGAGTAGATCAGCCCTATATCCCGGCTAATCGAGTCAGCGCGACGGTGGTATGTTCGGTAAGTTACGACCGGGCCACGGGAGAGTATACGTACAGTTATAAAGTCAACCTCATGCCCTCGAGCCCACAATCGTTGCAAATTTTCGCGGTTGATTTGGATGAGAGATTAATCATCAGAACCTCTGCGTCGGATTCCTGGGAAGGCTGGTATGACCCTGATCAAGACCCTGGTTCTGGATCGCCAAGTTGGGCGTTCTTCACCAGCCTTGGCAACGACATTCCGCCCGGGAGCGAACTTTCTGCCAATATTGTCAGCAAGTACGGTCCGGTGTTGACGACGTGCTACCTGTCAGGAAACGCGCCGAGTCTTCCGTATTCCGACATTGGAATCCCGCACGTTCCTCCAGACCAAGAAGGTGTCAGGGGAAAGACATTGGCGCCCGGGCGGGTTTCGGTTGAGCAGCAGGATCTGCAAAAGCATCTGACGGAGATCCTGGATGCGGCGCTCGAGTGGGGCTGGGTCGATACCCTGACGTACGAGAATACACTGCAGAAGATCGAAAGTTCACAGGCGATGGATAAGGACGGTTTTTCCGGGCTGAGGAGAGGGTTCCATGCCAGCAAGGTGGGCGTGTGGGAACCCGAGGTGGGCGCGCTGCTTGATCACATCGGAATAAGCGTGTTTGAATTGCCGCCGGAACCCGAGTCGCCCGAGGAAGCGCCTTAGCGTCAGCTCTTACATCGTGAACCGCAGGCGTTCTGAAATTCATCGACGGTATTTCACAGCACACGGGGCCGGGGGACTATTCCCGGCCCCTTTTTCCCGCGTGTGCGCCAGGACGCTGGGAAAGTTCTTGTTTATGGGTCGAATCCGGGGTCATATATTTGGAAGTGGACCTCATCGTTGAACCCATGAGGTAGGTTTTCGGGATTTTCTGATCGTTGCGGTTCGATTGGGACGGCCTGAATCCGGTTCTTGTCCTGGCACTGTACCCGTTTGAAGAGATTCCGGGCAGGGAAATCGTGGATGAGTCAGATACGTTAACGGACAGGCGGGAACTGGCCCGTCGTCGTCACGGATGATCATGGGGAATTGCGCTGGTGCGGTGGCCAGGATCGTCGGTAATGCGGGAAGTCAGCGGGCAAACGCGAGCTTGATTTTGTCCACAGCCTCTGCAATGTCGTCCATGTCTTCCCGGGCGCCGAGGAGCATGGACTGATAGAACCAGACGCTGTGCCCGCACACGAATTCAACGTGCGGACACGGCAGCCGGCGTACGCGATCGGGATATGCTTCCGAGACGCTTTTCAACGCGCCCTCGTCCGTGAGAGGTCGCCGGTAACCGGGCGTGCAGTCGATGCCTTCCGCGATCAGGGCCCTGACGAATTCATCTCTGCTTCGACCGCCGAATTGTCCCGGGTCGTAGCGCGTCATGTAGAGATGGTACCCGTGCTGTGTGACCCAGTTGCGAGCCGCCGGAGGGATTACGCCGCCGACCCTTAGCAGCTCTCGTGTCAGGTAGGCCGCGTTGCGGCTTCGGACCTCGGTCTGAAGTTGAAGGTTCCTGAGCCTGGCCAGAAGGAGGCACGCGACGTATTCGGAAGTCCTGTAGTTCCATCCGTGCCGCGGGTATTCCCACCGTTCGCCGCCGGGACGTCGACCGACGTCCCTGAATGCGCATGCCCGTTCGTAAATGTGCGCATGGTCGGTGACAAGGCAGCCCCCCTCCCCGGCCGTCAGGTTCTTGCTCGACTGAAAGCTGTAAGCGCCAACGTCGCCGAGCGGGCCGACCTTCCGCCCGTTATGTTCGGCGCCGTGTGCCTGAGCGGCATCTTCGACGACCACCAGGCCGTGTTTGTCGGCGATGGCGTTCAGGGCGTCCATATCCGCGGGGTGCCCTCCCATATGCACGGGAAGGATGCCCACCGTCCGATCGGTTATGGCCGCCTGAACCGCGTTCGGGTCGAGGGTAAAGCTCACCGGGTCGATATCCGCCAGTGCCAGACTGCAGCGCACCGAGAGGGCAGAGCTGGCCGTGGCGATAAAGGTATAGTTCGGGATGATGATTTCCCCGCCTTCCCGGAGACCGTCGAGATCGAGCGCTCCTGCGATGGATGCGGAAATCGCGTCGGTGCCATGCGGCATCATCAGGCCGTAGCCGGCGCCGCAATAAGCCGCGAACGCCTGACCGAACCGGGCGCTCCTGCTTGCCGGAAGACCCTCTGTTCTTTCAAGATAGACCTTCCGAAGCGCCGGCTCGATTTCGCGTTCCCACTCCTTCTCGGTGTTTGCAGGCCACGAAGGCCACGGATTCTCGAGCCGATCGCGTACGGGCGTGCCCCCGTTTACCGCCAGCCGGTCAGCAGAAATCACATCTGGCATCGGTTCTCCCGTGAATGGACCGGGACCATCCCTTCATTTCCGGCCATGGTATCGCCCGGAAAGACCCCGGGCGCAGACACGACATGGTCAATTGTGGAAATGGACACGCAGTCGGAAACCACCGCTCCCGCATTCAGGATTCAGTCCACCACCAGTTCGCAGGCGGCATCGCGGATCGTGCTCTCGCCGTCCACCGCAAGCCCGGCATACCTGGGTTCCATGCCGCCTTCCCGATGCGCCTCAGGCGTACTCAGGTAACCGACGTCGGCTGTCGGACCCGACAGGACAATGGTGAGTACACCCTGCGCCGCATCCCTGATCGCAGACGCGGTCTCCACGAAGATTTCGCCCGGCAGATGGACAATATTTACCCCGCACGCGGAGACCCGTGTTATCGTATAGTCCAGAAATTGCCTGCCAGTTGCGTAGTGCCGGCTGCCGTAGGCCTGAAATCGCTGCAGTCCGTCTGACCGATTCGGAGTCGCATTGAGTTCGGTCTCCACGGCATCGGGATCGTCGTGCGCGAATGTGGGTACCTTAATGGTTTTCCGTGTAACCCGCAGGTTGCCGGAATCGTACATGCCCGCCTGTTCCAACGCATAGAGTGCCGCACCTCCGACGCTGTTGCCCACGCGCTCACAGGTACGGCCGGCGCGGCTCACTGGTACCACGTTGCCGATACTGCCCGGAAGGAACAACGCGTTGACACCCGTGGATTCCACCACTCTGCGTGCGACACCCGGATAGTCGGCGGAAATGTGCCCGTATTTGTCCGTACTGCACAGAGCGTGGCAGCCGAATACGATTGCACAATGCGCCGGATTGCCCTCCGTATCGTCAATCCGGATGACGTATACGTTGTCGTCCACTTCGGCATAGGTGAGTTCGGGGCGCGGGTAGGGGAATTTGAAATTGCTCATGACCAGTTTGCCGTCCCCGTCGTATGAACGCCGGTTATAAAGAACGTTGGGAGCGGAACAGGCGCCAACGCCCATACGGGAGGGCGCCATCGCATGGGCGGCCTCACGGATGGCTGCTGCCATATTGTCCGCGAAAAAATCTTCCCTGCCGTAATATTTGAGCGCCTCGCAGGGAATGCTTACGTACGATTGAAACAGGATTGGCGTTGTGCCGACATGGGACGCACAGGGCAGGATGTGGTTGGGATCCAGCCAGACAATGTCCTCTACCCGTTCCCTCACGCGTACCATTATATCTTCTTCAATGCTGAAACAGTCTCCGGCCAGGAAGGTGACGTTCGTGTCCCCGTGCCTCAGGATCAGCACACGGAAGGAGATCGCATCGTAGACCCGGAACGCACGGTCTGACGGTTCTACGGGTGTAAAGTCCTGAACGCCGAAGCCGGTTTCCAGCACGATCAGCCCTCCACAGTGAGATTCAGGTAAGAAAGGGGTTCATTGATAGCGCAATTTGCCGGGAGCGTCAAGCAATTTTGTGGAGCACGCGTCCTGTCGGGCCTCGATCTTGACGTATCTGTTGGTATGGGTTACATTATCGGTTTGTCGGCGCTGGCGTGATCGGTTCGCAACCGGTTTCGCGGCGCTGTGTGTTGCAATGAGCGTTTCAGCACAGGCTGCGCAAAACCGTGCAAGGGAGACCTGATGAAAGCCCTGTTATCGGCGCTTGAACGGGAACTGTCCGGCGAGGTGCGGTTCGATAAGGCCTCACGGATATTGTACAGCACCGATGCGAGCATGTATCAGATTGAACCGCTGGGGGTCGTTCTGCCCAGGCATCGGCAGGACGTCCTGAGGGTCCTGAGGCTTGCCGGGAAATTCGGGGTACCCGTACTGCCGCGCGGCGGCGGGACGGCGCTTGCAGGACAGTGCGTGGGCCCTGGCGTGATCATGGATTTATCCAAGTTCATGAACAATATCCTCGAATTGAACGAGGGAGAGGGATGGGTGCGGGTACAACCCGGCGTTGTCCTGGACGAGTTGAATTCCTACCTGAAGCCATATGGTCTGCAATTCGCCCCCGACGTGGCCACGAGCAGCCGCGCGACGATCGGGGGGATGATCGGCAACAATTCGGCGGGAGCCCATTCGGTGATCTACGGGAAGACCATCGACCATGTAATAGAACTCGAGGTGGCGCTCGCGGACGGTACCGAAACCCTGTTCAGGGAATTGTCCGATGAGGAAGTCGTCGAGAAAGCCGCACTGACCGGCCTGGAGGGCGGGGCATATCGTGAGGTCCTGCGGCTGGCCCGGACCCACCGGTCGGAAATCGATCGGCGGTACCCGAAGATCCTCCGTCGGGTGGGCGGTTACAACCTGGACGAATTCACGAAGCCGCAACCGTTCAATATGAGCCGTATGATCGTGGGATCCGAGGGCACCCTCGCCACTGTACTGGAGGCCAGGTTGCGCGTGATTCCGCTTCCGCGCGCCAGGGTCCTGGGCGTCGTGCAATTCGAGGACCTGATCGAGTCGATGGCGGCCGTCTCACCCATCCTCAAAACCGGACCGGCGGCGGTGGAACTCGTGGATCGCATGATTCTGGAGCAGACCCTCGGATCTATCGCCTTGTCCAGGCAACGCGGCTGGGTTGAAGGAGATCCGAAGGCGGTACTCGTGGTTGAGTATTTCGGAGACTCGCTCGAAGCGTTGACGCCCCGGCTTGACGCGCTCGAGGACGCCATGTCGAAACAGGGTCTCGGCTACGGTTTCCGACGGGCCGTGTCGGCCGAAGAACAGGCAAATGTCTGGAACGTGCGCAAGTCGGGCCTGGGGTTGCTGATGGGGGTCAAGGGGGATACGAAGCCGGTGGCATTCGTCGAGGACTCCGCAGTGTCGCCGGAAAAGCTGCCCGACTATATCGGCGACTTCGAACGTATCGTGCGTGAGCACGATACCACGGCCGGGTACTACGCACATGCAAGCGTGGGCTTGCTCCACATCCGCCCGATGGTGAATCTGAAGACTGCCGCCGGAGTGGCCAGAATGCGCTCTATCGCCGAGGCAATACGGGATCTGGTGCTGAAGTACGGCGGAGCGATGAGCGGCGAACACGGGGACGGCCTGGCGCGAAGTTGCTGGAATGAACGCGTATTCGGTTCCACGCTGTACAATGCGTTTCGGGAAATCAAACGCGCGTTCGACCCGCATGGGTTGATGAATCCGGGAAAGATCGTGGACGCGCCCATGATGACGGAAAACCTGCGTTTCGGGCCCGCGTACAGGGCTCAGGAGCCGCGCACTCACTTCGATTTTTCGGCCGACGGAGGATTTCATCGGGCGGTGGAGATGTGCAACGGCGTCGGCGCATGCAGAAAGAAACTCCATGGGACGATGTGTCCTTCGTATATGGCTACACTCGACGAGGCCCATTCAACCCGGGGCAGAGCAAACGCCCTGCGGGCCGCCATATCCGGCGGTCTCGAGGGCGGGCTGGCCGACGAGCGGGTCTATGAGATCCTGGACCTGTGTCTTGAGTGTAAGGCGTGCAAGTCGGAATGCCCGTCAAACGTGGACATGGCCAAGATCAAGTATGAATTCCTTGCGCATTACTACGGCACACATGGAAGGCCTCTGCGCGAGTGGCTGTTCGGAAACATCGAAACCCTGAACCGTGTCGGATGCGCGCTGGCGCCCCTCTCGAACTGGGTCGCAAGTACCGGGCTCGCGAGTGCGGGTATGCGGTTCCTTGGCATCGCGCCTGAAAGGGCATTGCCCCCGTTTGCCCGGCGTACGTTCACGGACTGGTTTGCCGGACGAGCGAAGCGGCGTCGTGACCGCAAGGTGGTGCTCTTCAATGACACATATCTCACGTTTAATGAACCCGAAATCGGCATTTCGGCCACGCGCTTTCTCGAAGCTGCGGGGTACGAGGTGATCCTGCCAGCGAAGCGGTGTTGCGGCCGGCCGCTCCTGTCCAGTGGCATGATAGAGCAGGTCAAGGAGAATCTGACGTTCAATACCCGGCACCTGCATGCGTACGTCGCGCAGGGGTACGATATCGTGGGCTTCGAACCCAGTTGCGTCTCGATGTTGACGGACGACTACCCCGAGCTTGACACGGATACCCGTGTCCGGGAGGTCTCCGAGCGGTGTTATACGATGGAGTCCTATCTGAGCCTGCTGGCGGAACGCGGCGAGTTGCGGGTGCCGTTTTCGGACGTGAAGAAGGAGATACTCGTCCACGGACACTGCCATCAGAAGGCGCTCTGGGGCATCGCACCTTCTCTCGAGGTGTTGAACCTGCCGCCCGGATACTCGGCATCGGCCATCGATTCGGCCTGCTGCGGTATGGCCGGCGCATTCGGATATCAGGCGGAACACTACGACATTTCCCTGAAAATGGGCGAAGACCGGCTCCTGAAGGTCGTCCGGCAGGCGGGGCCGGAAACGGAAATCGCCGCGGCCGGACTGTCGTGCAGACAACAGATTCTCCATGCAACCGGACGGACCGCGCGGCACCCGATTCAGATTCTGTGGGATGCGGTCGCGCACGAAGAAGACGCATGAGTCTCCGTCGGCGAATCCATGTCCGGGTTACGGGTGTCGTTCAGGGAGTGGGTTTCCGTTTTTTCGTATGTCGCGTTGCACGGAATTTGGGCCTGGTCGGGTACGTGCGCAATTGCGCCGACGGGAGCGTGGAGCTTGAGGCGGAAGGCGAACCCTCCGACGTTACGGCCCTGGTCGACGCGGTCAGCACGGGACCTCCGGGCGCCGACGTCCGGGATACATTCGCGCAGCCGCGCCCTGTTCCTGGTCCGGAGTCCGGATTTGAGATCCGATGGTAGAGAGAGGGGCGCCTCGTGAATCTATTGAAATACATCCGTGAAGTACCCGATTTTCCGAAACCGGGCATCCTCTTCAAGGACATCACAACCCTGTTGAAGGACCCCGCGGCACTCGACACCGCCGTTCGGCGGCTTGCAGATCCGTACCGAAATGAGGACGTGTCCGTTGTGGCGGGAATCGAGTCCAGGGGTTTCATTCTCGGCGCCGCCGTGGCCCGGGATCTGGGTGCGGGATTCGTCCCGATCCGGAAATCCGGTAAGTTGCCATCGCAGACCGCTTCGGCGGACTACGTGCTGGAGTACGGTACGGACAGCATCGAAATTCATACCGACGCGGTCGTTCCCGGACAGCGTGTGCTTCTCCTCGATGATCTGCTGGCGACGGGCGGTACCATGGAAGCCGCTGTCAGTCTGGTCAAGGGACTGGGCGGTCAGATTCCAGGTATTTCCTTTCTCATCGAATTGACGGCACTCGACGGCCGCTCGAGGCTGAAGGGAGAAAACGTGACGGCGCTGCTTTCCTATTAGCAGCCCCTTGAAAATGCCCCTGTAGCTCAGAGGATAGAGTAGCGGATTCCTAATCCGTTGGTCGCAGGTTCGAGTCCTGCCAGGGGCATTTGACTTTAGCGGTTCGCCGAATCGTCTTGCACTTTGCAGAGGTCCGGGCGCAGTGGGCTTTCAGATCAACGAGGCATTGCTGTTGCAATACCCGCGGGAGCAAATCTTCCAGTTCTTTTCGGATGCCCGGAACCTGGGGCGACTCACGCCGGGATGGCTCAGGTTTTCCATAAGAAGCGACCTGCCCATCGAAATGGGGGAAGGCACGGTCATCCGGTACCGTATATGGATCCGAGGCATACCGGTAAATTGGACAAGTGAGATTACCGAATGGCGCCCGCCGTTCGAGTTCTGCGATGTCCAGCGACGGGGGCCTTACCGTTTCTGGATCCATCGGCATATATTCGAGTCGGTACCGGACGGTACGCGGGTTATCGACAGGGTCGATTACGACGTCCCGGGCGGAGCGGTGGTTAACCGTCTGTTCGTTGCGGGCGAACTGAGAAAGATATTCGCCTACCGAAAAGAGAAGCTGATCGAACAGTTTCCCTGAGACTCACGGATGTGTATTCCGGTCCGGCGGCCAGTGCGAGGGACGCCGGCACAAACGCGTGAGGGCGAAGACCAGAGGTGCGAATAACGTCTGTAAGCGCGATCCAGCCCACATCCGCCGGAAGTCCTGACGACTGGCGGACCTCGATGGGCCAGATCGCGGTCATCGTGAATACGGAAGACGGGCTGACCGGATACGGCGTCGGTGGCGGCGGCGCGGCAGGTATACACGTGATAGAAACCGAACTGTGCCGGCTTCTTCTCGACAGAGACGCGACCCGGATCGAAGACCTCTGGGACGAGATGTATCGGGCCACGCGCCCCTACGGTCGGAAGGGTATCGCGGTCATGGCGATCAGCGGTGTGGACCTGGCGTTGTGGGACCTGAGGGGGAAACGTGACGGAAGACCGATTGGAGAGGTACTTGCGTGCAAAAACGCGTGGACTCCTCAAGCGGTTCCGTGTTATATGACGGGATTCTCGGCCGAAGAGGTGATCCGATTCGGCACAAGAGGGTTCCGCGTACTCAAGTTTCACGCGGGGCTCAAGTGGAACCAGGATATCGCGGACGTGGTCGTTCCGATTCGGCGTGTGAGGGACGTCCTCGGACCGGATGTTCGCCTGATGGCGGACGCGGCGATGAATCTGGACGTCGACACGGCGCTGCGCCTGATCGATGCACTGCAGGGATGTAATCTTGACTGGCTTGAGGAACCTTTGCCGCCGGAAGATCTGGAAGGGTACGGGAAGCTGCGGGACCAGAGTCCGATACCAATCGCGGGCGGGGAACATGAATACACGGCGGAGGCATTCGACGTTCTGATGAAGGATCGCCTGCACGCGGTTGTACAGCCGGACGTAACCTGGTGCGGCGGGCTTACGGAGTTGGTGAAGATCTATAAAATGGCCGAGAACTACGGTGTTCGGGTCTGTCCGCATCGTGGAAGCGAAATCTGGGCGCTGCACGCGATCGCGTCCATAGATAACGATCCACTGGCCGAGTCGTGCAGGCCATGGATCGACTGGGTGAACGGGCAACCTGAAATTGCAGATGGACGTGTCTCAGTTGGGAGTGCAAACGGTTTCGGGGTGAGGCTTCCCTCCAAGCCGGGCCCGCATTCGCAGGAAAACAAGAGACAATAGCGGGCAAGTTGGGGCGCTGGCGAATCGGTCGCGGCACCATCCGGGTCGCGGTGGGCAAAAGGGTTGACATCGGTCCTGGAATGCCATACTATTTGGTCGGAAAGTAGCCATTCCGTGTACCGGGCGACACCTGTTTACCGGCATTCAGTCGTGAACGGAACCTGCTCGACCCGCAATCAGAACGCCGCGCGATAGTCTCCCCCGGATGCTATGAGAGATCGGGAGGCGTAGGATGTCCAGGGAACCTGACGGATATTTGGAAGACGATCGGATATTGGCGCGTCTTGTGGATCCGGTCGATGTCGAGGCGTTTTCGAATCTGATGGAACACGCCCACCAGAGGGGCATGAGCGCTGCGGATTTTATCCGCGAAGTGCCCGAGCGAACGTCGAGAAGGGCGATTCGGCGGCTGTGTTTGAAAGACAGAAAGCAAACGATGCGTACAAGATTATCCTCGATCGCCAGGAATCTGTGGGGGCGCCCGGCGGAGGATCCGGAATCGACTTACATTCAGTCACTCTACACACCCCGCGACCGGCGGCAGGCGCCGGGGCGGAACGGACAGAAACCCAGGCAATGATGCAGGAATACCGACAGGCGCTGCAGGTGCATATTCACGAACTGGAAGAACTGGTCGAGGCGATGCTTGTACACGCGCGATCAGGTAATCAGGAGGCCAGGGAACGGCTGGTCCACGTGCATCGCGAGGTGATGAACAAGCGGCATCGCCTCAAAGATCTGTACAGGCAGGATGGCTGAAGGTCGGGTAACGTCAAGCGGAATATGGCAGGCCGGCTCCGGGAGATTTCCGGGAGTTGCGCCGCATGTTTCGCCTTTTTTTGATCCATGCGCACTGAAATGCGAATTCTCGCGGTAGACTACGGGCGCCGCCGCGTGGGGCTGGCGGTTTCCGACGAACTGGGACTGGCCGCGCGTGGGCTGCCGACGGTACGGGCGCATTCACGAAGTTCGGCCGTCAGCTCCGTGGCGCGGGTGGCCTCGGACGTCGGGGCGGCTGCACTTCTGGTTGGTCTGCCGCTCAATATGGATGGAAGCAGAGGTCCCATGGCCGAAGCGGCCGAATCGTTCGCTGTTGCACTGAAACGAACGACGGGGCTGCCTGTTCGTCTCTGGGATGAGCGGCTTACCACGGTTGCTGCGCGGCGCACGATGCGGGAGACAGGTCTCAGGGATCGGAATAAAGAGGGAACACTGGATCGAATGGCGGCGGTCTTACTCCTGAACAACTATTTGCAGGCGCAGGATTCGGCGGAACCCTGATGCGAAACCAGGACGAACACAGCCTCGCGTCTAACGATTCAGGCGTCCGCCCGTCCCGGAGGCCAGCCGGCATCGGGGCGACGGTTGTTCGTTCAATAATCGCGCTCTTTGGCGCTGGCATTGCAGGCCTGCTGCTGGTGGTTCTCGCCTTGAACCGGCCCACCGGATCAGGCGCAAAGGATATCGTCATTCAGAAGGGGATGACGGTAAAACAGATCGGAGAGTTACTGCACAGGGAAGGCGTGATCAGAAGTCCGAGGCTTCTGGTCCTGTTCTCCGTGTTCGATGGAACCAGCAGGCGCCTCAAGGCTGGAATACACCGGTTCCCCGAAAACCTCAGCACCTGGGAAGCTCTCAAAAAACTCGCCTTTTCCAGAGACGAGTTTCGGAGCGTGACCCTCCCTGAGGGCATGACCCTCGCCCGGACCCTCGAGGTCCTTGCCTCGGAACTGAAGCTGGACCAGCAGAAGATGCAGCGGCTCGCGTCCGATCCGGGATATTGCCGCCGGTTGGGTGTACCCGCGGACAACCTTGAGGGATACCTGTTTCCTGAAACATATCAGATTCCGCTGATCAAGGATGAAGAGCAGGTCATCCGGATGCTGGTACGGCATTTCTTCACGGTTTTTGACAGCACGATGGCTGAACGAGCGCATCAGACCGGCCTGTCGGCGCATGAAGTCGTCACGCTCGCATCAATAATCGAAGGTGAAGCGCTTTTGGACAGGGAACGCGCGACAATTTCGGCTGTGTATCACAACCGGTTAGAGCAACGGATGTACCTTCAGGCCGATCCGACGGTTCAGTATGTCATCGAGGACGGACCCCGCAGGCTGTTTTACAGGGACTACAAGATTGACTCTCCCTACAATACCTATCGCCATCGCGGGCTGCCGCCGGGTCCCGTGATGAATCCGGGGGCCGCGTCGTTGAGGGCGGCGCTGTACCCGGAAGATGTTGATTATCTCTATTTTGTAGCGAGTGGAGACGGATCGCACGTGTTCAGCAGGACCGTCCGCGAACATGAAGAAGCGAAGCGAAGGACCAGATCGGCCAGGAGACGCAGCTGGCGGAGGTAGGGGACGGGTTGAAACCGGAAACCGAGAAGATGCGGTCGATACTGGAAGGTTTGAACGAACAGCAGCGAGAGGCGGTGTGTGTTGTGGACCGCCCTGTTCTGGTGCTGGCGGGGGCCGGATCAGGAAAGACGCGTGTGCTGACACACCGTCTCGCGTACCTGATCGAAGCTTGCGGCGTCCATCCTGGCGCGATTCTGGCCATGACCTTCACCAACAAGGCTGCGGGTGAAATGAATGGCCGCGTGGAGAATCTGTTGAACCGCAATACCCGGGGCATGTGGCTGGGGACGTTCCACTCCCTCTGCGCGCGCATTTTGAGGAGGGAGTCGGGGGCTGCCGGCCTCGACTCCGATTTCTCCATTTACGACGCCGACGACCAGCTTGCATTGATGCGACAGGTCATTCGAGATCAGGAGATCTCCGAGCGGCAGTTTCCGCCGCGGCAGGTTCGCGCGCGGATCAGTTCCGAGAAAAGCCGGATGGTCGATCCGGTCTCTTTCGCCAATCGTACCGGCTCCTTCTACGAGCAGCAGGTCGCCCGGATCTACCGGCAGTACCAATCGGCCCTGCAACAGAACAACGCCGTGGATTTCGACGATCTCCTGATGTTGACCGTGCAGGTTTTCACGGAGGATTCTGAGATCCTGGCGCGGTACCGGAACCGGTTTGAACACTGCCTGATCGACGAGTACCAGGATACCAACCGGCCGCAGTATCTCTTCGCGCGACTGCTGGCGGAAGAACACGGCCGAATCTTCGTGGTTGGAGACGACGACCAGAGCATCTATGCCTGGCGCGGCGCGGACCTGGGAAACATCCTGAATTTCGAAAAGGATTTCCCGGACGCGTGCGTTGTCCGCCTCGAACAGAACTACAGGTCGTCACAGGTGATTCTCGACGCGGGAAACGCCGTGATTCGCAACAATCTAGGGCGGAAGGGGAAGGAACTCTGGACGAGTCGGGACCGCGGCGAACCGATTCAGCTGTTCCGATGCGCGGACGAAGTGGATGAGGCCCGGCGGATCGCTCGTGAATTGAAGCGTCTGCGAACGCTATATAGTTACGGTCAGATCGCCGTATTGTATCGTACGAACGCTCAGTCCCGGGCGCTGGAAGACGGTCTGCGATACGGGGCGATTCCATATGTGATCGTGGGGGGCGTTCGATTCTACGAGCGACTGGAAGTCAAGGACGTGCTCGCTTACCTGAGGCTGATCGTGAATCCAAGCGATTCGATCAGTCTCTATCGAATCGTCAATACCCCGCGCCGCGGAATCGGCCAGTCCTCGCTCGAGAAACTGGATTCCTATGCGACGGGCGAGGGCATCGCACCTATTGAGGCGCTGTCTCGCGCCGTCGACATTGAGGGCCTCACCGCTCGCGCGAGAAATGCGATGGTCGAGTTTCACGGCATGATCGATGAATTCCGGAGCCGCCTGGAGGACGAGCCGGCCCACGTGCTGGCGGCGCACGTCGTCCAGGAAACGGGGTATCTGCAGACGCTGGAAGACCGCACACCGGCCGAGACCATCTCCCGCTCGGAGAATGTGCAGGAACTGCTGGCGGCCATCGAGGAATTCGCACAACGATCCGACAACCCTTCGCTGTCGGCATTTCTGCGGGAGGTCGCGCTGGTCACCGACGTGGATCAGTGGCGCGAAGAGGCCGATGCCGTGACGCTGATGACGCTGCATAGCGCCAAGGGACTCGAGTTTCCTGCGGTGTTTATTACGGGTCTGGAAGAAGGCTTGTTCCCTATCCTGAGGGATCAGGACGATCCCGTTGCCGAAGACGCGGCCGTGGAGGAGGAGCGGCGGCTGTTCTACGTGGGCGTCACGAGAGCGCGGGACCGGCTCCATCTGACCTGTACCGAACAGCGCCGGCGTTACGGAGGAGCGACGATCAATGCCGAATCCAGATTCCTGCGGGAGATTCCGGATGGTCTGATTGTTCGAGGCGGAGCCGATTCAGTGGTTGTTCCAGCATCGAAGTCGACGAACAAACCGTGTGGCGGCGACCCTGCCCCGACGGAAGCGGGCACCGCCGTCCGGGAGGCTTCGCCGGCATCCGGGCCGACGAACAGACCGAGTGACGACGATCCGTTCCCCATGGAAGCCGGCGCCGCCGTTCTCCATCCAACCCTGGGACGGGGGCACATCGTGGATAGGTCCGGAAGCGGTCCGGATACCAAACTCACGGTTTGCTTTCAGGACGGTTCAACGAAAAAGGTGGTCGTCCGATTCGCCGGACTTCGGCCGGGATGACCCGAAGCCATCCGGACAGCCGGCACTTCGCCTTCATCGCCAGAATCCTCTTGATTTCGAGCCTGATTTGGCCCATATTACAACCACAGTGAAGAACGGATAAAACCTCAATCCATTTTCATGGGCTTTTTTGTGTCGGTAGCGCTGGAAGACGTCCGAAAGGTTGCGCAACTCGCCCGGCTGAGGTTCGACAAGGCGGAAGAGGAACGGCTGGTTGCCGACCTGAATCAGATGCTTGATTATGCGGCTGCTCTCGAGAAGCTGGAGACGGCCGACGTTGCGCCGACGTCGCACGTACTGCCGGTCTGTAACGTGTTTCGTGAGGATGCGCCCGTTGCGTCTCTGTCTCAGGCAGAGGCGTTGTCGAATGCGCCGAGTTCAGGCTACGGCCATTTCAGGGTTCCGAAAGTCATTGAATAGGATTCGGCGGCGGGGTTTCAACACCGCCGTTTTTTGTTGGGCACGTGGAGGAGCGGATGGTCAAGCGGAGGGATTACAGTGGCCCCAAATACATCGTCGTCGCCGGCGGCGTCATGAGCGGTGTAGGCAAGGGGCTTGCTACGGCGTCCATCGGAAAGATCCTGCAGCAGCACGGATACAAGGCAACGGGAATAAAGATCGATCCCTACCTCAATTACGACGCCGGAACCCTGCGTCCCACAGAGCACGGGGAAGTTTGGGTAACCGACGACGGCGGCGAAATCGATCTCGACCTCGGGAACTACGAAAGGTTCCTGGGTATCGACCTGCCACGAACGAACAACCTGACCACCGGACAAATCTACCACACCGTGATCGAACGGGAGCGCCGGGGAGAATATCTGGGCAAGACGGTTCAGCCGATTCCTCATATTACCGATGAAATCAAACAGCGAATAACAGACTCGGCGAATGGATTCGATATTGCGCTGGTAGAGATTGGCGGCACGATTGGCGACGATGAAAATCGGCCTTTTTTATTTTCAATGAAGAGCCTCGAGCGGGAAGTCGGAGAGGAAAACGTCATCTACGTGCTGGTCACCTACCTTCCGGTTCCCGGTCACGTCGGAGAGATGAAGACCAAGCCCACTCAGCATGCGATCCGGTCATTAAGTGAGAACGGGATATTCGCGGATTTCATCATCTGCCGCGCCGTTGAGGCACTCGACGACGTACGAAAGCGAAAAATCGAGATTTCTGCGAATATCTCGGCAGACCGGATTATTTCCGCACCCGACGTCGACAGCATCTATCAGGTGCCGCTGGAATACGAAAAAGACCGATTGGGCGAGAAGATACTCGATGAGTTCGGCCTGTCTCCGAAACAGACGCCGGACTGGGATCGCTGGTGTGAACTGCTGGAGATGATTCGTGCACCCAGGGAACGCGTACGCGTCGCCATGGTTGGAAAATACGTCGGAATCGGGGACTATGAGTTTCAGGATTCGTACATCTCCGTCAACCAGTCTCTGGAACACGCCGGCGCCCTGTCGGATACAAGGGTCGAGATCGACTGGATCGACACCAACCGCCTCGAACATCACGATACCGACGAGGTGCTGGCCGGATATCACGGCATTATTGTCCCCGGTGCGTTTGGCGAAGGGGGTGCCGAGGGCGCCATCAATGCCGTCCGTTACGCCAGGGAGAATCAGGTTCCTTACCTCGGGCTTTGTTACGGGCTGCAGATGGTTGTGGTAGAGTACTCACGTAACGTCGCCGGATTGAACGAAGCGAATTCCGTGGAGATGGATCCCGATACGCCCCACGCCGTAATCGACATTCAGTACGCGCAGCGACAGATTATCGAAGAAAACCGGTACGGCGGCACCATGAGGCTGGGAGGGTACGCTGCCGTATTGAGGCGGGAATCGCGTGTAATGGACCTCTACGAACGCACGGGACGACTGGAAGAGGACTCCTGGAGAGTCCAGCAGCTTTTTAAGCGTCCCGATCAGATGTTCAGGTGCGGTGTTATCCTGCCGAGCGAGAATGCAGTGGTTGAACGACATCGGCACCGTTATGAAGTTGCGCCGAAATACGTCGACCTGCTGGAGGAGCATGGGCTTGTGTTTTCCGGTTTTCACCGCAGGGAGGACGGTACCAAGCTGATGGAATTCGTGGAACTGCCCAATCACCCGTTTTTCATTGCGACCCAGGCACATCCGGAGTTCAAGTCCCGGTTGGAACGCCCGGCGCCCCTGTTTTATGGACTTGTCAACGCGGCCATTCGCCATTCCGAAGCCGGACACAAGGAATCCGCGCAGATCGAGCTGGAAACATGAAGCCGGGCCGGGGGTCCCCGGTTTCGTACTCGTTCGGGATATGCCTGTTTTTTTTAGTTTCCGCAGCCTGTTCGCCCTCGCCGGAGCCGTCGCCGCCAGACACGACGATCCCCCGGCCTCCGGATCAGGAAGCGTGGGGATGGAACACGGTGGTTACCCGGAACGGCCGCAAACGCGCCGAAGTCGCGGCAGGACATTTCAGGAAATACGACCGGACATTGACAGCCCTGCTCGACAGCGGCGTGGCTGTTTCCTTTTATGACGGACCCGGGCTGAAGCAAGTGTCGGTGTTGACGGCGCGACAGGCGGAGATTCACGAAGAATCCGGGGATATGCTGGCAACTGGGCAGGTGGCTGTGGTCGCCACTAACGGAACGCGCCTGGAGACCGATACGTTACGCTGGAACCGCGACACAGATATGATTACAGGAAACGGGCGGATGACCCTCTGGAGACCCGACGGCGAGGAGACCGGGGTTGGGTTCGAGGCATCCTCGGATCTTCAGTGGTGGAAAATGCGTCAGGTTTCAACGCGACTGGCCGGGGCGGATTCCCTCCGATAGACCTTCGTTTATCTGCAATCGTCGCCGATCCTTCCTCTTGTATGTCCTTCTACCTGTTTTTATTCTGGTTTTTTCCGGCATCGGCATCTCATATAGACGCAACAGAGTTGATCCGTGCCGACCGCAGCGAGACCATTCTGCGGGATACGGGCGTTTTACGGATTGAAGTGGGCGGCGTTTCCTATCGGCACACGGAACGCGCGCTCAGCGTATCTGCGGACTCCGCGCGCCTGTGGATCCCTGACGGCGTTTTGTCACGGGCGAGGTTCTTCGGCCGGGTTACATACCGGGACTCGGCAAGAACGCTGGACGCCGACGTTATGACATACCACCCACGCAGCGAACTGGCCACCTTCCAGGGCGGGGTGCGTGTCATTGAACGGGACCGACTGCTGACTGCCCGGCGTGTCATGTACCGCAAGAAGGCGAACCTGTTGGAGGCCGACGGCGGGGCTGAACTGGACTACTGTACAAAGCGGATTTTATTGCGCGCACCCGCTATGACGTACCATGTGGTAGCGGATTCAGGTTGGGGAACGGGTGGCGTTCAGGCCGTACGATCACCAGAGTCACGCGGAGATTCGCTTGCCGTTCGCTCGGATTCGATGCAATTCGCAAATCTGGGCGATCGCATACGGTTTTCCGGCCGGGTCCGCATGGTCCACGCCGGAATGCGGGCATGGGCGCCGCGTGGACGCTATTTCAGGCTGGCGGACCGGCTGGAACTGGAAGGCGGGACATCAGCTGTCTGGATTCAAAGCGATCAAGCACGGGCTGACTCGGTGATACTGAACGCCGAACAGATGCACGTTTATGGCGCGGGTGGCAATGCGCTCGATATAATCGTACTCATTGGCGCCGCGAGGCTGCGAAAGGAAGCGGTGCAGCCGGATAACGACGACGCGCAGGAGGTTCAGGCCGATTCGGTTGTTCTGAACATGGCGGATGGCCGGATCGCCGACATCGATGCATCCGGGGAAGCCTCGACGATGCTGACCTCGCGTGATGGCGCCACCGTGGACCTCAAGGGCAATCGAATCCGGATGGGTCTTCCGGATGGGAGCCTGGATAGCCTGACGGTTGACGGGGAGGGAAGCGGCGCATACGTTTCATCCGACAGCGCGGCCGTCAGTCAGATTTCCGGCGGGTCAATTTCGTTTGATTTCGAAGAGGGTGCCGTACGGGAGGTCCGGATCAGGGAGACGGCCAGGTGTACCCATCGGTCTGAAACCGGGAAGACCGGAGACATCCGGCTTTCGGGCGACTCCGTGATACTGACGTTCGACGGAGACGGGCTCGCCAATGTTCAGGCGGACGGTGGAGTCCGGGGTCGATACAAGCCTGCGGAATCCGGAGATGCGCCGTGATTCTGAATGCACGGAATCTGGTAAAAGCGTACCAACGCCGGCGGGCGGTCGATGGGGTCTGCCTCGAGGTGAATCCCGGAGAGGTCGTGGGTCTCCTGGGCCCCAACGGGGCCGGAAAAACGACCACCTTTCATCTGATTGTGGGCCTGATTCCGTGCAAGCAGGGTGAGATCTATCTCGGACGCGAGGAAATTACAGGTATGCCGATGTACGTTCGGGCGCGGAAAGGCATCGGCTATCTGGCCCAGGAGCCCTCCGTATTCAGAAAACTGACCGTGAAGCAAAATATCCTCGCGGTGCTGGAAACACTTCATCTGTCACGCGGGGAGAGGGATGCTCAGCTTGAGTCGCTGCTGCAAGAATTGGGACTCTCGAATCTCGCGAATCGCAGGGCCGACGGACTCTCGGGCGGCGAAGCACGCAGACTCGAGATTACACGCGCCCTGGCCAGGCGTCCCCGTTTCCTCCTGCTCGATGAGCCCTTCGCCGGTATCGACCCGAAGGCCGTCGAAGATATTCAGGCCATAATCCGGGCGCTGAAGACCCGACGGATCGGACTTCTCATTACCGATCACAACGTTCGCGAAACTCTGGCGATAACCGACAGATCCTATATTCTTTCCAGCGGAAGGATTCTGACCTCCGGCAGCCCGGTTGAACTGGCAGAGAATCCGGAAGTGCGGCGCGTATACCTCGGGGACAGATTTCGATTGGACTGACTGAAAATTGGGATTGTCACACGATCCCGTTTTCATTATTATTTTTTAATTGGTGCCTGGACGGCCAAGAGGAGGTTGATCGTACATCCGGGTTTTTCCGTCGGAAATTCAAAATATTGATATTATACAGTTTACCTGCAATTCCCTGCGCGGAATTTTCCCCAGGACAGTTATGCTCGCTCCCGTTTCGTACTTCTCTCCGGAGATCTTCATAGGCGCATGATTCAACTGACCCAAACCGTTTCCCTTCAGCAGAAGCTGGCTCCCCAGCTCATCCAGTCCTTGCGGCTGCTGCAAATGCCGTCGCTCGAACTGGAACAGCTGATTCAGCAGGAATTACAGACCAATCCACTCCTGGAGGTTTCGGAAGAGTCAGTGCGGGAAGACGAGGAATGGGGTCTGGAATCGGATGGGACGGATTCGGCCGATACGGACGCCGACCGGAAGGAAGCGGACGATGCGGACCCGCCGGAATTGGATTTCGGCGACGCAGCGATTGCCGATGGCCGGCTGAACGAGAATCAGTGGAACGAACTCCTTAACGATTCCGGGTACACCGTGCCCCGTCAAGAGTTCGACCCAAATGCTGAAGAGTGGGAGTACGACGGTCCGGGGCAGCAGTCATTGGAAGCGGAATTGCGTGCGCAGCTCTCCCTTACCGATCTGGACGCCGGCGAGCGGAAAATCGGAGAGTACATCATTGGCAATATCGACGAAGATGGCTTTTTGCAGGCGCAGGTCGCGGACATTGTTGCTATTCTCGGAGAAGAGCCGGATACGGTGGCGCGCATCCTCGAGATAATTCAGACGTTCGATCCACCGGGCGTGGGCGCACGGGATCTCCAGGAATGCCTGGCGATCCAGCTTCGTGAGCAGGGGCTGGCGGATTCTCTTGCGATGAATATCGTACGTGACTTCTGGGACGATCTGGTGAACCGCCGATACATAAAGATCAGTCGCTCGCTCGGTGTGGACCGGGCGGCGATTGCCCACGCCGAAGGCGTGATCTCGGGCCTTAACCCCAGACCGATGATTTACAGGGAAAGCAGTATCAATCACAACCTTGTTGTTCCAGATCTCGAGGTGCAGAAGGTCGGCGACGAGTATGTCGTTTCGCTGATCGACCGCAATCTTCCTGCGCTTCGGGTCAGCCCTGCATACAGAACGCTGCTCAGCAAGTCCGGAAAACCGGGGAGTCAGGCCAGGAAGTTCGTCGTGGATCGGCTAAATTCCGCCCGTTGGTTCATCAGCGCGATCAACCAGCGCCGTTCAACAATGCTCAAGGTTATGCGGTGTATTGTCGACAGTCAGCGCGCGTTCTTCGACAAGGGAGTCGGCTTCCTGAAGCCCATGGTGCTTCAGGAGGTCGCGGACCGGGTGGAAATGCACGTTTCGACGATCAGCCGGGTGAGCAACGGGAAATACGTACAAACGCCACACGGTGTTTTCGAGCTGAAATACTTTTTCGATGGCGGTCTGACCCGCAACGACGGTGAAGACATCGCCGCGAGAAGCGTAAAACAAAAGATCGCCAGGTTGATTGCCGAGGAAAACACCAGAAGGCCTTTGAGTGACCAGAAGATCGCTGATTTGCTGAAAGACGAGGGCATCGCCATTGCGCGCCGTACGGTCGCCAAATACCGGGATCAACTGAAAATCAACCCCGCGAGGTACAGGAAGTCAATCTGAGGTTGGCAAACCCATAGGCCCGGTAAACAAAAACCGGCGGAATCTATTGGCTCGGCTTGTATCCAATCTGATTCCACCGGTTTTTTCGTGCGCGTAAGGCTGGCCGGGGCCGTGATCCGGCAAATTACCCGCCGGATTGAACGGCGCTGATTTCGTCCTTGGATATCTTCTGTACGCTCATCGGATTGAATGTCTGGCGTGTGCCCGAACGGAGTGCGACCTCGATTCTTCCTCCGGTCAAGACGAAAAACTGCAGCAGAAAACCCCCACCCTGCATTGGCTCGACCTGATATTCCTCGGGGTCCAACCCATCGAGCCATACGGGAAGACATCCCCTGAAGCGGTCATCCGCACATACGGATTGCGGTAGCGCCATCACCAGCGTTCCCGGCGATTCGTCCAGGGCCTCACCTATGGTCCTTCTTATCCCCGCAAGATAGGGAATCATCTTCGCCGCGTAGTGGAAGTCGTCTTCGTCATCCCGCACGGGCGGCACGATACCCCACGTCATATGGTGGACGAATGGATTCCCGTGGCCCTGCGCAAGCATGTGGTCCCGGGCGGCTTCGTCCACGGGATGGACGACCGCGACGTAGTCAAACCAGCCCTTGCCTCGAGCGGGGCTGTCCTCGGGCAATCCGGAAGGCACATTAATGTAGTCGTGCCCGTCAACCGGCGACGGATAGCACCGGGTGTCCCAACCGGCAACGTACCCGATGCGTTTCAATCGGCCGGAGAGGAGGTGCGGGGGATCGACAAAAATGGCGGCATGATCCGGATTCGGCAGCAGGGGCACACCGGCGTCGGAGATTCTGCGAGCGATGTCGAGCGCTTCCCCGAGGCGTTCGGTTGCGTTGGGGATGTCGAGTTGATCGTTGAAATCATCCGGCAGAATGACGTTCCGGGCCATCTTGATCTCCTTCTGGGCGAGGACGATCGCGATCCATCACAAGTATTGATTCCGCGGTCAGGCCGGGCGGCGGACACTGAAGTGGAAGACATCGACCTTTACTCTGTAAAATCGCGTCCGGTTTTCGCGGTGTCAAGGGGAATTCGTTTCGGGAAGGCGAAATGGGATCGGTACAAAGGGTTCTCAGCCTTGCTGAAGCCGCTGTCGGAAGAATCCGTTGCCGCCTTGCGGCTCTGCCGCCGACCGGCAATGGGCACAGCTATCAAGTGTGACCATTTTCCGTTTCGCGGCTGGGGATCCGTCGGGAATTCTCGTCCCATGTCGACCGCGAGCGATGTTTCAATTTCAAAGCCTCTGCTGAAAATTGTATTCATCCACGGGTATTTCCGATCGGATGATCTTGTGATACAACAGATTGATAAAAAATAACTTATGTCACGAAATCCTGATTGGCACAAGGATTGCATCGTCCGGTATTACGTATCGGCGCCTGTGGAAGGAGAGATGTGTGAAACAGATCCTCGTGTTATTGTTCGTTTTCCTGGTCATTGACCGGACGGGGCTGTGGGCGCAGGCGGTAGCAGCTCCGGATACGCTTCGCTTCGGTCCCGTGCGCACGGGGACTTCCGTCCAGGATAGTGTCCATCTCCGAAACACGGGTGACGCAGACGTAATCCTGACTTCCGGCGATGTGGACAATGCCGCCTTCCAGCTGCCGAGCGACCCGTTCTCCGACACAGGCGACACGCTGGCACCCGACCAGGCCCTGAATCTCCCGGTGATTTTTGAGCCGCGAGACATTGGTGTGCTCACCGCAATCCTTACGGTCGGCACCAGTGGAGGTTCTCTGAATGTGCATCTCACCGGCGAAGGCGTTCGCGAAGTGGTCGTCATCCAGGAGATCCTCGCTGACCCGCCACCGGGTCTTGCCGGTGACGCCAATGGAGACGGGGTGCGTGATACTTACCACGATGAATTCGTTGAACTCCTGAATATCGGATTGAGACCGGTCGACATCGGGGGGTGGCAATTAAGCGATGCAGGAGCGGCCGTGTCAAAGAGGTTTGCGTTTCCGAAAGATACCCGGCTGAATCCGGGCGAACGCGCGGTCCTGTTTGGCGGCGGCAGCCCAACCGGTTTCCCGGGACCCGTGTTTGTCGACGACGGAAGGATCGGTGGTGGTCTGAGTAACACAAGTGACGCGGTTTTCCTGATAGACTCGACCATACCGGATACAATGGCAACCGCCGCTTACGATACCCTGGCGGACCGGAACCAATCCCTGGTTCGACATCCGGAGGGTCGGGGCCCCTTCATTCTCCACAGCGCATTGCCGGGTGGCGGCGCGCTGTTTTCTCCGGGTCGGGGGCGTTCGGACATCCAACGCATTGAAGTCCTGCCCGCGGATACCACGGTGGAACTTGGAGCGACGATCCGGTTCGAAGCTCGGGCCGAATTGAACGATGGAAGCGAGTCCACGATGATCGACGGGGTGGTTTGGCATACCACCAACGATGCGGTAATCAGTCTTTCAGGCGCTATCGGGACCGCCGTGGGCGTGGGTAATGCTGAGATTGCCGCCCGCGCGTCAGGAGCAATCTCTATTTGGGGTCGGGTTGTGGTCAAAGATCTCGCCCCGTCGAACCCAGGGGCGGCGCCCATTGAGCCGGCAGGAGCCCGAGTGGTGATCGATGAGGTCTTGGCTGATCCGGCTCCCGGCGCCGGCGGAGATGCCAACCGCGACGGGCTGAGGGACGGCATGGCTGACGAGTTTGTTGAGATCTGGAATGTTGACTCGAAGCCCGTTAAAATAGGCGGATGGTGGCTGAGCGACGACGACGTCGGGCCAAGGGGGCGATTCCACTTCCCCGACGGACTGACACTTGAGCCGGGAATGCGTGCCGTGCTTTTTGGCGGGGGTAATCCACGAGGCATCTCAGGACTCGTTTTCGTAGATGACGGCAGTATCGGTAACGGATTGACCAATAAGGGGGATCTGGTATTGCTCGTCGACCCAGTCACGGACGATACCGTGGCTGTCGCCGACTTCCGGGTAACAGGGGACCTGAACCGGTCCGTGGTGCGATTCGCCGAGGGTGTTTACGTTCCGCATGTTGACTTGCCTGACGGCGGTGTGATTTCTCCGGGCCGGCCGCACCCGATGCCTGCCGTTCCCGTGCAAACGGCGAAATCCCCCCGGCCGGAGTTTCTGGATGCCTCTCCATCTTGGTGCCGGGTAGGCGCGCTTTGCCGGTTCATGCCCAGGATTCGCAATCTGGACGGAGGTTTCGTGCATCTCGAAACCCGAGCACACGGCGTCGTATGGGACCGTTCTACGGGCGAGATTTCGTGGAGGCCGGATCGTGAAGGTCGATTTCGCTTCTGGCAGACCGCGGTTAGTGGTTCGGGCGAGAAGACAGTACGGCAATTCGATATATGGGTTGAACCCCGTCCACAGATCTCAATCGTCGAGATTCTGGCGGACCCGCCGGACGGCCTGAACGGTGACGTGAATGGAGACGGAATACGTGACAGCCAGACGGACGAGTTCGTCGAGATCCTGAATGAAGGGTCGGATGCGGTCTGGATTTCGGATTGGCGTTTGAGCGACGACGATGTTTCGGCACGAAGGCAGTTCAGGTTTCCCGGTTTCACCAGACTTCAACCCGGCGAACGCGCCGTTCTGTTTGGAGGCGGACAGCCAAAGGGCATCGATGGCCCGGTTTTCGTGGATGACGGCAGTATCGGTAACGGTTTGACCGACAAGTCTGATGTGATTCTGTTAATCGACTCCGCCCTGAACGATACGCTCGCCAGCGCCGTCTATACCGTCGAGGGAGATATCGACCAGTCTCTGGTGTGGAACGGTTCCGCCTGGGTCCCTCACGAGACCCCTCCCGGTCGCGGGGTTTACTCGCCCGGATTGCCCTCCGAGATGGGTACTGTCATTGGAAAAGACGCCGATGACCGCCCCGGCTCCGGTACCGACCAGGGCGATACGGAGTCGGATGGCGAGAGAGGGGGAGGCGAAACTCCGTCGGGGACAGTTCCGGCATCTGTGACAATCAGCGAAATTCTCGCGAATCCCGCCCCGGGCGCAACAGGCGACGTCAACGCCGACGGAGAACGCCACGGATATCAGGACGAATTCGTGGAACTGTGGAATGCCGGAACCGACACGGCCCGTCTCGACGGGTGCAGGCTTGGAGATGACGATACGCCAATGGGTCGCCTGTTCGAATTTCCATCAGGTACGATGCTCCCGCCAGACGGGTTTCTGGTCCTTTTCGGTGGCGGATCCACTACAAACTTCCCCGAAAACGCTTTTGTGGACGACGGTCGGATCGGCGACGGGCTCTCGAATGCGGGCGACACGATCGTGTTTCTGTCGCCTGAGGGTGTGGACACACTTGACGTCATCAGCTATGAAACGGCGCCCGGGGGCACCTCTCTGGTCCGCCGGAAGGACGCCAAACTGCAAAGGCATGATCTTCTGCCCTTTACAGGCTCAACCTCGCCTGGCCGTGCCGCGCCGCTGCTGGTTGCCATCCGTGTCGTACCCGATACGCTGGACGTGCAATCGGGATCCGGTCGCGTCGTTACCGCAGAAGGTGTCTTCGATTCTAAAACCGTGACGGATGTCACAGGCGATTTGAAGTGGAGTGTTGAGGATTCTGCTGTCGCGCGGCTTGAAACGGCCCTGCGGGTAAGGGGGGTTGCTCCGGGGGAAACGGTCTTGCATGCACGGTACGGGCGTCTCACATCCAGCGCCGTCGTCCGGGTTCATTCGAAGCCTGTCAACGACAGCGCCGGCGGCGTGAAACCTCCATCCAATCTTCCCCCGTTGTTCATCTCGCGCCCCGACACGCTGGCCATCACAGGTTTGGCATATACGTACACGCCCTCCGCTGAAGATCCCGAAAGCGACCCGGTGTCTATTTGGGTGCCACGCCGCCCGGCATGGATGAATTGGAACGACACCGTTCTGGAGGGGGTGCCGGGACATTCCGGATCCTGGCCGGTTGTCGTCGCGGCCGCAGACCTCAATGACACGACCGAACAGGCGTTCACCATACATGTCGTAACACCCGGGGTTCGCAGGGAAAGCCGTCGGGACAGCGTTGCCTACCTGGGTGTGACCTGGCGGATGTCACTGGATATCAGGAAGGGTATCCAGACGCAGATAGACGGTGGGCCCGTTCTCGACGCTTCGGGCGAATCTCTCGTGTGGCGCCCCGGCCCCGGAGACGAGGGGCGACGCACGATAACAGTCTCCATGAGCCGGAACGGCGTCGAAAGTCTGATCCTGACATTCATGATCACGGTACGGCCGCGGCCGATCATCCGCGTGGACGAAATTCTGGCCGATCCGATAGCGGATGTCAATGGCGATGGCAAGCAGGAACGATACGGAGATCAATTCATCGAATTGTACAATGTCGCCGGGCACGCGGTGGATCTGTCTGGCTGGACGCTCGGTGACGACGACGGAAGTCCGTTTGAATTCCCTGGTGGCGCGGTCTTGAATGGCGGCGAGCGATTCATCCTCTTCGGCGGCGGACTCTGCTCGGGCAAAAGGGGATGTTTTTCTTCGGGGGGCCGGATAGGGAACGGGCTGGATACCGAGGACAGGATTCTGTTGATCGTACCGGCCGGGCCCGATACGCTGGTGGATGTGCGATATGTGAAGGGGCAGATCGGCGCCTCTCTGGTTCCGGACCCGCACACGCCCGGGAAATGGTTGGCTCACGACCGTGTTTCGCATCTGCCGTATTCGCCGGGGACGGCGACACCACTGGCGGACTCCGCCTTTTCAGACGCGTCGGGGGTAACTGCAGATGACGTGGCTCCCTACCCGGAGTATCCATTTCCAAACCCTTTCAATGTTCACACGACCATCGGGTTTCGAAGCACCGGCGATCCGGCGGAGTTGACGGTTTACAATGTTCTCGGACAACCCGTCAGGCGGTTTTCGATTTCGGCGGTCGCGGGCTATCATCAACCGGTGTGGGACGGGCGCGACGATCTGGGTCGATCGGTAGCCACGGGCATATACCTGATTCGCCTGAGAAACGGACCACGCGTCCGAACGATGCGCGTGGTGCTGGTTAAATGACTCGCGGAAGCTCCACGGGCAGCCGACGAGTGTTCTGTCCCGGAATTAAGTCGCCTAAATTCGACCGTCGAGTCGCCTGGCTCGCAAGGCGCCACCGACCTGCGTAAGGTCGGCGAGCGAGGGGAACGTAGCGAGACAGGATGAATCGACGGTCGAATGGTGAAGAATTTTTGGGACAGGACACCAGGTCCTAACACGGATTTCCGCGGGTTCGGGTGTGCGGAAAGGCCCGAATATTTGCGTAAGAGTCCATTCTCGAGGTAACGGGGGCAATCGTCGTTAAGATCGTCTCTGAGAGAATGAGAACAATCGAGGAAAGGAGGTGAAACCATGGCCCAGCCGGAGATCACGTTCAGACACGGTTCATGCAGTGCTTCCGTCTTCGAGAACGAATACAATCGCGGCAAGGATAGCTTCAACGTCCGTACCGTTTCGTTCCAGAGAAGCTACAGGGACAAGCAAGGTGAGTGGCATCGTTCCAGCAGCCTGAGGGTGAACGATATTCCCAAAGCGATCCTGGTACTCAACAAGGCATACGAGTACCTGACATCCAACGGCAATACTGACGTCGAGGAAGAGTCAGAGAGCTGAATCGAGCTTCACCTTAGCGAGCGAAGAGGGGCAGCCGGTATCATTCCGGGTGTCCCTCTTTCACGTTATTGCCGATCTGCTGTTGTTTCGCCGGGAGACTTTTCGTATCTTCATCTCAACACGATTTCCGCGGATCTTTGCAAGTCTGGAGTTCGTTCATGGAAGAATCGTCGATCGATGTAATAGAATCGTTGCGCCGTCTGACAGGCGAATTGCAGAATTTCGAGGAGATCGTCAAGCATATCAAGCCCCCGTCGGGTGAGATTCCCGAGTTAGAGGGAATCGAAATCTACGGAGAGACGATTCCGCTTGAGGGCCTGATCGGCGGTGATCATATCATTTATGTCGACTTCAAAAGACGGTATGATCTGGAGGCACGGATACACAAGGCGGAGCAGGAAGGGCGCGGGACCGTAGCTGCGAATCTGAGGAGATGCGAACGGATGGCCGGGGTCGCCCTCGTGGATGTTTCCGGACATCAGATTACGGATGCAATGCTGGCCGGAATGCTGCACGAGGCATTCCTGCTCGGCGCCACCTACGAGCTGGACCAGTTCGGTACGATTACCGAGAAACTGTTCGAAAATCTGAATACCCGGATCTACAATTCTTCCAGCGTCAGCAAATTCCTGACGATGATCTATGGAGAGATCAGCGAGGACGACACGTTCACTTTTCTTTCGGCCGCCCATCCCATCCCGGTTGTATTCTCAAATCGGCAGGATCGGATTATGGACGTCAGCGAGGATCTCTTCGTGAATTTTCCTCCAATCGGCACCCTGCCCTCACAGGAGGATATAGACCGGCAGGCGATCCAGAGTGTGCTTGGCTTCAAGAAAAAATACGAGATCAACGTGTGGACGCTTCAAGGATCTGGCGACATCCTTTTGTTGTATACGGACGGACTTGCGGACCATCGCCGGGGCGACGAAGACTATTTCCCCGAACGGCTGGAGGACACTCTCCGCCGTGTCAAGGAGCTGTCGGCTCAAGGAATATTCAAAGCCATCAAGGATGACGTGCTCGATTTCGGCCAGCCACTTGACGATATCAGTCTTGTCGTTATAAAAAAAACCTGATAGTGGACCCATCGGCCGCGGTCCGTCGAACCGCCGGCCTGAATTTGAAAACGGCCCGATTACGCAGGAGGCAATATCATGAAAATGTTCGTCAATTCCCGCTGGATCGACAAGGACGAAAAGGTCGAAGTGTTGAACCCGTACGATGGATCCGTTGTCGATACGGTGCCACGCGCCGACGGACGAGATGTGCAGGCTGCCCTCGCGACGGCGGCCAGGGGCTCGGAGGTGATGGCGGCGATGCCGGCTCACGAACGATACCGGATTCTGCATCGTGCAGCCGAGTTGATGGCGGAACGCCAGGAGGATTTCGGGCAGACCATTTCTGCCGAAGAGGGAAAGGTCATTTCCGAAGGGCGAGGGGAGGCCGCCCGGTCAATCGATACGATGACGCTATCGGCCGAAGAGGCAAAACGGCTCTACGGCGAGACCATTCCATTGGACGGCGCAACCGGTGCGGAGGGCAAATTCGGGTTTACGGTTCGTGTGCCATGCGGCGTTGTCGTTGCCATTACGCCTTTCAATTTTCCTCTGAATCTGGTGTGTCACAAGGTAGGACCTGCACTCGCGGCCGGAAATTCGGTGATTGTAAAACCGGCCACCGACACGCCGCTTTCCGCGATGAAACTCGTGGAAGTTCTGCTGGATGCGGGCGCGCCGGCCGAAGCCGTTCAGTGTATCACGGGGCCGGGAGGCGAAATCGGCGACCTGCTGTCTTCTGACTCCCGGGTGCGCAAGATCTCGTTCACCGGAAGCAGGGACGTCGGCGAACAGATCTGCAAAACAGCGGGGTTGAAGAAAGTAACGATGGAGCTTGGGTCCAATTCGCCGTTAATAGTTATGCCCGACGCCGATCTGGAAAAGGTGGCTGCCGCGACGACCGCGACAGGGTTTGCAAACGCCGGGCAGGTTTGCATTTCCGCGCAGCGCGTCATGGTCAATAAGGTCGTTTACGAGGACTTCATCGACGTACTCAAGCCTCAGGTGGAGGCACTGAAAATCGGCGATCAGCTGGATGAATCGGTGTCCATGGGTCCGATGATCCGCGAAGGAGATGCCGAGCGGGTAGCCGCCTGGATTCGCGAGGCCAGGGAGGGCGGCGCAAGGGTGATCGTGGGCGGTGATCGGGACGGCACGTTGCACGCGCCTACGGTGGTGGCGGACGTCGATCCCAAGATGCGGATCTCATGCGACGAGCTCTTCGGTCCGGCCGTCGGACTGACCCGTTTTGATACGATCGATGAGGCCATCGCCTCGGCCAACGACACGAATTACGGTTTGTCGGCCGCGTTATTCACGGAGAACCTGGACCACGCGATGCAATTCGTAAACAAGGTGCAATCGGGTAATATTATGGTTAACTGGGGCCCTCAATGGCGTGCGGACCTGATGCCTTACGGTGGATTGAAAGATAGCGGGATGGGCAAGGAAGGACCAAAGTACGCGGTGGAGGAGATGACAGAGTTGAAGATGGTGGTATTCCATTAGCCTTGACGGGCGGGCGCACGAGACGCAAAACGCACGTCGATCGGGAAGCCTCGCGATACACGACCGCGGATGAAACGCGAAAACCGCCTGGACGCGGGCTGATGAAGGGTGGCCGACGGCGGGTCGTTCGTGAAAGCCACGTTCAACGGATCAGGGACATTTCGTACACAAAAATAGCGGAGTGGCGTCTTTGGCGCTCCGCTTTTTGCATCTACTGTGGGACTGTCGTCCGGAATACCGGGTCTGCGAACTGCTGTACGGGCTGACCCAATGGTTGAAGATTCATCCGCGGTACCGGCCGGGGATCCTTTCACCCGTGCGGTGGTTCGGATTCCTCGTGACCCGTTGGATCCAGCGGCTTGTGGAGTGCTTTCTTGATGAGCACACCGGCTTTGAAGTAGCTTTTCTTTCGTGCGGGCACGTAGACGATTTCACCTGTCCGCGGGTTGCGCGCGGCAGGTTTGGGCTTGGTGTTTTTTACGCCAAGTACTCCAAAACCACGAATCTCGATGCGGTCACCGGAAATGAGGCTCTCGCGCATAGCCTTGAAAAGCGTATCTACAACCTCGTAGGCGAGTTGCTTCTTGACGCCCAGCCGGTCGGAAATTTCGAGCGCCAGATCCTTTTTGGTTGTCGTCATTTTCTCCTCCCGTTTGGCCTGCTCGATCAAGCCGAAACATAATATAGACCCAAAGTGCTGATTGCCGCAAGAAAAAAATTTACTAGAACTTACACGAATTTTCACCAAACCGGATCCGGAATTCAAGGCCGGGATATTTCCATAATCTATTGTTTTTAATGCATTTGTGTCTAAATTCTCCTATTTAATTGAATTTTAGACACTTACACGAATTATCTTCATTCGCATTCCAGGTTTTCTGCGTCGCGCGAACACAGTATCCGGCTCGATCCGCTAATGGGAACAGGCGATCCCCATGCGGAATTTTCGGTGTTGCTGCAGGTCAACGGCGGCGTGCGAAGTACGTGGAGATCTCCTTTGGCGGTGTTGACTCGCGATTGGACAGGCAGTGGCGGTAAGGTCGGTGAAAGGGCAGGTTGAACGCAACCGGGGCGGTATCGTCAACCCATATGAACCGGCTGTCGGAAGTCCGTCTAAACCCCTAAAATGGTTCGTTCCGCGGGTCTGAACGGATATTCAGCGTCATCCGAAGAGTCCGCCTATTGCCGCCTCCCGTTTTCTGCCTGCCGATAATTGAAGTGGCTTTGCACCCGGCGACACTGATACCCAGGTCTGTGAACGGTGTCCTCCGAAATCCGGACCCGCGGTTTCGAGCCCGTCGAAATGCACCCTGCATCACCTCTCCGTATTGACGGGTCGACGCGAAATCTGTCGCGAAATTACGAGACTCGACCTGCCGTAACCCGCCTTGACAGCTACATTTATCTTGTCTATATTATTTCGAGTTGTCACAAGCGTCTCCCGCTGGCAGGATGCCGGTGGGCGTTATTTTCTGCCAAGCTTGCATCGACAGGGAGTGTGCAATGGCGGACCCTTCGGACGCCGAACTGGTTCGACGCTGGAAAGACGAACCCGCGCCGCTGCTGCCGGTGTTGCACGCGTTCCATGATCGGGACGGATACGTCTCCGATGAGGCCATCCGGTCTATTTCTGCCGGGTTGAAAACACCACTTGCCGACTTGTTCGGTACCGTGACGTTTTACCATCACATTTCCCGATCGCCCGGTGGACTCGATAGATTCCGCGTGTGCACCGGCCCGATATGCGTGCTCCGGGGCGCGCAGGAGATGTGCGACGCCCTGAACGGTGTCCCGATGGCGTGTGCGGGCAGGTGTGACGAACCGGTGCCGGTGATTCAGAACCACCGGGTTCTCGTGGGGACGCACGCACGGTACCTTCGGGAGGTCCCCACGCCGCTGCCGGCTGAGAACCCCGGCGGATTGGAGGAGTGCGTCTTTCGTCATATTCGCGCACCTAACCGTTCGAATCTCGAAGGGTATCACGCGACACGCGGGTACAACGGATTGGAGAGAGCAATAACGCAGATGCGGCCCGCGGAGGTTGTGGAGCGGATCACTGAGAGCGGGCTGGCCGGCCGGGGAGGGGCCGGCTTCCCTACGGGCGAGAAGTGGAAGGGTGTCGCGGGAGCCGCTGGCGGTCCGAAAACGGTCGTGTGCAATGCTGACGAGGGAGAACCCGGCTGCTTCAAGGACAGGGCCCTGATGGACTACGATCCGCACGCGGTACTGGAGGGAATGGTCATCGCCGCGTTCGCGACCGGCGCCACGCGTGGGTTCATCTACCTGCGGTACGAATATCCGCAAACGCTGAATATTCTCGAATGCGCCATCGAAGAAGCGGAGGCCGCCGGTCTGATTGGCAATGGCATCCTGGGGACGGATTTCGACTTTCAGATACATATCCGTCGCGGGGGAGGGGCCTATGTGTGCGGAGAGGAAGGGTCGTTGCTGAACAGCCTGGAGGGCAGGCATCCGTTTCCGAGAAACCGGCCGCCGTATCCGGTAACCCACGGGTTTGAGGACCTGCCCACGGCGGTGAATAACGTTGAAACGCTGGTGGCTGTACCTCAGATCATCCGAAAGGGCGCAGACTGGTACCGAAATCTTGGATTGAACGGCCAGTCGGGCACCAAAGTCATCAGTCTGTCGGGCGATATCGCGAATCCCGGCAATTACGAAGTTCCGTTCGGCTTGCCCCTGAGAACACTGCTTTACGATTGGGGCGGCGGCGCCCCAGATGGCCGGAACATCCAGGCGGTTACGATGGCGGGACTATCCGGCGGCTTTGTAGCGGGCGCCGCGCTTGAAGCGACGCTGGACGAATCCAGCCTCCGCGGTTACGGGTCCTTTCTGGGCGCCGGGGGCATCATCGTCTTCGACGACAGCAGGGACATGGTGGAGGTTGCCCGATGTGCGATGGCCTTTTTTGCGGACGAGTCGTGCGGCAAGTGTTTTCCGTGCCGCATCGGCACGCGCCGGCTGGTCGAGCGGCTTGACGGCGATGGCGGATCCGGGCAGGTCGGGCAATGGCGGGCGGAGGTACACGATATCGGCGAGACGATGATGGCAACCAGCGCGTGCGGCCTGGGTACGGCGGCGCCACTGGTGACCGAGAGCCTGATGAAGTATTTTCCGGATCAGGTCGAGAGGCACGTGTTACAACAGTAGTCCGGTATGGTGCCGACGCCAACGCCCTTGACCGGGAAGGCAGGGAGTGATGACCAGAGAAAAAGATAGAGCCAACGCCGCCACGATGACCCTGGACGGCGAGACGGTCTCGTTCTCCGACGGGGAAACCGTTTTCGACGTTGCGCAACGGCACTCGATATCCGTGCCGACCCTGTGTTACGACGAACGGCTGAAGCCCTTCGGAAGTTGCCGCCTCTGCGTGGTCGATGTGGAAGGCGCCCGAACCCCCATGGCTTCCTGCACCACGCCCGCGACGCCCGGGATGGTCGTTCGTACGGAAACGGATGTGATTCAGAAGTATCGAAAGGTGTTGCTGGAGATGGTGGCGTCGGAAAATCCCGAGATCGACGTGGACCCTCTCAGCGGATACGCTTCCCAGGAACTGAGCGCACTCGTGGATCGGTACGGCGTACGGACCGGCCGGTTTGCGGGAACTCAGTCCGGACGCAGTAAGGCAGAGGACGACAATCCGTTTCTGCTGCGGGACTACGACAAGTGCATCTCCTGCTACCGTTGCGTGCGCGTATGCGCCGAGCAGGAGGGAGACGACGCCATCAGCGTGATGAACCGCGGCTTCGGGACGCAGATTGTAACCGAGTTCGACGGTCTGCTGAAAGACTCGTCCTGTACGTTCTGCGGGCAGTGCATTCAGACCTGCCCCACTGGCGCGCTCGCGGACAAAAAGGCGCTGCGGGGCGCCAGCGAACCGGGGAAGATCGAAAAAACGCGTACGATCTGCACGTATTGCGGGGTTGGGTGTTCCGTGGACCTGATGACGAAAGGGGAGAGAATCGTGGGTATCCAGCCTGCGATGGACGGTCCGGCGAACCACGGCGCGCTCTGTGTAAAAGGACAATTCGCATTCGACTTCGTGCATCACCGCGATCGCCTGAAGGTTCCGCTTGTACGCCGGAGTGACGGCAGACTGCGCGAAGCGAACTGGGATGAGGCACTGGATCGCGCGGCTCGCGGTTTCCTAAATGCTCGTACGGAACATGGAAAGTACGGCGCGTATGGCGTGGCCTCCGGCCGTGCGCCTACAGAGGCCGCGTACCTTATGGGTAAATTTATCCGCGCCGGCTTCGGCACCAACTACATAGACAACTGCAGCCGTGCCTGACACGCCCCAACGGTTGCCGGTCTGGCAGCCACGGTCGGAAGGGGCGCGATGTCGAATCCGCTGGTCGATATGGACAAGCCCGACGTGTTCTTCTGCATCGGGACAAACATGACCGAGTGCCATCCGGTGGCGGCCACGCGACTGAAGAAAGCAATTCGGGGCGGTGCAAAGCTGATCGTCGCGGATCCGCGGCGCATTCCGCTGGCGGAGATGGCGGATCTGTATCTTCCGTTGCGTGTGGGGTCGGATGTCGCTCTCCTGCTGGCAATGGCCCATGTCATTGCGCGGGAGGGTTTGATCGACAATGACTTTGTCAATAGCCGGACGGTGAAGTCTGAAGAATTCCTCGAGCACGTGAAGGAATATTCCCCGGAATGGGCCGAGCGGATTACGGGGGTACCGGCGAAGGATATCGAACTCGCCGCGATCTGGTTCGGTATGGCGGACCGCGGCGCGATCTACTATACGCTGGGAATAACCGAGCATATCTGCGGCGTTGACAATGTCCAGTGCCTGTGTAATCTCGCGCTGATGACGGGTAACGTGGGGCGAGAGGGTACGGGCATCAATCCGATGCGCGGACAGAACAATATCCAAGGCGCGGGCGATTCAGGAGCCGTTCCGGACAAATTCCCCGGGTTCCAATCGTGCGACGATCCGGAGAATGCGGCGAAGTTCTCACGGCTGTACGGTAAGCGTCTGGAAGCTGAAAAGGGGATCACGAAGGTGGCAGCATTGAACCTGTGCGGAGACAGGATCCGCGCGATGCTGATCGACGGGGAGAACACGGTCGTGTCCGATCCGGACAGGGCGCATTGCACGCACGCATTGCAGAGCCTCGACCACCTGGTGGTGATTGACATTTTCCTGACCGAAACGGCCGAACTCGCCGACGTCGTGCTGCCCGCCACTGCCTGGGGAGAGACGGACGGCACGTGTACAAATACGGAGCGGCGCGTCCAGCGGCTGCGTGCCGCGGTCCCGCCCCCGGGAGAAGCCCGTCCTGACTGGTGGATCATCAGTGAGATTGCGAAACGGCTAGGAACGCCCGGGTTCGAGTACGCCTCTGCTGAAGACGTGTTCAATGAGCTATGCAGTGTATCTCCAATATACGCAGGACTGGATTGGGACCGGATAGAGCATGGCAATTACCACTGGCCGGTCCCTGAGTTCGAACATCCAGGTACCCCCATGTTGCACGAGGGCGAGTTCACAAACGGTCGGGGTATCTTCACGAAGCATCGTTATCGCAATCCGGCGGAGACGGTCAGCGACGACTTTCCGGTATGGCTGACAACCGGCCGACGGTTGCAGGCCTACCATACGCGGACTCAGACCGGACGGGCGGCAGGAATGGACTATTTTCTTTCCGAAGAGACGCTGGAGGTACACCCTTCCGACGTGTCCGCATGGGGTCTTACCGACGGCGGCTGGTGTCAGATGTCCAGCGCGCGGGGTTCCATCAATATCAAGGTGAAGGCGACACGACAGTCTCCGCGGGGCACGGTGTTCGCAAGTTTTGGCTTTAACGACGTACCGGTGAATATCCTAACGGGATCGGGCTACGATCCGGTCACGGAGACAGCGGAATTGAAGGTCTGCCCGGTTCGTATAGAAACAATTGTGCCCGAACCACATACACCATGAGGATTAAAGTTGAATCCAGGGATTTCACAGCGCGCCGTTTCGAGGGTGGATGATGGCTGCCCGCCGCGTTCGACCCACGACGAACTCGCAGTTGAAGAACCCCTGGAAATCCGCGTCGCGGGGGATCCGGTAGCCGTTACCATGCGTTCGCCGGGAGAAGATGCGCGGCTGGCCGTGGGGTTTCTGTTCTCTGAAGGGATTATCGCGTCAGTCGAAGACGTGGGACGGGTCTTTCACTGCGGACGGCCCGGGACCGAAGGATACGGCAACGCGATCGACGTACTTCCTGCGCCCGGGCACAATCTGGATATCGAACGGGTGAGCGCCAGCCGGCGCGGCACACTCACCACGTCGGCGTGCGGTGTCTGTGGTCGGCAGGACATTGCGGACCTGGTGGCGCGCTGTGCGGTGTTGCCGCCCGGGCCGAGAATTCCGAAGGAACTGCTCATCGAGTCGATGGAACGGATGACCCGGATTCAGCCCACGTTTTCCCATACCGGCGGCGTACACGCCGCCGCCGCATTCGATCGGGACGGCCGCGCGCTTGTATGCTCCGAAGACGTTGGACGCCACAATGCAGTGGACAAAACCGTCGGCGCCCTGCTTTTCGACCGGCTGGTGGGAGCGTCTGCGGGAGCCGCCTTGCTGACGGTGAGCGGAAGAGCGAGTTTTGAAATCGTACAGAAAGCGGCAGTCGCGCGAATACCTGTAGTCGCAAGCGTCTCCGCGGCCAGCTCACTGGCGGTTGATCTTGCATCCGATGTGGGTATTACCCTCGCGGGGTTCGTTCGGAGGAAGGGTTTCAATCTGTATGCGCACCCTGAACGTGTCGCACAATAAGGAGCAGGCGATGCCTATATTCGAGTTCATCTGCGGAAGTTGCCGTCATCCCTTCGAGACGCTGATTCAGGGCAGCCAGAAACCGAGTTGTCCGTCCTGCGGCAGCAGCGATCTCGAAAAGCAGCTATCGGTTTTCGCTGTAAACGGTGGCAGCGGTCAAACCGATGCGAGTACGCTGCCGGGACCATGCGGGACCTGCGGAGACCCCAGAGGCCCCGGCGCCTGTTCACTGAATTAGCCTCAATTCGTGGGAAACAGCACCGCGTCGCCGCGCCGCAGACTTCCGAAACGGGACATAAGGATCGACCGGTAGGATGCCTTCTTCCATCCACGTCCAGTGACCCGAAGCATCCCAGGTATCGTACGTCGAATCGCCTGAATTAACTCGCGTCTATTCGATTTAACGTCACCGTAAAACGACGAATCAAGATTGGGCTTTGGATCCCGGATCAGGAAACCGGGATCTTTTTTATTTAACTGAAATCGAAGTAATAATCGAAATAAGTCGATCTTCTTCAGGGTTTACGGCGACATGAAGGTTGTGAGGATTGCATTTGTGCATTCAGCCATTCCGGGCTATCTTTGGCGGTGTTGGTCCATTATTGCGTCACCACCGTGCGAACGGCCCTTAGCGCGATATTGTGTCGTTCCGAACGAACAGGAATGGTCGCCGGCCTGCCAGGCTGCCGTAGCATCGGAGCGTATTCCGCATGGGCGGCATTTTCTCAAGATCCTACCGCCGCATTCAGAAATCCATAACCGAGGACCGTTGTGTGATTCTGGATGGCGGCGTCGCATCTGAATTGGACCGGATAGGCCTCCAGGATCACGCCATAAGCGATCACAGCCTCTGGGGCACCTGGGCACTGTACCATGAACCCTATAAGGTGCTGGATGTACACCGACGATTTGTAAAGGTCGGCTGCGACGTGATTTCAACCAACACCTGGGGAATTCTCGAGGGGTCGGAGATTGACGGGCGCGTGTGGACGGCGGACGAGGGGATATCGCATTGGATGGATGTGGCCCGACGCGGCATCGAATTGGCCCGCCAGGCGAATCGGGAGTTGGGGAGGCAAGACGAATGCGCGGTGGCCTTCAGCGTGAACGGAGACATCGATTCGTCTCAGCGGCTGGAGCGCCTGCAACTGCTGGCAAGGGTATTCGCGGACGAACCGCCCGACCTTGTTTTGATGGAGACAATGTCAATCGTCCGGGACGAGCTCACACTTCCGGCGGTTGAAATGATGATTCAGACAGGTATTCCGGTGTGGCTGAGCTTCCGGCGCTGCCGACAGGGTCTGTGCGGGGTACACGGACAGCATTGGGGCGGTCCGGAAGGAGATTATTTCGGCAGACTGGTCGGCCGGTTCCAGCGAATGGGGATTGGCGCCCTGTTGATCAACTGTCTGCCGATAGAACACGTACCCGGGATGATCTCGTGGCTGAGGGACTTTACGGATCTTCCACTGGGCGTATACCCGAATCTTGGTCGTTACCTGGATCCCGGTTGGAAATTCGACACATCGGTCGGGCCCCGGCGCTTTGCAATGCTGGCCGAGGCCTGGCGTGAAGAGGGGGCGAAGATCGTCGGCGGGTGCTGCGGCGTCACGCCGGATCACATTGCCGAAGCCAGGAAAGCGCTGGCGTGTACGGAGGCGGGTCGAAAGCGGGTCCAGCCGCACTCCTTCGCGACGGCAGGGATCCGTCATAATGATGCCGTCGTACCGCATCCATGGGTAGACGAGAGCAACAGGACACTCTTCCCGCTGCCTTTTCCCGAGATTGTGTGCGATCCGGGCGTGTTCGCTCCCACGCAGGGCAGCTTTCTGATCTGGAAGCACCTGTTTCGAACGCGTGCCGGTCGGGGTCAACGCTGTCTGGACGTGGGGTGCGGCACCGGAATCCTGTCCGTCCAGCTCGCGCTGAACGGAGCGGAACAGGTTGTGGCCATCGACGTCCAGAAGGAAGCGGTGGGCAATACAATGACGAACGCGTTTCGAAACGGCGTGGCCGACCGCATTTCCGGAAGGGTGCTGGACCTCTATACCTATATTCCCGAAGAAAAATACGACCTGGTAATCGGCAGCCTGTATCAGATGCCGGTGGATCCCATGAAACAGACTGCCGGGCACCGTCCCGCCGATTTCTGGGGCAGGAACCTGTTCGATCATCTGCTCACTCTCCTTCCGGAGATGCTGGCCGATGGCGGCGTGGCCTATCTGATGCAGATTTCGGCCTTAAGCCAGGTCCGGACGTCAGAGTTGATTTCGGCTGCGGGGCTGGAGGCGAAGCTCCTCGACTTCAGCTTTTTTCACTTCAGCCCGACATTCGAAGAAAATACCGACCAGATCCGGCGGGTCGCCGAGTTATCCGATGCCTTCCACCTCAATTTTGGTCGGGACAACGTTATGGTGATGTACCTGCTGGAGATCAGTCCTGGCGGAAGCAATCAGTGTTCTGTCCCGGAAATAAGTTGCCTGAATTCGACCGCCGAGTCGCCCGTCTCGCAAGGCGTCTCCGACCTGCGTAAGGTCGGCGAGCGAGGGGAACGTAGCGAGACGGGATGAATCGCCGGTCGAATGGTGAGGAATTTTTGGGACAGGACACTCGATCGTCTTGTTCACTCCTCGCGAGAGACTGCAATATGCCCGATGGTTTCCTCAAGGGACGCGCCGCAGTTGTCACGGGCGGCGCGAGCGGACTGGGCAGGGCCATCGCAATGCGTCTTGCGGGAAGGGGCGCCGACGTCTGTATCATGTCCCTGAGCAGCCGTCGCGTGAAGCGGGTGGAGAGCGAGGTGAAATACTTCGCCGCCGTCGACGAGATCGAGGCGACCCGGCTGGACATCGAGGAAACGGGCGTTCGTTGCGTCGCCCTGGACGGAGACGTGTGTTCTTCAGCGGATGTGGAGGAGATGGTCGGCCTGGCGGTGGGGACCTTCGGCAGTTTGGATGTTCTGGTGAACAACGCCGCCACAAACGTAATCCATCCGATTCTCAACCACGACGACCAGGCGTGGAGGCGGGTCGTTGACGTCAACCTGATCGGACCCTACCTGTGTACCCGGCACGCGCTGCCGCATATGATCGAAAACGGTTGGGGACGGATCGTATCGATCGGCTCCACAAACGCACACGTCGGCACGCCCGATTACAGTGCGTACGCGGCGTCCAAGCACGGTTTGTTGGGATTCAACAGGTCTCTTGCGCTGGAAGTGGCTCCTCACGGCATCACAGCCAATACGGTCAGCCCTGCTACAATTGAGACCCCGTCAGGTGAAATGCATCTGCAGAGGTGGGCCGACGACCAGGGTCTTTCCCGTGAAGCCATGCGCAAAGAGGTCATGAAATCCTATCCTCAGGGGAGGTTCCTGCGCCCGGAAGAAATCGCCGATCTGGTTGTTTTCCTGTGCCGGGATGAAGCGCGGGGAATCAACGGGGAGGACATAAGCGTGACAACGGGTGCGATGTACTAGCCGCCCGCTGAAGAAGCCCATCCGGGCGACGGACGGAGGAGGGGTAGCGGAACACGCCCGAGGTACTGCCTTGCCCCGGTATTCGGACAATTGGAGGTATTAATGAATCTTGGGCTTAAAGGCCGTCGGGCGCTGGTGACAGGCGCGAGCACGGGAATCGGAAAGGCAATTGCATTCGAACTCGCAAGAGAGGGCGCGGCTCTCGCGATCTGCGCCCGCGGCGCGGGCGTACTTGAAGAGACGGCGGCGGCGCTCAGGGAGAAAACCTGCGTGGACGTATTCTCCCGCACTGCCGACGTCACGGAAGGCAAACAGGTCCAGTCGTTCGTGGAACAGGCCGCCGCGGCGCTTGGTGGCCTGGATATTCTGATAAACAACGCCGGCAGCGCGCTTCCCGGTACGTTCGAAGAGGTGGACGAGGTTCGCTGGCGCGCGGACCTCGATGTGAAGCTGTTCGCTGCGATGCACTGCGTGCGTTCCGCACTGCCCTATCTGAAACAAAGCACGCAGGCCAGGATTATCAACATCAATTCCATAGTTGGACGCCAGATCGCGCCGGAATACATCGCCAACAGCACAGACAGAGCGGCATGCCTGGCGTTCAGCAAGGGTCTCGCGGACAACCTGGCGCCATACGGTGTCCTTGTCAACAGCGTGAATCCCGGCAACGTGAAGAGCCAGGCCTGGGGAAGCACATTGGACTATTTCGCGCCGGACGCGGAACTGGAGGAATATTACGAACAGGCCGGCCGGGAAACACCGCTGGGCAGGGTGGGGGAAGCCGACGAGATCGCGGCAGTCGTGACTTTCCTGGCAAGCAAACGCGCAAGCTACATTACCGGAGCATCTATAGACGTCGACGGCGGTCTGGTGAGGTATATTTAGGTGACTCCCGGGCGCCCGCCTGTAGCGGCGCCCGAATCGGTACAGCGAACTGGTAGCTCGCGCTCGCGAGGGTACGAATATTGTCCAATCCTCGATTCGAGAAATCCTCGCCCGTCCCCGGTCTGGGGCTGGAAGGCTACGCCGATGAGATAACCCTTCCGGCCGGAGCGGATGTCGCTTTCAAACTGGGCGGTCCTCCGGGTACCGTCGAGGTAAACCTTTCGCGGCTGATTCACGGCGATCCGAATCCTGACGGACCAGGTTACCGGGAAGAACGCGTATCGTGGGGGCAGCCGGAACGGATTGAGGTTTCCGACCAGGCGACGGATTATGGTTCGTACGTAGAGATTCCCCACTCCGATACGCTGAATCCAACAGTCGCGTTTACCGTGGGCCTCTGGTTTCAGCCATCGCTGGGCGGCGGCGGATGGCGGGCCCTCGCCGTGAAGTGGGCGCGCGACAACCTTGGCTACGGGATTTTCTTCACCGGCGAGCGGTTTCTGACTGCAGCCGTGTCTCACGACGGGAGGACGGCGCACTGGGCGACTGCCAGAGAGAACATTCACGTTGGCAACTGGCAGTTCGTGGCGTTCTCGTACCGTCCCGATCCGGGCGAAATTCGTCTCTACCAGCAGGTTGGAGATACGGCAGGCGTGGTCGAAACCCGATCGTCCCGCGACACCCTGAGTCTTTCGTCGAAAAATGTCGCGAAGGGTCCTGTGTTCGCGGGCAACGCGCCGTTGTTGTTCGGCGCCTGTCAGGACCCCGATCGAATCGGCAGCCACTGGGCTCATTTCACGGGAAAGATCGCACAACCCGTAATTTTCGGAGCCGCGCTCGACCGCGAAGAGGTCCAGGCGCTTGCAGACGGACAGGACCCGCTGTCTCTCGGTCCCGTTATCGGATGCTGGCATTTCGGCCTGGAGGTGACGGGCCCCCGGGTCGTCGATCTGTCGGACAACATGAACCATGGGCTTGCCGTCAATGCGCCGGGGCGCGCGGTGACGGGTCCCTTCTGGAGGGGAATGCCGTCCAGGCTCTATACGGATCGGCCTGACGACTACAACGCGATCTACCTGCACGAAGACGACCTGGAAGATGCAGGATGGCCGACGTCATTTTCGGTTGCGATACCGCCCGACGCGAGATCCGGCATATATACGCTGCGCGCCGGGACTGATTCGGACACGCTGTTCGTGCCGTTTATCGTGACGTCAAAGACGCCGCGGTCCGAAATAGCCTTTCTGGTTCCCACGCTCACGTGGCAGGCATACGGAAGTAACCGCGCCGCGTACAGCTATACAGAAGACGGAGTACTGGACCGTACGCTGTGCATGTACGACGTACACAGCGACGGGTCGATGGTTCACTATTATTCGCGCCTTCAACCCACGCGGGGATGGAATCCCGGCGCGGGATTTCAGAACTGGGGGGCGCACAACATCACGGCGAACCTCTACCTGATCGACTGGCTGGAGGCGAAGGCGTTCGAATACGAGGTATTGGCGGACGAAGACCTTCACCGCGGGGGCGCCGACCTGCTTTCCGGTTACCGATGTGTGGTCATGGGCAGCCATCCCGAATACCACACCGAAACCATGGTCGACAGCCTGGCGGCGTATGTCCGAAACGGGGGCCGCCTCGTCTATTTGAGCGGCAATGGACTCTACTGGGTGATGTCCATCGACCCCCGGCGGCCGTACCTGCTTGAACTTCGCCGTGGCGGAGAAGGGGACTACGGACCGACGTACGATCCCGCGCCCGGGGAGTCCCAACACAGCACCACACTGGAACTCGGAGGTCTGTGGGCAAGGCGTGGACGTCCGCCGCGGCGGACGGTCGGAGTGGAACACGCGTCGAACGCCTGGATCGAAGCCGATGAAGAACGAGGATTCCGGAGGCTTCCGTCGAGCATGGACCCCAGTTACGCATGGGTGTTCAATGGCGTCGGGCAGGACGAGGTTATCGGAGACTTCGGTCTGAACCTGGGCAGCGCGGCAGGGTTTGAAATGGATGCCGTGCAGTCCTGGGCGTGGGACCGGTTCACGCCTGAGCCTGTCGTACTTGCCCGGGCGGCGCACCCCGACTTTATCCCGGCCCGGCGCACGCACGTCTCGCCGACAGCCGACCTGGCAATCATGGACTTTGCCGGGGGAGGCGCGGTTTTTTCCGCTGGATCCGTAACCTGGACGGGCAGCCTCTCCCACAACGGATACGCGAATAACGTCTCGACGATCACCCGTAACGTGATTCGCCGGTTTCTGGATACGCCCGACGGCCAGACCGTGCTGGAAGATCCCGGTCCAACGTCACTGGTAAGGGAATGATCCCAATGATCAGCAGTGGAAAAACGAAGGACTCATCCCGATGAACGAAAGTGCGTCGAAAAACACCCGGGGCCTGTTGCAGCGGCTTGACGAAGACGCGGTGATATGCGCCGAGGGGTACCTGTTTGAACTCGAGCGCCGGGGGTATCTGCAGGCGGGGCCATACGTGCCGGAGGTCGTACTCGAGCATCCCGATGTCGTGGCCGGGCTGCATCGCGAATTCTGGCGGGCGGGCACCGACGTGATCGAGGCGTTTACATACTACGGGCACCGCGAAAAACTGCGCATCATCGGCAGGGAACACCTTCTGGAGCCGTTGCAGAAGAACGCGTTGTCAATCGCGCAGTCGGTCGCCGCCTCCGTCGATGGAGAACGCCCGCTGGTTGCAGGCAACATCTGCAATACCAACATTTGGGATCCGGCCGATCGCGAAACCGATGGGCAGGTTGCGGCGATGTTCGACGAGCAGGTGGCCTGGGCGGCCGAGGCGGGCGTGGATTTCATGATCGCCGAGACATTCTCCTTTTTCGGGGAGGCTGCGCTGGCGCTGGCGTCCATCAGACGCGCCGGCATGCCGGCTGTCGTCACCTTTGCGCACCATCGCGAGGAAGGATTGAGGGATGGCGTCCTGCTGGATGAGGCCGCAATTCGACTTGAACAGGCAGGCGCTGACGTCGTGGGGGTGAATTGCGCCAGGGGACCGCGGACCATGCTGCCCGACGTTGAACGCATCCGGCGTTCGGTGTCCTGCCACGTGGCGGCATTGCCGGTACCGTATCGTACGACAGATGAGCAACCGACGTTTCAGTCGCTCGTGGAAACGGACTCCCATAGTCCGCCGGAGGGAGGTTCGTTTCCCACGGCGCTGGATCCCTTTACATGCCACAGGTATGAGATGGCCGGGTTTGCCCGTAAAGCGTTCGAAATGGGCGTGCGGTACCTGGGCGTCTGCTGCGGAGCAGGGCCACACCACGTCAGATCGATCGCGGAAGCGTTGGGACGGCGTCCGCCAGCCAGCAGGTACTCTCCGGATATGTCCAGGCACTATGCGCTGGGCAGCGATGCCCGGCTCCGGCGTCACAACCAGGAGTTCGTGGACAAGCTGTGAGGAGCCCGGAGGCCGGTTCCAGCCCGCAATGGCGTGATTTTCCGGACGTTGCAGCGAATCCGGGAATCGACCAGGAGCCCAAGAGTCCATGCGATCCTGTGCGGCCGCAATCGCGGAAACCCTGCACGAAGGCGGGGTACGGTACGTATTCGGCCACCCCGGCGGCGAGGTGGTGGACCTGATCGAGGCGCTGGAGAAGGCAGGAATCCGATTCGTACTGACCGGTCATGAGGCCGCCGCAGCCTTTATGGCGAGCACCGTCGGACGCCTCACGGGTACGCCTGGCGTCTGCCTTGCGACGCTTGGCCCTGGCGCCTGCAATCTGGTGCTGGGCGTCGGCGCCGCGTACCTCGACAGAGACCCGATACTGGCCATATCCGCGCGCAGCCCGGCATCCCGGTCCGTGGTCAGTCAGAAGCAGAATCTGTCGCTCAATGAATTGTTCGGCCCCGTCTGCAAATGGTCGGTCGACCTGTCGAAAACAGGCGTTCGGGAAACGATAACGTCCGCTTTGAGGGTCTCGACCGCCGCGCCGGCCGGACCGGTTTACCTCACGATACCGAATGACGTCGCCGTGGACCGCGCGTCCCATGGCAAGGGGGCGTCCACGCCGGACCTGACTTGCGGGCACAGCGGGAGTCTCGACGCGATAGCGGCGGTATTGAACAGGGCTGAACGTCCTGTGGGCATTGTGGGCGTCGCGCTGGACGTCACGCGGGATTCCGCTGCGGTGCGCCGGTTTTTTTCTCAGTCGCAGATTCCCTACGTCGTGCTGCCGCAGGCGAAGGGTATCGCCGATGAGTTCGGTCCGGGGTATCTGGGCACGGTGGCGTCTGCGGCGGGAGACGCGGTTCTCGTGAATCTGATCAGGAGGAGCGATTGCCTTCTGGGGGTGGGTTTCGATCCGGTAGAATCCGCCCAGGACTGGCATCTTCGTCAGCCGGTTTACTCTCTGGCCGGCTGCTCGATTGCCTTTGGCGACTTCATGCCGGCTTCCGAGTGTGTGGGCGACGTCACAATTCTGCTGGATCGCCTGCTCGAAGCATATAAGACGCGCGCTACCTGGACGGCCGCCGACATCCGCGGCGCGAGGCAGGGTGTCGCGGATGCGATCTGTCCCGGCACGGGTGCCGGCGCCAATGGGCTTGCCCCGTTCCATCTGGTGCGTGAGTTACACGAAACGCTGCCCGGTGAGACCATTCTTTCCGTCGACGTCGGCGCGCACAAGATGCTGGTCTCGCAGGTCTGGCGGGCGGCTTCGCCGGGGACGTTCCTGACGTCAAACGGCCTTTCCGCGATGGGGTACGGTCTGCCGTCGGCGCTGGCGGCGGCGCTCATACGGCCTGGCCGACCGGTGGCGGGCGTATTCGGCGACGCCGGTTTCGCAATGATGGTCCAGGAACTGGAAACCGCGCGCCGGCTTGGGCTGCGTCCGTTGCTCGTGGTGATGTGCGACCGGTCCCTGGCAATTGTCAAGGTCGCCCAGGCCATGCGTAACATCCCGTATCGCGGCGTGGATTTCCTACCGGTGGATTGGGCGAGGGTGGCTGAGGGCTTTGGCGCAAGGGGGGTGACCGTGACGACACTGGAGGAAATGCGGCGGACCGGAGAGGCCTGGCTGGAGAAGCCGGAGTTGACGGTCGTGGCAGCCCGGGTGGACGAGGAGCTATATGCCGGAATGGAATACTAGTATTTTTGGCGCCGGAGCGCCGGAGACGTGAATGTGAGGCAACCGTGCGGATACCCGAACACACGACATATCTGATTATCGGCGCCGGGGTTCACGGTCTGAGTACCGGCTATCACCTGGCGCGGGCCTTGAAGAGCCGGCGCAGAGCTTCCCGGTCCGATGTGCTGATCGTGGACAAGAAGGGGGTGGCGGCGGGGGCTTCCGGCATCGCCTGCGGCGTCATCCGCAATAACTATTTCCAACCGGCCATGCGCGAACTGATGGCGCACAGCGTCGACATTTGGGAGACCGATCCGGAGGCGTTCAGCTACCATCCCGTCGGCTACATGCAGATCAGCCCCGAGTCCATGCATGAGGACGTTGCCAGCATCGCACAACAGCAGCGCGAAATCGGTTACGAATCGGAGTTTATAGAGGGTGACGCGGACTGCCTGAAATATATGCGGCATTTGTTTCACGACTGGCAGGCGAAGGGAATTACGTCTGTCCTCCATGAAAAGCGAGGGGGGTACGCCAACAACCGTGCGTCGATGACGGGCCTGGCCGCCAAGGCCGGGAGCGAAGGGGTCAGGATTCTGGAAGGCGTCGAGGTCACCGGATTCCGATTCGATGGAGGGGCGGTCTCGGCCGTGGAAACGGATCGCGGCGTGATCCGGGCGGACGAGGTCGTTGTCGCCGCGGGGCCGTGGGCAAAGCTGCTCTGGGACATGCTGGATCTGCCGGAATCGGTAACCATCAAGGGTTCTGACGGGGCATTGCACCACGATATACCGATGTGGAGTTACTGGTGTCTGCAGGAAGGCACGCTCGGCGTCAACCCCGATTTTCTCAAGACCAACGACGGCAGGATGCCTCCGGTGATTCATCTGGACACGGACGCGCCTCTGTATTCGGACGTAGACGGTTCGTTGATTACCGATCGCCTGTGGGGCATCTACTACAAACCCGACTTCCACTTCGGGGGCGTTCAGGGCGGGGCAATGCCCTACCGGGTGGAGAGACCTCCGGACGACGTGGCTGTGGACCCCTATGGACCGGAATCCCCCGATTTCATCGTGGGCGAGCAGTTCGCCCATCAGTGGTGTTCCGCGCTGGCATTCTGTCACAAGCGGTTTGAAGGAAAGTCATCCCTCTTCAAGAAAGAGCCGTCCGGAGGCATTGGCGCGTTTACACCCGACAGTTTCCCGGTTTTCGACCGGTTTCACCAGAACTGCTACATCATTGCGGACTCGAATCACGGATACAAGATGATCGGGGTGGGCAGGCTGGTGGCCGAGGAACTCCTCGGCGAGTCTACGCGTCTGTTGGCGCCGTTCCGCTTTTCCCGCTATGTCGAGGGAAGGCTCCATCCGGTATCCAACAGTCCGTTCCCCTGGAGTTGAGCATTCACCGGGCCCGTCCGGACACGATCATTTCGCGCAGCGTACCCGGGGTGTTTAACCTGTCAGTCATTGAGGGCGACATCCCGGTGAATAGATCTTCGGTAAAACCCTGTTCCTGCATGTCACGGTCGTAAAGCGCATTTCCCGGGACGGCATACGGTCGGAAACGCAGCCGCCTGCCGGAATCCCGGATGAGGGCGCCTTGCGGATTCGCAGCAGCCGCGTTCGCGACTGGGAACTGGTCCAGGTGGGCGAATTGAGGGCGCCCCCGGGCGAGCGGCCGGACCTGGAGGCGGAACGCGTTACGGAACAGTTGACGACCGTCCTCGAACGGGTGTCGCTTTCGCGGAAGGATGTCTGTCTGACATTTGCCTATGTCAGTTCACCGGAATCCGCCGCGGCCTTCTCGGAAGTTGCCTCTCGAGCCGTGCCATCGGATACGGCGCACGTGTTGCCGTGCCCCGCAATGCCTGAGCTGGATACGCGCCATATCAAGGTGGAGTTGACGGCAGGAAGACGCCTGGATCCCGTCTCGACGACAGAGTCGAACAACCCCTGACCGCACAGGCGGCAAGGGGCCGTTCCGCGCGTTTTCTTGCGAACAGGTCAGGAACGATCTTCACCGCTGACCGGTCTAATTCATAAAGCACGTTTTTCCCTCTGTACCCTGATGTGGGGCCTGAAATGCGCATCGTTGCGACCGGCTTGACGAAAATCTATCCGAAGGGAACCGTGCCCGCGCTGGACAGCGTGGACCTGGAGATCGGAAAGGGAACATTCGGGCTGCTCGGGCCTAACGGAGCGGGAAAAACCACGCTCATCAAGATTCTATCAACTCAAATGGCGCCGACATCTGGCCGTGTCAGCATCGGTAAGTGGGATCTGCAGCGGAACCGCTCCGACGTGCGTCGCAGCCTGGGATATCTTCCACAACACTTCGGGTCGTACCCGCAACTGACGGCGTGGGAATTCATGGACTATATGGACCGGCTGGCGACGGGCCGGCGCAGGAACGGCAGAAAGGCGCGGGTGCGCGACGCACTCGAGAACGTGGGGCTCTACGAAGCGCGCGACCGCCGGACGGGTACGTTTTCCGGGGGTATGATGCGGCGTCTCGGGATCGCTCAAGCCATCGTCGGCGATCCGGAAATCCTGGTTGTTGACGAGCCCACGGTGGGACTCGATCCCGAAGAACGCATACGCTTCCGGGGGATCCTCGCGCGGTTGAGTCGGGACAGGGCAATCCTGATCTCCACCCATATCGTGGGTGACATTTCGAGTACCTGTGATGACCTGGCGGTGCTGAATGCAGGACGGATCGTCTACAGGGGATCTCCGGAGGCACTCGTTACTCGCGCCGAAGGCAAGACCTGGCGCGTGCAGGCGGACGATGCCGAATTCGAAACGATATCCCAACGGTTTCTGGTTGTGACGGTCGCAGTGGACGGAGGCCGGATGGATCTCAGGTTCGTGGGCGATGGCCCGCCGCCGGCCCACGCGGAACCGGTCACGCCAAATCTCGAAGACGCGTACGTCTATTTTATGGGCATGGAGAATGCGGAAGGGGCGGCGTAGGCCATGAATACCGTCTTCACCATTTTGTCCGTAGCCAGATACGAACGCAAAATGCTGATGCGTACGATCCGGTTTCGCATCCTGGGTGGTATCGGCGTACTCATCCCCGTTGTTCTGGGCATCGGCCTGGCGATCGCGGAGTCCAGAGGCGTTGAATTCGAGTCGGTCAGCGGAATCGGCGCCTATATGCCATTTTTTGTCTACAGCCTCCTCCAGACCGTTGTGATCGCGTTTATCGTGGGTGACTTCCGGGCCGCTGATGAACGCGCCGGGATTTACGAGGTGGTCGCCGCACGTCCGCTTTCTACCGCCGAACTGGTCATGGGGAAGTATCTGGGGGTTCTGGGTGCGCTGATTACGCTGAGCCTGATCGTGCTGGTACTCAGCCTCGGTGTGCAGGCGGCCAAGATCAGCATTACGGGCGCGCCGTTTGCCATTCGACCCTATCTGACGTACTTGCTCCTGCTGAACCTGCCGGGCCTGATCTACATGTCCGCGCTTACGTTTTTCCTCGGGGCGGTATTGCGCCGTCAGGCCGCGGTGACCGTGCTGACCATCGCTTACGTCCTGATTGTTCTCCTGTTCCTCGGGCGCCGATACGGCGGCGTCTACGACTTCGGCGCATTCTTCGCCCCCGTGTTCTACTCGGATATGCTCGGGCTTGGCGATATTCGGCGCGTCGTCGAAATCCGGTTCTTCTACACGATGCTTGCCCTGTTCTTCTTTGGCCTGTCAATCGACCGGTATCCACGGCTGCCCCAGTCCCGGCCCTGGCGCTGGTTCGGTCGATGTCTGACCGCCGGCGGTTTCGGCGCCGCGCTGTGCCTGTACATCTACATGGAAAACCGGGACTCGTCAGATCTGGCATTCAGGATGGCGCAGCTGGAAGTTCAGGAGAGATATGCCGGACATCCAACGGTGGCCGTTTCGCATTACTCGCTCGACCTGGACCTCGCGACCGCCCGGGCGCCGCTGCGGGGCAGGGCGGTTCTGAGCGTTTCGAACCCTCATTCCGCGCCGCTGGATACCCTCGTTTTCAGCCTCAATCCGGGATTGAGACTGCGAACCGTGAGTGAAAAAAACGGTGAGGGCGCCGCCGCCGACTGGCAACGCGAATACGCCGTCGTACGGGTCGCCCGAACGCTCCAACCCGACAGCATGGCGACGTTGACGTTCGAATACGACGGTTCGATTGACCTCAGCGGATTCGATCTGAGGCGTCATCCGGACGCGAGGCGACTGCAGAAGCGGCGCACGGGGCCGGGTAGAAAAGGTGATCTGACCGCCTGGATCGGGGGGAATTCCGTATTCCTGCCGCCCCGCAGCCGGTGGTACCCTTCGCCGGGCGTGGACTACGGACACGAGGATGGCAGACCCGTGTCCTTCGCCACCGCGGATCTGGATATCTCTCTTCCGGTGGGACTGGAGGTTGTAACCCAGGGGATGCCGGTCAGCCGGAAGGCGGAGGGCGGTCGGGAGGTCCATTCGTGGAAGGCACGACGCCCCGTGCCCTTTCTCTCTCTCAACGCTGGCGTCTACCGAGTCTTCCAGGCCGAAATTCATAATATCCAATGCGCCGTTTACGTTCATCCGACCCATGCCAGGCAGGTCACCTTCTTCGAAGACGCAAGGGATGACGCCCTCGAAACGCTGGGCGAAATCCTGGACAGCGTTGAACAGGAAACCGGGCTGGCCTATCCCTACGAACGCCTGTCGGTTGTGGAGGTGCCATTCCAGGTACAATGGTATTACGACGGATGGGAGGAAGCCGGAGGACTCGTGCAGCCGGGAGTGCTGATGCTGGAAGAGGACGTGCTGATGCGGCTCAATCTGCAGCGGCGTCTGAAGTGGATGCAGCGGCGACAACGGCGAAACGACGATCCCGCCAGGATCAAACGGGATCTGCTGGTCAGCGCCGTCCTGCGCACATTTTTCGGCCGGGAGTCGACTCAGGGCGGCATCTACCGGAGTCCGGTTGCGCAGCTCTGGTCGTTCAACAAGGGCTTCGAAGGCGAACACTACTCCCTGCTCAAGCGCGGAATGCCCGTCTATATTCAGCAACATCTCGAGACCAGCCTGCAACAAGGCTTCTATTCGCGGAGGGGCAGGTTCCGGGGCCGGTTCCGGCGCAACAGGGGCGCGCAAGGCGTCTCATGGGATACGGTAACGTCAAAGATGCGCCAGCGTTCCTTCGCGGAGCTGGATCCGAGTGCCGACGCTGAACTCTACCGTGCGGTCGTCGACGCCAAGGGCGCCTCCATGTTCGGGATGATGCAGGCCGTGGTGGGTGACGAGACGTTCAGAGACCTGGTCAGCGGATTCGAAGCGGCGAACCGGCACGCGGCGGTCGACTTCGGGTCATTCGAGCGGGCGGCTGTCGGGGATTCCTCGCGCCAGGTGGAACGACCCGACCTGCATCGCCTCGTCAGCGACTGGCTGCACGGCACCCAGGTTCCCGGATACACACTGACACGGGCAAAGGCATACAAAGTGGACGAAGGGTGGGGCATGATGGTGTATCAGGTTATCGTAAGGATTCGAAACGGCGAGCCCGGGCGCGGATTCGTCCAGATTCGAGCGATGGGGAGCGAAGACGAGGCGGTCAAGGGCGTCGAAATAGAAGGCGGGCAGGAGGTTGAGGTGGGGTTGATCCTCTGGGAACGGCCATCGAGAGTCAGCGTCGAGCCGTTTTTTGCACGCAACCGTCGCGTGCTGATGGCGCCGTTGCGCATCCCCGAACAACCGATGGACGGATCCGCTACGACCTACGTGAGGGAGGTGGCACCGGATGAGACCGGATTGACCGAGATCATCGTGGACAACGACGACGAGGGTTTCGAAATGCCGGTCCGCAGGGTGCGGCGCTATCTCCGACCGCAGTTGAAAGGTGACAACTGGCAGGAGCGGCAGTTGCCGTTTTCCTTCGGCCGGTATGAAAGCAACTTCCGGTGGAAGAAACCCGGCGACGGCGCGCAACCGGCCGTCTGGACCGCCCGATTGCCGCACAGCGGCGATTACGACGTCTACTACTATTTCATTCATCCAAGGTTCTCCAGGCGCCTGCGTATGGCCACGGAATTCAGCCTTGTCGTCTCCCACGGAGGC